>JAZDMQ010000094.1:0-13191 GCA_043800755.1 bacterium | reverse complement strand
TCTATTGATGTATGGATTGGGCCACTGCTCGGTCATCGTGGCTGCAGGCACCAGTGCCGAAGTCGTCCAGCGGTATCTGAACTGGAATGAGAGATCCAAGGGCAGCATCATCGTCAAGAAGATCTGCGGGGCCTTGGTGATTCTGGGAGGGATCTATCTGCTCTTCACTGCCCGATAGATAGGGGAGAGACCTATGCCCTGGGGGCAGGGAGGGGGGGTTCCTAAACAGGCGAGAGGAAGCGATCGAGCGTTAGGGATCAGCGTTTCCAGGGACAGTTGAGTGGAGACAAAGTAATGGCAAAGATCGAGAAAGTGCAACCCGCAGCGGATTATCCACCAGAAGAGGGATGCTACCTCCGCGGAAATGATTATTCTCCGGTTGCGGTGGCGGTAATACTCCGGTGGATACGGGAGAAGACACCGCCCGCAATAGAGCATCTGGTAAGGGTTGCCGTTGGATGCGGGGCTGCGATGGGCCGGCACCCTGCAAACTGAGAACATCGGTCTGGAAAAGGTCATCTGCAACCTGGTTTCTAATCCTAACATCCGGTACTTGATCGTGTGCGGTCCAGAGTTCCCGGGGCATCTGGTAGGTGGCACCATCTTGGCTCTTGCCCGGGACGGGATGGATGAAAACAAACGCGTGGTTGGATCCGAGGCGCCCACCCCTTATCTCTTCAATATCCCAACGGGACAGGTGGAGCGATTTCGTAAACAGATCACCGTGATAGACCTCTTGAATGAGGGCTCGCCAGAGGTTCTTCGTCAAGCCGTTTGCGCCTGTTATCAAGAGGAGCCGACACCTTTAAGGGACTATATGCTTTACGATCCGGGGGCGTATCCGGAACCTCCGCTCAGCGGCAAGATCACCTGGCGCGTCATCCAACCGGAGAGAGAACCCAAAGGCGAAGAGGAATGGAGGCACGCCGGTAAGGTACAAGCTTTGTCGGAGCGCATCAGGGAAGCCTTAGACTTAGAGGAGAAGAGGCGCAGGGCGGGTGGGGCTTCTCCGAAGGCCGCAGAGGAAGAGAAGTGAAGGGTCCTTGTAGATGGTAGAGGGGTAAAAGGGGGGGGCAAAAGGAGTTGAAGGGTAGCGTTTATCGCGTTCTTCGCGTTAATAGCGCTATCGCGTTGGACGCGTTATAGCGTTGAGGGCGTAATGGCGCAAGTGATCGACCCATCGTCAGGGGCGAAAGGCTATGCTAAGGGCGATGAATTTGGACTGAGGACTTTCGATGCCTGAATCGGTACAGGCACTCACCTTATAGTAATAGGTTTGTCCTTCTTCGATAGCCTGATCGAGATAGGAGTTGGTGGTAACAGATCCCAAAAGCTCGTATAAGCCTTCCGGGACACGGCTCCGATAGATCTTGTATCCGGAGACATTGGGCTCCGCATTCCGGTTCCAGGTCAGTCTCACCCCCTTTTTCTCTATGTCAATGCTCCCGCTGACTCCGGTAGGAATCGCCGGGGAGATGTCCAGCGTGGTGGCCGCCACGATGGAAGATCTTGCGCTTTCAATTCCATTTCTGAAATAAGAGACGATTTGATAATAATAGGTAGTTCCATTCTTTAGGCCTTTGTCCATGTAGAAGTTGGCCATGGAGGAGCCAATTTGGCTAAAGCCGGAAGAGGGCAAGATGCTGCGGGAGATTTTGTATCCGACCAGATCCTTCTCGTCTGAGGGGTCCCAATTGAGTTGGATTTCCCTGTCCCCACCCGTAGCCCTCAAGCCGGAGGGAACCTTCGGTAGCCTGGTGGAGATGGTGAGCTTGAAGTTGTTATTGGAACTCTCCTTGCCAGCCCGCACGGCTATGGTCTCCTTGGCCTCCTCTGGATTGTATCCATCTGCTTCCACCCGCAACCTGTAGTTGCCAGGGGGAAGGCCCCTGATGGTATATCGCCCATCTAACGGATTGATCCGGTACTGGCCCTTTATCTTTCCTCCGCGGAAGGCCTTTATCGTCGCATCGGAATCGATGGGTTGCACCATCCCCGAGATCTGGCCGGAGAGGGCGTCGTAGCCGGAAATGATGTTCTCAATCAGGGCATTCGTCGCCTCCGACAGCTCTGCGTCATCCTTGACCCTTCCACTGGTGGCGGCAAGGATCTTCCCGGTCTCTACATCCACCAGGCGGACAAAGACCTCGATGAATTGGGGATAGCGGGCCACATTACCCACCAGGATCAGGTCCACATTCAATAGCTCACCTAATTTCTTGGGTTCCTTGATGATCCCGGATTGGCTCAGGGCTTGCTCTTTTAGTACCTTCTCCAGTTGAGATCTCTCCACCACCTCGAAGCGGCGCGAGAAGACGAGGGCGGTTATCGTCATCTGGGAGAGCAGTCTGCCATATTGAAACTCAGAGGCCTGGGCATTGTCATTCTCAAAATCGAGAACCGCAATCCTCGGTTCAAAGCCCGCTATCTCCTCTTGCGAAGTAGAGGGAGGTGACTCCCCTGAAGCCTCCTTTGGCGGAGAAGGCGTCAGGGGCTTGGCAAGCTTAACCTCCAGGATCTGTACCTGCCCCAATTCAATGTCGGCAATGTACACCCTTCCCCCTTCCTTGTAACATGCTACCCCGGAGGGTTCTTTGAACTCGCCCGGTCCCTTGCCTTTGCAGCCGAAGCTATACAGGAAGCGGCCATTGCTCCCATCCAAGACCTGAACCCTGCAATTTCCCTGATCCGCCACATAGAGGTTGCCCTGCCCATCCAGGTCAATTCCAGCCGGATCCATAAATTGTCCGTGGAGCTTGCCCTTCCTTCCGGAGACCCAGAGCACGGCGAGATTGGAATCGAATTTCTGGATGCGATGATTGCCCCGATCCACTACATAAATGGTATCTTTCCCATCGATTCGCAGATTGACGGGTTCTCGGAATCGCCCGGCCTCCTCTCCCCGTCTCCCGAATTTGCTCAAAAAGATCCCGTCGGGGCCGCAGATCTGGATGCGGTCATTTCCCGTATCGGCCACATAGATCCTGCCTTTACTATCTAAGGCCACAGAATGGGGAAAGCGAAATTCGCCGTTTCCATCCCCCTTCCTTCCAAAGGCGCGAATGAGATTCCCCTCGCGGTCAAAGATGAGGATGCGGTGATTATTCGTGTCGGCCACATGGACTTTTCCCTCCTGATCCACCGCCACTCCCCGCGGGGAGTCAAGGTTTGCCGGTGTGACCTTCTTGGAGATCCCTCCGGCCAGGTGAGGGCCGAAGGTCTGCAGGAACTTCCCGGAGGGGGAGAAGACCTGGATGCAATCATTCGCTGCATCGACAAGATAAAGCTGTCCCTGTCCATCCAGGACCAGGTTGTCTGGCCGGGGCGTCTTTTTCCACGCCTTCTGGCTGAGGTTCAAGGACTCTATGAAGCTCACCCTCTCGAAAAGGGAGGTATCCATCCGCCCCTCTATAGCCTTTCCCCCACAGGCGCTTAGGGTCAGCTGGCAGAGGCACAGTAACAGCAGGATTAACCAGACATCGCCATCGATTCGCAGTTGGCCCTTCATCCTTCTCTACCTCCCCCTCATTTCCCTGACTCCACTATCTCCGAGGGCAGATAGTCGAGCCAGAGATTGAGATCGTCGGCATTACGGGTGGAGCCATAGAGAATCGCCTTCCCGTCAGGGGCCCAGGTGGGGTTGATATCTTCGCCCAGGTAGGTTGTCAGGTGTTGCATCCCGCTTCCATCCAGATTCATGATCCAGATATCCCAGTTTCCATTCTTATTGCAAATAAAGGCAACCGTCTTTCCATCGGGAGAGAGGCTCGGCTGCATATATTCTTCCCCCCCGGTGGAAATCGTCAGCCGACTCAGGTTCAGGCCGTCCTTCTCCATGAGCCAGAGTTCGCTCTTCCCAGCGCGGCGAGAGACAAAAATGATCCTTTGCCCATCTGGAGTCCAGGCCGGCTCTCTTCCTTCATAGAATTGGGTGTAGCCTGTTCCATCCGCATTCATAACCCATACATATTCGACTCCATCAACATTCTTAGCCACATAGGCGATTTTCTTGCCATCCGGAGAAACGGCGGGGTTGTAGGAGCCCTCGCTGGTGCAGGTCAGTTCGGTCAGGATATGCCCGGACAAGGACTTCGACCAGATGTTATCTATATCCCTCAGCCGGTTGGAGGTATAAGCGACATGGAGATTATCGGGGAAAGGGCTGGGATGTCGATCCTGACAGCCACTCACGCTCCATGTGATGCGGGATGTCCCCTTGGCGAACTGGTACTTCCCTTCCCGGGTGGAGACCTCCTTGCACCAGATCTCCTTGAGACCCTTCTTCTCTACTACATATAGGAGCCTCTTGCCATCAGGGGTGAACACGGGCTCCATCTCGTTGCTATCCTTGTCATCAGTGATCTGAAGCGAGTTAGCGATGATAGGCAACGGCTGCTGGGGGATCGCGAAAGAGAAGGACTTGGACCAATCGCTTTCCCCTTTGTTGCTAAAGATTCCTTTCACCCTCCAGAAGTAAGTGAAGCCGGCCTCCAGGCGGGGAGAGGTATAGCTCTCCCCCTTGACGGGCCTAGCCTCGACGGAGGGCTTGGCAAAGCCACTATCCTTGGCAATCTGAATGGCGTATTCCACGGCCCCGGTTGCCCTTTTCCAGGTGAAGGTAGGGGTAAGTGTTTTCGCCTCCTCCCTCTCCTTGGGAGACAGGGGATCCGGGATCTTGTAGTTGATTACGAAACGGGAGATGGGCGACCAATCGCTCTCCCCTTCAGGGAATAGGGCCTTGACTCGCCAGAAGTAAACCCCTTCGTACGCGAGGTCCTGTTCCATATTATAGGTATTGCCCTGCAGGTTCGGTTTATCGAGAAGAAGAACCACGAAATCCTCTCGGTTTGAGACCTGGAGCCGTGTACCTGTGGCATCTTTAGGGACATTCCAGACGAAGGTGGGGCGAGGATCGAAGATCACACCAATTGGCTCGGTCAGGTTGGGCAGGGGCATCTGTAAGGTAAAGGAGAGAGGGGCTGACCAGCTGCTCTCTCCCAGCTCATCCTTGGCCATGACTCGCCAAAGGTATTGACCTTTATAGGAAAGGTCGGCGGTGGTCAAGGCATAGGTTGGGTCCTTGAGGTCAGAAATATCCAGGATCGTGGTAGAGAATTCTTTATTGGCAGATACCTGAAGCCGATAGCTGTTCGCCCGGGCTTCCTTGCTCCAGTGAAAGACCGGGTTTCTGGTAAAGATCGCCCCCCCTGGAGACTTGAGGGTGGGGGAAGGGAAGGGGACGGTGAAGCTCAGGGGGTTGCTCCAAGAGGATGAGCCATCCTTGTTATGCCCTCTCACCCTCCAATGATAGGTAATGTTATATTATCCCAATTTATGTGCAGGGGGATCATATCTGGTTCCCTCTACTAACTCATCTATGTCGAGCTGGCCAAACGCGGGATCACGGGAGACCTGAACCTCGTGAGAGAGGGCAATGGGGGAGCCCGTCCAGGTGAAGGAAAGCGTGAGGAAACCCATGGAGCCACTCGGCTCTCTGGCCTGCGGGGAGGTGAAGGGGATCAGGAACTGCTGGGCTCCGGACCAGGGGCCGACTCCCGCATCCTCCGCTACCGCCCTTACCCTCCAATAATGAGAGGTATCGTACTTGAGGCGGAGCTGGGCGAGCTGGGATTTGGTTTCTCCACAATTGGGTTGCTCCCATAAGATATTGCTGAATTCTTTGTTGGTCGATAATTGCAGGTGATAACTCTTGGCCTCCTGCACCTTCTCCCATTGAAAAACAGGTTGCAGTTCCTTGATCTCCCCCACCGGCTGCCTGAGCTCGGGAGGCTTTAACGGGCTGATTTCAAAGGAGAGGGGGGGAGACCAATCTTTCAATTTGCCCTTCACCAACGGCCTGACCCTCCAGTAGAGCTTGGTGCTAAAGAATTGAAGCTCCTGGGGGGTGCGGAAGCTCTCCTGGACGATACCGCTTCGATCCAGGACGATTTTTTGAAAATTCTCATCCAGGGCTACCTGAATCTGGTAGCCGGAGGCCTGGGGAAGGACTTCCCACTTGAAGGTGGGGAAGGTATTGTAATAGACGATTCCCTCCTTCGGTTCCAGGATGTGAAGCGTTGTCCCACACCCCGATAGCGAAAGGGCGCTCAGGGCAATCGCAAAAAGGGCGATGATCCGTCGGGTTGCCATTTTACCTTCCTCCCGGCCTCCGCCTTTCTTTTATCCAGTTTATCGCGTTGGTAGCGCTTATGGCGTTTATTGAGTTAATGGCGTTCTTGGCGTTGGGAACCTGGATGGGTTACCTTTCGTCTATCTGGTCTGTTTCGTCTGTTTCGTCTATTTGGTCTATAGGGTGAAGTTAGAAGAGGGCGATGAGGACACCCAGCGTGACTGCGAAATGGCCAATGATGGTGGCGATATCCCTGGCCAGTGGGATGGGCCGATATTTGGCCTCGGTGCTCACCGGGACCACGATGGTATCTCCCACCTCGATCTTTCGCATCTTGAGGAAGCTCTTCTCGGCAGAACCATCCGCCTTCAGCATGTAGATTCCTTTTCCATCTGCCTCGCGGGTAAGTCCCCCGGCCCGCTCCAGGTAATACTGGTAATTCTCACCCTCCTTGTGGAGAAAGGCCGATTGGTTGTAAACGCTACCTAAAACCAGGACCGAACTCGGACGCTTGGCGATGAAGAGGGTATCGCCATCGGTGAGGAGGATATCGTCAGGAGTGTTCTCCAATTTTTCGGGCTCAGCCAGGCGGATCGCCATCCTGCCCAGGGGAATCTGCTGAGAGAGCAAGGTCAAGAGCTGTTGCCGTTGGGCCACGGCCTGACGCTGCACAGCGGCCTCGGTCTCTGCCTGCCCTGCGGCGGCATAGGCCGCCGATTCCTGTAAGAGCGCCTGTTGCTGGGCCTTCAAGAATTTGTCCAGTTGCTCCTTCTCGGTATCGCGGATGGTCTTCCGGGTGAAGACTGCGGCCTTTGGATAGGCATCGCTGGTAAAACCTCCCGCCCGACGAATGACGGAGCTCAGCTTCTCGCCCTTCACGATAGTGTAGGTGCCGGGCCGCTTCACCTCGCCCGAAACGGTTACGGTTTCGAGGGCTCGAAGCTCGGTGCTGACCACGATGCGGTCCATCTTTTGCAGAGCGATATCCTGGGAGAGGTCACCCTGCAGAAGGCTGCGCAGATTTACATACAGCACTTCATAGGTGAAGTCGGGCTTCAGTCGGATCAGCTCCACTTTCTCCAAATGGGCCTGGGGCAAGAGCTTTTCTGGGGTTAGGAGCTGGCTCAAGGTCAAATTGGGCTTCAGTTCATAATCTCCCGGATATTTAACCGCCCCTTCCAGGCGCACCCGATTGTAAACCATGGTATCGATGGGAAAGACTTTGATGAAATCCCCATCTTTAATCTCGATGTCGGCTCCGGGGTCCTTGCCCTCATAGAGGGCACTCACATCCAGGTCCGTCACCACCTTCTCCTGATGCCCCCGGAATCGTTCTATTTGGACCCGCCGCAGATAGCTCATGGGAACCAGTCCCGCGGCCATTTCGATGAGCTGGCTGATGCGGGTGGGGCCTTTCAATTCGTAGACCGCCGGCCTCTTCACCATCCCCGAGATCGCCGCCACCGGGCCAATGGGGGGGACGAAGATGGTATCCCCGGTCTCCAACCTCAGGTCATTGGTCTTGTCTCCCTTGAGGAGAAAATCATAGAGATCCAGGGTGATCACCGTCTTATTATCGCGCATGAGCCTGATAGTGCGCATGGTGCCTTGTTTCGATGGTCCTCCCGCCACATAGAGGGCATTGGAGATGGTGGAGAGGGAGCTGATGGTGTATCCCCCGGGCCTGACTACCTCCCCTACCACAAAGACCTTGATGGTATGGAGGTCCCTCATGACGACCTTTACCTCGAACTTCTTGAAATACTTGGCCAGGGCTTCCTTAATCTGGATCTCCGCTTCGCCGAACCGGAGGCCGGCCAGGCGAAGGGTGCCCGCCTTGGGGAGAAAGATATTGCCATTGCGGTCTATAGTCACACTCAGGACATTTTCTACCAGACCCCACATAAAGATGGTCATGCTATCCTCGGGCCCCAGGATAAAATCTGGTCCTACCGGGACATCGGTGACCGGGGCGAAGGTCGAGCTGGGCGCCCGAAACAGATCGTATCCGAATTGCTTGAGCGCGCGCGGGATGACCTGAGGGACGGAGACCTCATAGGGCTGTTCAAACATGTACTCAATGGAGGAGGGAGGGGCCTCGGGTGCGGCTGCCGGAGCCGCCCCCGGAGTCGGTGCCGGCAGGGGCGTCGGTAGGGCAGGGGGGGGGGCGACCCCCTCCCCCGGGGAGGGTGCCGGCGTAACCGCTGGGGATCCTAAGGGACTGGGAGGCGTCGAAACGGAAGGGGGTTGACCCGTAGCAGTGGAAGACGGAGGAGCGGCTGAAGGGGCCGGCTCAGCGGAGACCAGAGAAGTGGGAACCACCCAATAACAGAAAAAGATGAGGGAAATTAGGGAGAGGATCCCAAGCTTCGACAGTCTTCTCTCGCCGGAACCTCGGTGCTGATTGGCACGATAAAAAGGCTTAGAGGGATATATTGCTATTATCATAGGCTCTCTTTATTATAATGTTTTCTGCCCTCCGTCAAGTGATTCCGTGAAGGTCTGATTCCCAATCCATCAAAAGCTGAAGGTCAGATCCAAACGGGCCAGATGGTTGCTATGGTCTTCGCCCCTTTTATATCCTGCGTTCTCCGTGCGGACGAAGCGGTAGGCGAGCGTTGCCGACAAGGGGATCTCCCGGGGGCGAAACAGAAGGACGCTGGGCTCTATATACCTCTCCCGGACTCGCAGCGAGCGGGAGAGGCCTTGTCGCTGTTGATCGACATCCAGGGCGATCTGCCAATTCTTGTTGAGCCAATGACTGAGACGGAGATAAACATCATCCGCGTCTCCTCCCATATGGTGGCCCAGGATGACCCCTTTATAAGTATACCCCGAGGTATAGACACCATGGCGATACCACACCTTGTTGGTCCTGGCGTATTCTGCCCTTAGATCCAGGCCCTCAGCGGTGAGAAAGTCCTGCAGGAGAATCCCCCCGATGACTCCAGCCTTATAGGGAAAACCGATCCCGCTCTTTTCCCCCGCCATATCCTCCCCGCCATATTCACCATAGAGCACCAGGGCATTGGCCAGGGGCAGGTAGCGCCCCATATTTCTCCATCGCAGGACAGCATCTATCGAGGCAATCTGGCTATTATTGAATTTCCCCGGTCTGTTTTCCTTCCGGGCACCCAGGACCTCCAGGTAATCAGAGAAGCTGTAGGCAGGTCTGCCTTTCCCATCGAAAAGGATCACCCGGGATGCCCCCAATTCCAGGAAGGAGAAGGGAGACCAATCGATCCGCATCCCTGCCAGCTTGGCATGGGGGAAATCGCGATCCTCTTCCAGTCGGGCAAGGAAAAGGGAGAGGTCGAAGAAGCCCAGATACCGAAAGATCCAGGGAAGCTGAAAAGGGGTCGCAGAGGAGAGCTTGACCAGATCCAGGGGCATGGCATGATTTGATAGCAAGAGGGAGCCGTGATACCCGGGTCCCCACCATTGGGAATCGCGCCCGACCTGGAGCTCGATATTGGCCAGGGTCAGCTTCCCATAGGTTTCCAAGAAGTAGCCTTTGTTCTCTTCGTCGTCATAGCGGTATTCCGGGTGTACATATAACGAGAAATACTCCGCCAGCTCCACCCGGCCGGCGCCTCCCACCCTGAGATTGAATCCATGGGCCCGCTGATCGGCTTTGCTATTCTCCAAAAGATAGGGATCCTCGGCATAGCCCCCCTTTGCCTGAACCATCTCCAGGGGCTTGATGGAGAACCACTTCGGCTTTTCCTTCTTTCCGAAGGGATAGACCCCCATCCGCTGTAGCTCCCACTTGAATTCCTCGATCAGGATCTCGAATTGATCCTCCAACAAGGCATTTTGGAAGCCATAGGTTCCCTCTCCCTTTTCGATCTTGCTGATGGCTTGAGCTAAGATCTCCGCTGCCTCCTGCCGGCTTAAGGGTTTGGTGGACAGAGAGGCCTGCTCCACCAGGCTACTGTTGGCCAGGCGTTCTAACGACTCATAGATCCAGGAGTCAAGGGGAATATTGGAGGAGGCAAAGGCAGGAGACGCATGTAGCAAATGCAGGGCCGATAAAAGACAAAAAACAAAAAAAGGCCCGTTTCCGCCGAATCGCCGAGTGAAGTATCTGAGAAGGCCTCTCCTCATCTCTCAATCCTTTCTTCTTAGTACTCAGCTATTTGCTGGTCTGTGCAACGATGTCTGGGCCAGGAACATATTCGGGAACGATTCTGCCCAACTGAGAGAGGACAGGAGGAATGGGAACTGGGAAGCCATTGGCCGAGGCGATCAGGCGACTCAGTTTCTCGACATCCTGAAGAACCTTTGCCTTATCCACCGGGGAGGGTTTGAGGATTCGAATCTTGGGATAGGAGGTGGGAAGGGCATTTTCATCTTCGGCGATCAGCTCCTCATGCAATTTCTCTCCTGGCCGCAACCGGGTGAAGACAATATCAATGTCGGCATAAGGCTCTTTCCCTGAGAGGCGAATGAGGTCCTCAGCCAGCTCAACGATGCGCACCGGTAGCCCCATCTCCAAAAGGAGTATTTCTCCTCCCTTGCCGATGGAGGCCGCTTCGAGGATCAACTGGGCTGCCTCCGGGATCGACATGAAAAAGCGGGTTGCCTCGCGATGGGTCACGGTGACTGGCCCTCCCTTTGCAATCTGGGCCTGAAAGAGGGGTACCACCGATCCCTCACTGCCGACTACATTGCCGAATCTTACCGCGACATACCTTCCCGAACCGATTCGAGGGAAGCTCTGGATGACCAGCTCTGCCGCTCGCTTGGTTGCTCCCATGATATTAATCGGTTCCACCGCTTTATCGGTAGAAACCTGCACAAATCGTTCTACGCCCGAGCGATCCGCCATAAAAGCGACCTTCTGAGTACCCAGGATGTTATTCTTGACGGCCTCAACTGGATTCAGTTCCATGAGCGGGACATGTTTGTAAGCGGCGGCGTGGAAAACAATCTGAGGGGCGGTTCTTTTAAAAACCTCGGACAGGCGGTTTTCGTCGAGAATATCTCCGATAAAAGATCGCCAAGAGAGATCCGGGATATCCCTGAGTACCTTTATCTCCAGATGGAACAGGGCATTCTCTGTCCTCTCATAACAAATCAATAGCTCAGGAGAAAACCGGGCGATCTGGCGGCACAGCTCAGAACCAATAGATCCGCCAGCGCCAGTGACCAGAATCCGCTTTCCACTCAAACAAGCGGAGATAATGCCCTCGTCGAGTTGGATGGGCTCCCTGCCTAAGAGGTCTTCATAGGAGACATCACGGATCTCCTTGATAGAAACCTTCCCGTTAATCAGATCCCCCAGGCCGGGAATCGTCTTAAAGCGCACTCCACCTTCCTGGCAGGCGTTTACAATTCGACGCATTTGTGCGCCACCGGCTGAGGGAATGGCGATCAGAACCTCTTGGATCTGCCTTTCCCTGACAACCCGGGACAACTCCTCGGTCTTTCCCAGCACCGGGAGGCCATGAATCCGTAAGCCTGTCTTTTTCACATTATCATCCAGGAAACCAATGACCTGATAAGGGAGTCTCGGATTGTCCCAGATCTCCCTCAAGATCTTCTCCCCTGCATCCCCCGCTCCCACGATCAACAGGTTCACCGGGAGGGCGGACCTCCAGGAGGGATGGATGAGATCTTTAGCCTTAAAGAGGGAAAAAGAGGAAGAGTGGTTCAGGCACAGGCGTATGAGGAGGCGGAGGCCGGCTACGAAGATCAGAGTAAGGAGCCAGTCAATCACCAGGACTGATCGGGGAAATCCTACGATGCGAAATCCATAGAAGAAAATGAATCCAATCAGAGCTGAGCTCAAGGCGGTCCCCTTGATGATGTTGAGGAGATCGTAGATGCCAGTATAACGCCAGACTCCCCGATACAGGCCAAAGAGGTAAAAGGTAATGAGCTTGCCCAGGATGATCAGGGGGAGGGTAGGCGGGATCAGAGGAACATAGGGGGTGGACGCCAGATTCAAGGTCTCGAAGCGAATCATGTAGGAGAGGATGTAAGAGGCCGTCAATAAGATCAGGTCGGCAGAGACGACGATCCAGAAATTGCGACTTCTTGCCAGATATTTCATGGGGTTTCCCTCTTCATCTCGGGGCTATTGGGTGAGGCTACTGATCCATGAGCCGAGATAACAAATTGGGCCGAACAAATGGCCTTTTTCGCAATATCCAGGGCCCTTTTTGCCTTGTCCTCATCGTAAATCTCTTTCGGAGTCTTGAGGGCCACCTCATCTCCGTAACTGGTAAGGATATGCTCCTTCAAGCCGAGTTTATTGGCATAGTCCGCCAATGACCTCAGATGGTCTCTTTCCTCCCGCGGCATGGAGTTATTTACGAGATCCAGCAAATCGCTTGCAAGGTCATGAGTCTTTGCGGTGGGACTGAAGAGCGCAATCGTTGCCTTAGCGGCATTTTCTACCGAAAGCTGGGCACTGAGGGCCGCTTTGCTCCACCGGGCATGCTGAAATTCAAATTCCGCGTCCTCTAAATGTTCAGCAGCCAAGCGCAATCCATATCTGGCATCCTCCAATGAATTCACCTTTCATTCCTCCATTGAAGGCTCCATTCCCCCGGCATGGGTTGCTCCCTCCATCGCCAGATCCAATGACCACGCTTCTTAGTTCGATAGAGGCCGACTTCTCGAATGATTCGGCATACCTCTCTTAGCTTCTCCGCCATGTATCCAGAGGGATCAAAGAGGATAATTCCGTCATGGGCAATATCCAGGTAAATGGGCCGCAGGTCTCTTTCGACCTCCTCCTTGGTTCGAGCGATTATGGAGGCGTGCAATCCCCTCCCGGATAACCTTTCCCGGAAGAAGAAGGCTCGGTCGATAGGATTCTCTGGGAGGCTTTCAGCCAGGACAAATAGATCCCAGTCGCTAAAACTACGGGCCTCTTTCCTGGCACGGGAGCCAAAAAGAACGACGGCGATCAACTTCTCCTTCAGGATCTCCTGGAGGGCCTCAACTTGAAGGGCTTCGATGGGAGCCTTATCGCGATGGAGAATGGAGGATAATTGCATTAGCGCCCAAGCCTCATCCTTTCAATCGACTAATGGGCCTCTTATACAACG
>JAZDMQ010000063.1:0-52021 GCA_043800755.1 bacterium | reverse complement strand
CCCGCCATATTGAAGGCAAGATCGAATCCATCCTCTTCGATCGCCTCCGCGGCGGAGAGAGAGGCCCCGGTGACCAAGAGGGACCAGGAATAGACGCCGGGGAAGATGGGATCATCAGGGGTTCCCAAGCCGTAGGCAGGGGCAGAAGGGAAGGAGATCCCTGCCTCTGCCACCTGCAGGGCCTGGAGGTATTCCGGGTGGTGGAAGAGCACAAGATCCGCTTCTTCCGCCCACCTGGGCTCTTTCACCTCGGCCCTTTCCAGGTGCAGGAGCCCGTAGGCCTCCATCAGACGGAAGGTGAGGGCCAGCCTTTCATTCTTCAGGGGATGGGAGGGTCCGTACTGATATATGGAAAACTGGGGGGAATAAAGGAGGCAAGAGCGGGGGCGGGGGGATGCAGCCGGAGAAGGGGATTCTCTCATGCGCGTCTCCTCTCGGGGAGGGGGGACTTCACTCTCTCATTGGGCCCTCTGATAGGTACCGCTTCTCCCTCCCTTTTTGGAGATCAATCGGATCTCTCCGATGGTCATCTCCTTGTCGACGGCCTTGCACATATCGTAAATGGCCAGGGCGGCCACGGCTACCGCAGTCAAGGCCTCCATCTCCGCGCCCGTTCGGCCGATGGTCCTCACCTGGGATTCGATCTCAATCTTGCTGGCTCGGGCGTTGATTTTGAAGGTGAGGTCTACATTCGATAATAGAATTGAATGGCAGAGGGGGATGAGATGGGGGGTTTCCTTCGCCGCCATGACGCCGGCGATCTTGGCCACGGTGAGGACATCACCCTTGGGGACCTTTTTGTCTCGGATCGCCCTCAGGGTCTCCTTGCCCATCAGGATCGATCCCTTGGCGACCGCCTCACGGAGGGTTTCCGGCTTTGCGCTGACATCCACCATGGAGGCCTTGCCCTTGGCATCTAAGTGCGAAAATTGCTTCATTGGCCTCGGTATTGGCGCATGATGGCGTACATCTGATCCTTGATCTTGAGCTTCATCTTTTGAAGCTCTTTCCGTTTTCGCTCTTGCTCGCTGGTCAAATAATAGACCCGATCGAATTCTCCGATCTTGAGATCGAGCTCCCGGTGTTTTTCCGCGAGCCGGCGAAAATCTAAATTCGCCTCCTTGAGGCGGACAAAGAGTTCTGCCTCGGTCTCTCCCATTGAGCGGCTCCTTTCCATAATAAAGAGACTAAGGGAAATAAGGAAATGGGGTCGGTGGATCGAAATGAATAGGATATGCCGGGGTAAGTTAGAGAAGCACCGCGGAAGGGTGACAGCAGCGGATACAGATGGCTCTTCATGTGTTTAGTCATTCTTGATTGTCAATTATTATAACAGACTCGGCTCCCGGGTCAAGCCAAAAAATTGCGCCTCACCCACCAATTTCTGACATGGGCCTTCTCCAATGTTTCGGCGGCTCCTCCCGCAGAGAATGGGAAAGGGGCTTCTCCTGTTTGGCCCGAAGGAACAGGGCTGCTAACTCCTCATCTCGGCACCCCCGCCGCAGTGGGCCTCGCAGGTCGATCTCCGATTCAGAAAATAGACAGGGCCTTAGCCGGCCATCGCAGGTGAGGCGCAATCGGTTGCAGGAGGCGCAGAAGTGGTCGCTGAAGGCCCCGATGAAACCCACGGTCCCCAACGCCCGTGGGAGGTAAAAATAGCGGGCCGGGCCATTCCCTCTGATCTTGGTCGGCTCCAACCTTCCCAGGCGATCGATCTTGCCCTTGATCTCCCCCAACTTCACCACGCGATCCGGCCTCCAGAAGTCTTGAGCCCCCACCGGCATGAACTCGATGAAACGCAGGTTGATCGGCTCCCTCAGGGTTAGTTGTGCGAAATCCTCAACCTCTCCGTCATTGAGACCCCGAATCACCACCATGTTGATCTTGAGCGGCGTCAGATCCTCTTCCAGGGCCCGGCGGATCCCCCTCCAGACCTGGGAAAGCTCATCTCCCCGGGTGATGTGGGCGTATTTCTTGGGGTCCAGGGTGTCGAGGCTCACATTGACCCTCTTCAATCCCGCCTCCTTGAGCGGCCGCGCAAAGGCCTCCAACAGGGTCCCATTGGTGGTAAGGCTAATATCCTCCAGCCCTGGGATCTCGGCCAGGGAGGCAATAAGGGGGATGACGCCCGAGCGGACCAGGGGCTCTCCCCCGGTAATCCGCACCTTCTTGACCCCCATGCCAATGGCCAGGGTCACGACCCGATGGATCTCTTCATAATGGAGGAGTTCTTCGCGGGGGATCACCCGTACGCCTCCGGAAGGCATACAATAAAGACAGCGCAGGTTGCAGCGGTCGGTGATCGAGATCCTCAGGTAGTCGATGGTTCGGGCGTAAGGGTCAACCAAAGTGGGCATGGACTCTTCCCTCATCATCTGGGCAAGGAGGAACGGCTCAGTGCGGCCAGGGCCGCGCGATCCAGGATGATGATGTTCTTGCCTTCCTTCGTCAAGAGGCGGTCCTTGGTGAACTTGCTCAGGACCCGAATGGCGGTCTCGATGGTTGTTCCAGCCATATCCGCCAGATCTTGACGGCTCAGGTGGATCCTCAGCCGGATCCCCCTCTCTTCTACCTTTCCCAACTTCTCCGAAAGCTTCAGCAAGACGGTGGCAATCCGCTTCTCCACCGTCTCGGTGGTCAGGGCCCGGATGAGATCGTGGGCGTCCCGAAGCTTCCGCCCCAGATCCTCAATGACCCTCAGGGCGATGGAGGGATAACCTTGGAGCAGGCGTAGGAAATCCCGCTGCGAAAGGTGGAAGACGACGGTATCCTCCAGGGCCTGGGCGGAGGCTGGGTACGGTCCTCCATCCAGGGAGGCAACCTCTCCGAACATCTCCTCGGGGCCGAGGAGGCGAAGGATGGTATCCTTGCCCCGGGTGGAGTGTTTGATGATCTTCACCTTTCCTTCTCTCAGAATGAACAGGCCCTGGGGGGGATCGCCCTCGTAAAACAGGTACTCGTCCTCCCGGTATCTCTCCTCTTGGAAGAGAGGGACGACTACCTCCGCCAGTTCTTTATCACTCAGGGAGGAAAAAAAAGGAAGCTTCTTCCAAGGATCCATGGCCCCCATCCTCAGTCGCCGCCGAACCTTCCCATCTTTCGCAGCCTCTGGTATCTCCGCTCCAACAGCTTGCCGATCTCTATTCGCTGTAATGCCTCCAGATGTCGCACCAGATAAGGCCTCAGGAGGCTGGACGCCCCGGCGGGATCTCGATGGGCACCCCCCATGGGCTCGGGCACGATCTCATCGATCAGGTCAAACCCCTTCAAGATTTCGGCGGTGAGGCCGAGGGCCTGGGCTGCATCCGGGGCCTTCGCCTGATCCCTCCAGAGGATGGCCGCGCACCCCTCGGGGGTGATGACCGAATAGATGGCATATTCCAACATGAGGACCACATCCCCCACCCCCAGGGCCAACGCCCCTCCGGAGCCTCCCTCCCCGCTGATGACCACGATGATGGGCACCTTCAGCTCGGACATCTCTCGCAGGTTCCGGGCAATGGCCTCGGCCTGACCCCTCTCCTCCGCCCCGATCCCGGGATAGGCCCCCGGGGTATCGATGAAGTTAATGATGGGCTTGCCGAATTTCTCCCCCAGCTTCATCAACCTCAGGGCCTTGCGATACCCCTCGGGGTGGGCCATGGCAAAATTGCGAAACAGATTTTCCTTGGTATCCCTGCCCTTCTGGTGCCCGATGACCACCACGGGCTGCCCCTCCAGTTTGGCCAGGCCGCCCACCAGGGCATGATCCTCAGCGAAGAGCCGATCTCCGGACAGTTCCACGAAGTCGGTCATCAAGGACCGAATGTGATCGAGGGTGTAGGGACGGCCGGGGTGGCGGGCGAGCTGCGTCCGCTGCCAAGGAGTCAGGTGGGAGTAGACCTCCTTGCGCAGCTTGGCCGCCTTCCGCTCTAGCTTCTTTATCTCCTCGCTGAAGTCCACCTTTTCTACGGCCGCGAAGTGTTTCAGCTCCTTGATCTTCTCTTCTAATTCGACCACTCGGGCCTCGAAATCGAGGATGAAATTGGCCACCTCTTCCCCCTCAGGCAAAGCTTACATGGCCGTTGCCCAACAATGCCTCCAGATCTCTCTTCAACTCCTCATCCATCGAGACCTGGAAGCGTTCGCCTGCCGCGATCACCGTTTCTTCTCCCTGTGGGGCACGGATGTGAAGAAAGACCGGACACTCCCCTGCATGTCGGGAAAGGATCTCCCGCAGGGAAATGAGGAGGTGAGGGGAGCAGCCAGGACCAGCGAGATAGACATCGGCCCGCGAGAGCCCTTTCTCTTTCTTCTCCGCGAGGGGAGCGATCTCCTGGGCCAGGATCTTCACCGCATCCTCGGTGATATCCACATTCCCCACCACCCGGAGGGGCAGATCCCTGGCCAGATAGGAGGTCACGGTCGCATAGAGTTCGGGGAAGATCACCACCTCCACCGATCCCGAGAGGTCCTCCAGGCTCAGGAAGGCCATCTGCCCTCCATTCTTGGTGTTGATGCGCTTGATATTCCCCACCATGCCGCACAGGGTTACCCGCTCTCGATCCTTAACGGCGGAGAGGTCCTCGATCTTACAGGTAGCCAACCTGGCGATCTCCGCCTCGAAATCGCGCAGGGGATGACCACTCAGATAAAATCCTAGCACCTCTTTCTCCATGGACAGCAGCTGACCTACAGGCCACTCCTCCAAATCCGGAAGGGCCGGGGCCTTCAAGGAGCTCTTCTCCTCGGGGGCGATGAGTTCCAACAGAGAGCTTTGGCCTTTCATCTTTGATCTCTGGAGGGAAGAGCCCCTCTCCATCGCCCGATCCAAGGTGGCCATCAGTTGAGACCTCTTTCCCCCTAAAAAATCCAGGGCCCCACACTTGATGAGGCTCTCCAAGACCCTCCGGTTGACCACACGCAGGTCCACCGCCTCACAGAGATCGAACAGGGAGGAAAACTTTCCTTTGCGGGCCCGGGCGGACAAGATAGATTGAATGGCCGTCTCCCCCACATTCTTGACTGCGGCCAGGCCGAAGCGGATTTGATCTCGCTCCACCCGGAAATTGCTCTCCGACTCATTGATGTCCGGGGGAAGGACCGTGATCTTCATCTGTCGGCATTCCTCGATATACTTCACGATCTTATCCGTATCTTCCCGTTCCGAGGTGAGGAGCGCGGTCATGAATTCCACCGGGTAGCGGGCCTTGAGATAAGCGGTCCAGTAGGCGATAAGGGCATAGGCGGCGGCGTGGGACTTATTGAACCCGTATTCGGCAAACTGCCTCATCTGGTCGAAGATCTTTTCCGCCTTGCCCTCCGCGATGCCCCGGACCTTCGCCCCTTGCAGGAACTTCTTGCGCTGCTTATCCATCATCTCCGAGTCCTTCTTACCCATCGCCCGGCGCAGGATATCGGCCTCCCCCAGGGAAAATCCCGCCAGTTCCGAGGCGATCTGCATGACCTGCTCCTGATAGACCATGACGCCATAGGTCTCCGCCAGGACCTTCTCCATGGCAGGGTGATCGTAGCGCACCTTCACCTTTCCATGGCGCCTCTGGATAAAGTCGTCGATCATATTCATGGGCCCCGGTCGGTAGAGGGCCACCAGGGCAATGATGTCCTCCATCCTCCCGGGCTTCAACCTCCTCAACAGGTCCTGCATCCCGCTGCTCTCCAACTGGAAGATCCCAGCGGTCCTCGCCTCTCCCAGGAACTGAAAAGTGAGCCCATCGTCCAGGGGGATCTCCTCCAAGGACAGCTTCTGCTTGCGGGTCTCGGCAATGAGGTCCAGGGTATGGGAGAGGACGGTCAGGGTGCGGAGGCCTAAGAAGTCAACCTTTAATAGCCCGATCTTCTCCAGGTCGAGCATGGCATATTGGGTGGTCACTTCCCCCCGGGTCCCCTTGTAGAGAGGGCAGTGTTCGACCAGCGGGCCCCCGGAGATGACCACCCCGGCGGCATGGGTGGAGGCATGGCGGGTGAGGCCCTCCAGGGTGCGGGCAATGGAGATGAGCTCCTTCACCTCCGACCGGGTCTCCACCACCTTCTGGAGCTGGGGACTCTGGACCAGGGCGTTATCCAGGCTGATGTTCAGGACATTCGGAACCAGTTTGGCGATCTTATCGACCTCCGAGTAGGGCATCCCCAGGGCGCGCCCCACATCCCGAATGATGGCCTTTGCTCCCAGGGTGGCGAAGGTCACAATCTGGGCCACATTCTCCGAGCCATACTTGGCGGCCACGTACCCGATCACCTCGTCCCGCCGCTCATCGCAGAAGTCGATATCGATGTCGGGCATGCTGATGCGTTCCGGGTTGAGGAATCTTTCGAAGAACAATCCATACCGCAGGGGATCGATTCCAGTAATCCCCAGGGCATAGGCCACCATAGAGCCGGCCGCTGACCCCCTCCCCGGCCCCACGGGGATCTTCTTCTCCCGGGCGAAGCGAATGAAGTCCCACACCACCAGGAAATAGCCCGCATAGCCCGCCTTCTCAATAGAGGCCAGTTCGTGGTGCAACCTCTCCTCCAGGGCGGGAGTGATGCCCCCATACCGGGCTCGCACCCCCTCCTCGGCCAAATGGGCCAGGTAGCTCTCTAAAGTAAAGCCCTCCGGCACTTGGTAGTGGGGGAGATTGGTTCGATCAAAGACCAGGTCCAGATTGCAGCGTTCCGCGATCTCGACCGTATTGGTGAGCGCCCGGGGGATCTCCTGGAAGCGGCTCCGCATCTCCTCCGGGGACTTGAAGAAGAATTCCTCGGAGGAGAATCTGAGTCGGTCCTCCTCTTTCACTGTCTTCCCGGTCTGGATGCAAAGGAGGATGTCGTGCGCCTTGGCGTCCTGAGCCAGCAAGTAGTGGACATCGTTGGTGGCCGCCAGGGGGAGATTGAGGCTCTTGCTCAGGCGAACCAATGCCTTGTTGATCTCCCGTTGTCCCTTGATCCCTTGATCCTGGATCTCCAGGAAAAAATTCCCTTCCCCTAAGATCTCCCGGTAGCCTCGGGCGACCTCAATCGCCTTCTCCTCTTTTCCTGCATCCAGGAGACAGGCGATCTCCCCCTTGAGGCACCCGGATAGGGCCAGGAGGCCTTCATGGTGTTGCGCAAGGGCCTCCCGGTCGATGCGCGGCCTGTAGTAGAAACCCTCCAGGTAACCGAGGGTCGCCAATTTCATGAGGTTCTTGTATCCGGTCTGATCCCTGGCCAGGAGGGTGAGATGGTGGGAGGTGTCCTGGATCCCGCCGGACGAGGGACGGTCGAATCGACTGCCCGGGGCCACATACACCTCACAGCCCAGGATCGGCTTGATCCCTTCTTTCATCGCCCGCCGATAGAAATTGATCACCCCGAACATATTCCCGTGATCAGTAATGGCGAGCGCGGGCATGCGATGCCCTCGCGCCGAGCTGATCAGGCGATCTAGGTGACAGGCCCCATCCAGGAGACTATATTGAGTATGGACATGAAGGTGGACGAAATCAGAGTGCTGCATTGAGGATGGATTACTCCCACTCGATAGTGCTGGGTGGCTTGCTGCTGATATCGTAAACCACCCGGTTGATCCCCTTCACCTCGTTGATGATGCGACTCGATATGGTGGCCAGGATCTCGTAATGCAAACGGGCCCAATCGGCGGTCATCCCATCCAGGCTGCTGACAGCCCGAATGGCGGCGACATTCTCGTAGGTCCGTCCATCTCCCATCACCCCCACCGACTTCACCGGGAGCAGGACGATGAAGGCCTGCCACAGCCGATCGTAAACCCCTGCCTTCCTGATCTCTTCCTCCAGGATGAAGTCCGCCTCCCTTAAGATGGCGAGCCGCTCCTCGGTAACTTCCCCCAAGATGCGCACCGCCAGCCCCGGGCCAGGGAAGGGGTGACGATTCAGGATCTCCGGGGAGAGGTGCAGCTCGCGGCCCACCTGCCGGACCTCATCCTTGAAGAGCTCCCGCAGGGGCTCGATGAGGGAAAAACCCATCCTCTTCGGCAGGCCTCCCACATTGTGGTGGGTCTTGATGGTGGAAGAGGGGCCCCTCACTGAGGTGCTCTCGATCACATCCGGATAAAGCGTGCCCTGGGCCAGGAACGCAGCCCCTCCCAGCTTCTCGGCCTCTTCCTCGAAGACTCGGATGAATTCTCTTCCGATGCAGATCCGTTTCTCCTCCGGATCGACCATCCCCCGGAGGCGCTCCAGAAATCGCTCCTTCGCCTGTACCAGGCATACCCGGAGGTCAAAGTTTTGGGTGAAGGTCGCCAGCACCCTCTCGGCCTCTCCCTTGCGCAATAGACCATTATCTACAAAGACACAGGTCAGCTGGTCTCCCACCGCCTGGTGAACCAACAGGGCCACCACCGAGGAATCGACTCCGCCGCTCAAGGCCGTGATGACCCTCTCTTTTCCTACCCGATTGCGGATCTTCGTCACCGAGGACTCCACAAAGGCCTTCATGCTCCAGGTCCCGGAGCAGGCACAGATGCGAAAGAGAAAATTCCTCAGGATCTCTCGGCCTTGAGGGGTATGGGCGACCTCCGGGTGAAATTGGAGCCCATAGCGGGCGGAGGCCCCTCGGAAGGCCGCCACTTCTGTGTTTTCCGTATGGCCGATGGTCGAAAAGCCGGGAGGGAGGCTAACGATCTGGTCCTGATGGCTCATCCAGACCGTGATTTCTCGTGCAAGGCCCGAAAAGAGGTCCCCTGCCTCATCAATGAAGAACTGTGCCCGTCCATACTCCCGGCGGGCGAAGGGAGCGACCTTTCCCCCTAGCAGATGGGCCATGAGCTGCATTCCGTAGCAAATGCCCAGAATGGGGATCGGAAGCTGGAAAAGGCCCGGGTCGCAGACCGGTGCCCCGGGGTCGTAAATGCTGGAAGGTCCTCCTGAGAGGATGATCCCCCTGGGAGCGGCAGCCTGGATGGTCTGCAGGGGGGTATGGTAGGGGTGGATCTCGCAATACACCTTTTCCTCTCGCACGCAACGGGCAATGAGCTGGGTGTATTGGGATCCGAAGTCGAGGATCAGCACCTTTTCTGCGTGGATATCTGCCACGATCTTGCCTAAGGGCAAATAGATAGAATACCAGGTGTGCTAAGAAATGGGTGAGATGAAAAGAGCCTCTTCGTTAACCGGTAGTTTCCAGAAGGGGAAGATGGAAGGCCAAGGCGCAGGCCCCTCTATTCCAATCGGTAGTTGGGCGCTTCCTTGGTGATAATCACATCGTGCACGTGGCTTTCTCTCAAGCCCGAGGTGGTGATCTTGATGAATTTCGCCTTCGCCCGCAGCTCCTCGATCGTTCGGCAGCCACAATATCCCATGCCCGCGCGCAGGCCTCCGATCAATTGATAAACGATGGCCGCCAGGGATCCTTTGTAGGGGACTCTTCCTTCAATGCCCTCCGGGACATATTTCTGTTCTTCCACCTGTTCTTGGAAGTATCGGTCCCCTCCCCCTCGCTGCAGGGCGCCCAAGGAACCCATGCCCCGATAGACCTTGTAGCTCCTCCCCTGGAAAAGAACGGTCTCCCCTGGGCTTTCGTCAGCCCCAGCGAAGATGCCCCCGATCATGACCGAGGAGGCACCGGCGGCGATTGCCTTGGTGATGTCCCCCGAGAACTTGATCCCCCCATCAGAGATAATGGGGACACCCCTCTTTTGCGCCACCGGCGCGCACCTGGAGATCGCGGTGATCTGGGGAACTCCCGCCCCGGCGATGATTCGGCTGGTGCATATGGAACCGGGGCCGATGCCCACCTTCAGGGCATCGACTCCCACATTGATCAATTCCTCCACCGCCTCGGCGCTGGCGATGTTTCCGGCGATCAGGGCCATGTCCGGATATTTTTTCTTGATGGCCTTCACCACATTGATCACGCCCACAGAATGGCCGTGGGCAGTATCTACCACCAGGACATCCACCCCTGCCTTCATGAGGACCTCTGCCCGCTCCAATCCCTCTCTTCCGATCCCGATGGCCGCTCCCACCCTCAATCGACCCATCTCATCCTTGCAGGCGTTGGGGTACTTGATCCGCTTCTGGATGTCCTTGATGGTAATCAGGCCGCGCAGATTATAATCGCCATCCACGACCAGGAGCTTTTCAATGCGATGGCGATGCAGGATCTCTTTCGCCTCTTCCAGCGTCGTCCCCACCGGGGCCGTGATGAGATTCTCCTTGGTCATGACCTCCGAGACCTGAAGCTGCATACGCGTCTCAAAGCGCAGATCCCGGTTGGTCAAGATCCCTACCAGTTTCCCTTTCTTGGTGACCGGCACCCCCGAGATATGATAGCGCTCCATGATCCTCAGAACCTCTGCGATCTTCTGCTCCGGGGAAACGGTGATGGGATCCCTGATCATTCCGCTCTCCGACTTCTTCACCTTATCTACCTCTGCGGCCTGTTCCTTGGGCGAAAAGGCGCGATGGATGACGCCAATCCCTCCCTCCTGGGCCAGGGCAATGGCCAGGCGGGATTCGGTCACCGTATCCATGGCGGAGCTGACGATCGGGATATTAATGGAGATCTCCCGTGTCAGATTTGTCTGGATCTCGGCCTCCCGAGGGTGAACCTCAGATTTGGCCGGGAGCAGGAGCACATCGTCAAAAGACAGCCCTTCTTCTAAGGGATATTGCAGCATACGGGCACTCCAGGTCACCTCAAATTTATATCAAACTAACACACCCCTTGGTGTTGGTCAAGCCCTTCCCGCCATTTCAGATGCGAATGGCCTCCTTGATCTGGGAGAGGGTGAGCGCTGCTTCTCTCTGCGCCTTCCGGGACCCCTCTCTTAGGATTTCCTCGATCCTCCCCGGGTCCTTGGCCAGCTTTTGCCGGCGAGCATAAATCTCCTCTACGGCCCCCAACAGATAACCCAGGAGGACCTCCTTGCAATCGAGGCATCCGATGCCGGCGGTCCGGCATCCCTGGATGATTTCTCCGTGCTCGCCCGAAGGGGTGAAGATCTTATGGAGGTCGAAGACCGGGCAGCGCTCCGGATTCCCCGGATCGTTTCTGCGGGCCCGAGCCGGGTCGGTCACCATGGGCTTTACCTTTGCCCGAATCTCCTCCGGAGAGTTGGAGAGCAGGATAAAATTCTGGTAGCTCTTGCTCATCTTGCGGCCATCAACCCCCGGGACCTTGGGGAATTGGGTGAGCATCCCCTCGGGGACCACCAGCGTCTCCCCATAGAGGGAATTAAAGCGCCGGGCGATCTCCCGCGTCAGCTCAATATGGGGCATCTGATCCACCCCCACCGGGACATAGTGTGCCTTATAGATGAGGATATCTGCCGCCTGCAGGACCGGGTATCCCAAGAAACCATAGGTGGAAAGATCCCTGGTTGTCACCTCCTGCAGTTGCTCCTTGTAGGTGGGATTGCGCTCCAGCCAGGGAAGCGGCGTGATCATCGAAAGGAGCAGATGAAGCTCCGCGTGCTCTGGGACCTGGGATTGAATGAACAAGGTCGCCAGATCCGGATCGATGCCTGTACTCAGCCAGTCAATCGCGATCTCCTGAACGAACTCTTTGACCTGGGCGGTATCTGCGTATTCAGAGGTGAGCGCATGCCAATCTGCCACAAAGAAGAAGCATTGGTGGCTGCCCTGGAGCTTCTTCCAGTTCTGCAAGGCCCCCACCAGATGGCCCAAATGCAACTTGCCTGAGGGACGCATGCCGCTCACCACCCGTTTCTTTTCCAATAGGATCAGTCCTCCTCTCTAAGCACCAATCAAAAGTCCAATCACCAGGGCGGCTGGGATCCCTACCAGGAAATCGAACGCCTTGATCACGATCAGGACCATGAGGATTAGAACCCCATAGGGCTCCAGCTTCCCCATTGCCGTCGCCTGGGCCGGGGGAAGGAAACCCATCACCACCTTAGAACCATCCAGGGGAGGGATTGGGATGAGATTAAAAAACGCCAGGTAGACATTGATGATGACCGCCATTTTTAGCATCCAGCCAAAGGGAACCAGGACCCCGGGATGCAGTGGAAGGGAAGAGGGATCCGAGAATGCAAACAGAAACAGGCCCCGATAGGCCAAAGCGGCTATCGCGGCGGTTAGAAGATTCCCCCCAGCTCCAGCCAAAGAGGTCAAGACGATGCCTCGCCTCGGATTCTTGAAATAGAGGGGATTGAAGGGCACCGGCTTGGCCCACCCAAAATGGAAGAGGAGCAAGGCGAGGCCCCCGATGAGATCCAGGTGGGAGAAGGGATTGAGGGTGAGTCTCCCCGCCAGGCGCGCCGTGGGGTCCCCGAGGCGGTTTGCCACCCAACCGTGGGCGAATTCGTGGACGGTGATGGCCAGGAGCACCGCGGGAATTGTGATGCTGTATTCACGAATCTGAGAAGCAACGAAGCTGAAAATTGGAATTCGCCTTTCCCTCCCGAGAAATTGGGCAAAAGGTAACAGATCGGCCCCGCTTTGTCAACCTGAGCTGAGAGAAATAGGCCGACTTATTAGGATACGGGAAGGTGGGCCCGGAATTTGGCCTTGAGGAAATGAAGTTCCTCCTCCTTGGTTTCGACCTTTGCGTCGAGGCGGGCATAGAGCAAGCGGTTGAGGATCTTTCGGTAGATCGGCCCGGGGCTGAGCCCTAATCTCTTCAGGTCCTTCCCCCGAATATGGCTCCTGACCCGGGAGTAGGTGGTCAGGTAATCGGAGATGGCCCTTTTCGTCTTTTCCTCTTTGCTCAAGGCCATAAGCAGCAGCAAGGCCTCGGGGGAGCGGTCTGCCATCAGGCGATACACGCGGCTGGGGAAGAGATCTCTCCTGAGGGCCAGTTCTCTTCCCAGGTGCCGAAAGTCGGCTAGGGCGTCTCGAATCCTCCTGCTGGTCCTCAGACAGAGGTCAAGGCGCCCCATCACCTTCCGGGCCTCAGAGGGCTGCAAGTTGGCCAGGAGGGCCATCAGGTAGATTTCCTCGGCCGAGGCCTCCTCCCCCCGATAGAGTAGTCGATACCAGGCCAGGACCTCCTCCACATGGGCGAAGTCCTTCGCCTTGGCCGCGTCGAAGTGAAGGCGGGGATGGAGGGATGACAGGAGCTCAAGCTCCTCCAACCGGAGGAAGACGGCGGCCGGATGGGGCTCCGCAAACACCAATGATAGCTCGCCATAGATCCGCTTGCCGGACACCCTTCCCATGAGGTTCATCTCCACTGCATTCTTGATCAACTGCCCCGTGTCCTTGCTGATCTTGAAGCCAAAACGGGATTCAAAGCGGGCTGCCCTGAGCATGCGGGTGGGGTCCTCCACGAAACTCAGATTGTGAAGGACCCGAATGGTCTTGTTTCGCAGGTCCCGCTGTCCCCCGAAGAAGTCAATGATCTCTCCAAAGTGACCGGCGTTGAGGCGGATGGCCAGGGTATTGATGGTGAAGTCCCGACGATACAAGTCCATCTTGATCGAAGAGTGCTCCACCGTGGGAAGGGCCGCCGGATGTTCGTAGTACTCGGCCCTCGCCGTGGCCACATCGATGCGAAAGCCGTCCGCAAGGGTGATGGCCGCGGTGCCGAATTTGGGATGGCTGCGCACCTTACCCCCAAGGCAGCCGGAGAGTCTCTCCGCATAGGCGATCCCGTCCCCCTCCAACACCAGATCGATATCGAGATTCTCTGCCCCCAAGAGCAAATCGCGGACAAATCCGCCCACCACATAGACAGAGGTCCCCACCCCGTCCGCCGCCTCACCGCAGCCATGGAGGAGGGACAAGAGCGGTGGCCGCAGTCGGCTGTTCAGGAGATTGGTCACGCTGCGGGTGAAGTAAGGGCCCAGATCCTTTTCCACCTCGTGGAGGAAGGTAGGCCTCCTCATCAAATCCTCGTAGGCCAATCTGAGCATATCGGTACGGGTCACGATCCCTTTGAGGCGGCGTTGGTCTACCACCGGCAACACCCCCAGGGTTGACTCCACCATGAGTCTTTGAATCCGGGGCAAGGGAGTATCCAGGTTCACGGTGGGAGGGTCGGTCGACATAAATCCCGAAACCGAGGCCTCTCTTAGCCCATGATAGAGCGCCCGGTCGATGGTCTCGCGATTGATGAGGCCTACCAGCTCCCCATGGTGAACCACCGGCAGGGAATTGATGGAGAAGCGATTCATGATCTCTCCAGCTCCCCCCACGGTGAACCGATCGGAGATCGCCTTGACCGGGGAGTTCATAATATCCCGGGCGTAGAGCATGGGTTTCACCTTCTCCTTCAGGAGGTGCAAGAGCCTCTCCTTGGTCTCGATGAGGGTCATCTCCTTGATGGTGGCCGAGGCCGCGGTCGGATGTCCTCCTCCACCAAAGGAGGAGGCGATCTCCCCCACATCCACCGTCTCCAGCCGGCTCCGTGCCACCAGCTGGACTCGATTATCCATGCTGACCAGGGTGAAAAGGACATTCGTGTTCTCCAGATCCCGGAGTTTGTGGGTCAGGAGCGCCAGGTCTCCCACATACTTATCCAGGGAGGCAGTGCTGATGACAATCTCGATTCCATTGATCAGATAACTCTCGGCAGAGCTGATCAGTTCACTGAGCAGGGAGAGTTGCTCCACAGTGAGCTCGCGCCGGATATGATCGGAGACGATCGTCAAATCCGCCCCCTGCGAGAGGCAGAAGGCGGCGGCCTCCAGGTCCTCTTCTGTGGTGGAGGTGAAGGTGAAGAATCCAGTCTCCTCGTAGATCCCCAAGGCGAGGAGGGTGGCCTCCTGGGGATTGATCGCAACCTTACTTTCCCTCAGGAGCTGGATGAGGATGGTGGCGGTGGCCCCCACCTCTCGCAGGACCTCCACCGCACCCTCGATATCCTTGGGATGGGCCGGGTGGTGGTCATAGATATGGATCTCCAGTCCGGGCTGGCGCAGAAGGTCCCGGAGGGGTCCGATTCGACTCGCGCGTTTGGCATCCACCAGGATGAGGCGCTCCACGGAGGAAAGATCCAGCTTCTTGAGTTTTTCGAAGAGCAGGGGGAAGTGAGTGTGTTGCAGGAAATCGCGGACATTTCGCTCTTGCGAGCCAGGAAAGACCAGCTTGGCCCCAGGATAGAGCTTGGAGGCCGCCATCATTGAGGCCAGGGAATCGAAATCCGCGCTGATGTGGGTGGTGATGAGCTCCATCTCCTGAGCCTTCCATTCAGGCCCCGGCTCGGTGTCCCCTCTTGGCCAGGCATCGGTCCGACCAAGGCTTTCCCCCTCCGGCGCCTCCCTTTACGATAGCAGATAACCCTACCAGTTTGAAGCAATATTTGGATTTCCATGGCCCTCCCCTCCGAGAGGGATCCACTTTCCTGCGCCAAATCGGAGGCAGGCCGGCCATTTTCCTTTTCGTGGGGCACCCCGAAAAATTGAGACTTGACTTGTGCCCTCCTTGACATAATATGTGTTGCAATTGGATGGGCTTCGGGGGTCCACCGCTGTCCTTCACCCCTCTCATGGGCGCTTGACATGGAATATCTCCTGCGACAACACCAATCGCACTCGCCCCAAGATCCCTCCCGGAGGCTGGTCCTGGGGGGGGATGTGGGAGGTACCCACACCAACCTGGCCCTGGCCTGGGCAGGGAATCGGAAGGTCTCCCTGGCCGTCTCCTTTCATTTCCCCACCCCAGGGCTAAGGGACCTTGCCGCCCCGCTTCGGGAGATCACCGCTTACGCCAAGAGGCGTTATGGGGCCGTCATTGAGCATGCCGCCCTGGCCCTGGCTGGACCCATCATCCCGGGGAGAAGGGCTCAGCTTACCAACGCAGATCTTCGCATCGACCCCGGATCGCTCAAGCACAAGGTGGGGCTCAGAGACCTTCATCTCATGAACGATTTCGATGCCATCGGATATGGGATCAACTTCCTAAGACGGGGCGATGTTCTGGAGATGCCCCCCCGGCGGCCGTCACGGCGGAGAGCCGATCATCCTACCCGGGCCATCATCGGGGCTGGCACCGGGCTGGGGAAAAGTATCCTCATCTACGATAAGAGCCTGGGCCTCTTCCGCCCCCACCCTTCCGAGGGGGGGCACGCGGATTTTCCCTCTACCGCGCCCTGGGAGCGGGAACTGGTCGACTTCATCAAGGCTCGGGAGCCAGGAAAACAGACCGTCTCCTATGAGGACCTCCTGTCGGGAAGGGGCCTGGAGAGGCTCTACCAGTTCCTCCGCCAGAGGCAACCCACCCCCCCAAGCCCCATCAGCCGACAAATCGACAGGGCGGAAGAGAAGGCCCTTCTCATCTCGCAGCATATCCCTCAGGATGAGACCTGCAGGGAAACCTTTCATCTGCTCTTGCAGTTAATGGCCAAATGCGCCCGCAATTTCGCCCTCGACACTCTGGCCCTGGGAGGGATCTTCTTGGCAGGTGGCATCCTGGCGAAGAATATCCCCCACCTCCGGACAGATCTCTTCCGCCAATATTTCGAGGAAAACGACCGCCACCGAGAGATCCTCCAGCAAATCCCGATCAAGGTGGTCACCAATTACGATGTGAGCCTCTATGGCGCTGCCTTTGCCGCAACGCTCCAGGGATGACCGGGAAGGGGAGGTGAGATGAAACAACTGCTGCTTGAGATGGAAAGGCGTGGGCAGTCCATCTGGTTGGATTACCTCCGCCGGGGGATGATCGCATCCGGGGAGCTGGCCCAACTGGTTGCGGGAGGCATCCGGGGAATCAATTCGAACCTCATCGTCTGGGAAAAGGTCATTGCCGGCAGTGTGGACTATGACGAGGCCTTGGCCGCTTCGGCCACCGAGGGCCTGGGCGCCCCAGAGACCTATCTTCGCCTCGCCGCGGAGGACATCCGGACTACAGCGGATATGCTGCGCCCAGCCTATGAGCGGACAGGGGGGGAAGACGGCTACGCCTGCTTGGAGATCAACCCCCTCCTGGCCCACGATACGGAGGGGATGGTGGCGGAGGCACGTCGCCTCTATGTCCTATTAGATCGGCCGAATGCGATGGTGGCTATCCCGGCCACCCCGGAGGGGCTTCCTGCCATTGAGGCCCTCATCGGCGAGGGGATCAAGGTAAACTGCACCATGATTTGCTCTTTAGAGACCTATGAGGCAGCAGCCCGCTCTTACCTCCGCGGCCTTCGGAAGTGGGCAGCCCAAGGGGGAGATCTCCGGACCGTGGCCTCCGTGGCCTCATTCTGGGTGAGCCCGGTCGATTCGGCAGTGAATCCGGTTTTGGAAGGCGAGAGACACGCCGAGGGAGGACAAGGGAGGTGGGCCGGTTCCCTTCGCGGGCAGGTAGCCATTGCCCTGGCCCGGGTCGCCTATGCGCGCCTCCGACAGATCTTCGCCGCCCCCGAGTTCTTGGCCTTGAGAGATCAGGGGGCCCGGGTGCAACGCCTCCTCTGGGCCAGGGCCGCGAACAAAGATCCCCTCTACCCGGAGGCCCGATACGCAAAGGCCCTCATGGCTAAAGACACCGTGATCGCCCTCTCGCCCTCAGCCCTGGTCGCCCTCAAGGAGGAAGGAAAGGAGGGTGTAGCCGGGGAGGCGAAATGGGATCAGGCCCCAGAGATCCTGCAACAACTCGCGGCCGCCAAGGTCGATCTGAAAGCAGTGACGGATCGACTTCAAGAAGAGGGGATGAAGGCGTTGATGGTCTCGTATGAGAGGTTAATCGCCCACATCGAGGTCCAGCGGGGGCGCCTGAAACTGGGCCTTACCCGTCGCCCCGCTGCCAGTCTGGGAAAGACCTCTTTGCTGGTTGAGGAGGCCCTGGGTGAGATGCAGCGCCAGAGGGTGATCTCTCGAATTTGGGCCAAGGATCACACGGTTTGGAAGCCGGATCCCACGGAGATCGCGAACCGCCTCGGCTGGCTAATCCTGCCCGGGAGGATGCGCGAGCATGGCGCAGGGCTCATGGCCTTCGCCCAGGAGATCTGTGGGGCCGGGTTCAAGCAGGCGATCCTCCTCGGCATGGGGGGAAGCAGCCTGGCGCCCGAGGTCCTCTCTTCCACCTTCGGCCCAGCGGAAGGACACCCCCAGCTCTCCGTTTTGGACTCCACCGTGCCCTCCTGGGTGAATCGCATCACCCAAACCATCGATCCAGCCAATACCCTGTTCATCGCCTCCTCCAAATCCGGATCGACCATCGAGGTGGCCTCCCTATTCCGATACTTCTGGTCCCTGGTGCAAAAGGTCAAAGGCGATCAAGCCGGGGAGAACTTTATTGCCATTACTGACCCGCAGACCTCCCTCCAGGCTTTGGCCGCCGACCATGGCTTCCGGCATATCTTCCTCAACCACGCCGATTTGGGAGGACGCTACTCCGCCCTATCCCATTTCGGCCTGGTACCCGCAGCCCTCGTAGGGATCGATCTTGGCCAACTCCTCCACCGGGGAGACGCCATGGCCCAGTCCTGTGTCCCCTGCATCCCTCTCCCGGATAACCCAGGGGGGTGGCTGGGGGCGACCCTGGCCACCTCAGCCAAACAGGGTCGCAATAAGCTGACGCTTCTCCTTTCGCCGACCATCGCCGCTCTTGGACTCTGGATTGAGCAGCTCATTGCGGAGAGCACGGGAAAGGAGGGCAAGGGAATCATCCCGGTGGTGGATGAGCCGCTGGCAGCCCCCTCCGCCTATGGCCCCGATCGCCTTTTCATCTTTTTGCGCCTGGAGGGAGATGAGAACTCCCGCCTCGATGACCACCTCTCTGCGCTGGAGAAGGCCGGGCAGCCCACGGTCCGCATCCACCTGACCGATCGCTACGACTTGGGGGCCGAGTTCTTTCGGTGGGAATTCGCCACCGCCATCGCGGGAATCGGGCTGGGCGTCCAGCCATTCGACCAGCCCAATGTGCAAGAGAGCAAGGAGAATACGGAGAGGACCCTGGCCGAGTACCGGGTGACCGGCAGACTGCCTCGCCCGGTCACTGAGGGCTCCCTCCCAGAGCTGTTGTCGCAGGCGAGGCCCGGCGATTATGTCGCCCTCATGGCCTATCTGGAGCAAACCGGGGAGATCGACCAGGCCTTGAGGGATCTACGCCAGGCGATCCTGCTCCAGCATCATTTGCCCAGCACCGTCGGATATGGGCCTCGATACCTCCACTCCACCGGGCAGCTGCACAAAGGTGGCCCCGATTCAGGGCTCTTCGTCCAGCTGACGACGGAGGCAGGACAGGATTTGCCCATTCCTGGCCAATCCTATTCGCTGGGGACCCTGGCCGCGGCACAGGCCCTCGGCGATTGGCAATCGCTAAGGTCGCGAGGCCAGCGGGCCATCCGCCTTCATCTGGGTCAGGAGCCGGGGAGGGAATTGAGAGGGCTTTTGGCGCAACTTGAGTAAAAAGAATTTGGGCTAAAGGCGCTCGGTGACGGCACAGCCGGGGGCGGGGATTGGGCGCGATGCATCTTCAGGCCCGGGGGTGAAACTGGCGGTAGATCTCCTTCAACCGTTTACGGGTGATGTGGGTGTAGATCTGGGTGGTGGAGATATCGGAGTGTCCGAGCATCATCTGTACCGAGCGGATATCGGCACCTCCTTCGAGGAGGTGGGTCGCAAAGGAGTGGCGCAAGGTGTGAGGGGTAACCCGCTTGGTAAGGCCCGCCTTCAGGGCATAGACCCGAATCATCTGCCAAAACCCTTGCCGGGTGAGGGGCCGACCCGCCCGCCCTACAAACAGGTACGGGTTCAACCTTCCCTCGGTGAGCCGGGGACGGGAGGACTCCAAATATCCCTTCAGACAAGAAATGGCAGAGGATCCTAAAGGCACGATCCTCTCCTTGGATCCCTTCCCCATGCAACGCACATAGCCCACGGTGAGGTCCACCGAACTGATCGGCAGGCCCACCAGTTCAGATGCCCTCATCCCCGTCGCATAGAGGACCTCCAGCATCGCTTTATCCCGGATCTGGCGCGGGGTCTGCTCAGCAGGGGCGGAGAGGAGCCTTTCCACCTCCTCCACCGAGAGGGCATGGGGTAGTCTGGCCTGGAGGCGTGGGGATTGCAGATGGGAGGTGGGATCGAAGGAGAGCAACCCCTCCGCCAGGGAGAATCGAAAAAAGCTACGAAGACAAGAGATCGCTCGACTCAGGGACCGAGAGGAGAGCCCCTGCTTCCGCAGCTGGTAAAGATAAGAAGCGATCTCTGCCTCCCGCACCTCACCCAGAGAGATTCCCTTCTCCCCCAGGTACCCCAGAAACCTCATGAGGTCCCGGTGATAGGCCTCCTGGGTATTGGCGGCGAGGCCCTTTTCGACCGCCAGATACTGGAAGAATCTCTCCACCGCGGGATTCATGATCCTTTCCTCGCCTCCACCAGCTCCTGGTACAGGCCCAACATCCTATCCGCCATGGCCGGGGCAGCGAATTCCCTGGCCTTTTCTCTCGCCTTTTCCGAAAAGGATCTTCTCTTGGTTTCATCGAAGAGCAGTTCCCGGGCCCGCGCGACGAAGTCCTCCACTCCCTCCACCAGATAGCCATTGACGCCATCCTCGATCAGGTCTTCCACGGCAAAGGATCGCAAGGCGACCACCGGCAATCCCTGGGCCATTGACTCCACTACCACGAGTCCCTGGGCTTCGGAGAGGGAGGAGAAGAGGAGGAGGTGGGCCGCGCGATAGTAGCGAGCCAGATCCCTCCGAGGCTGGGCGCCGACAAATCTCACTCGGGCCGCAAGCCCGCGCTGTCTCACCCAAGCCTTAAGGCGATCTTCCTCATCCCCCTTGCCCACCAGGATCAAATAGCCATCAGGGGATTCAGCGGCCAGTCGGGAGAAGGCCTCCAGTAGGGCCTCCAGATTTTTCTCCTTCGCCAGGCGCCCCACCGAGAGGAGGATCTTGCCGGAGCCCGGAATGCCGAGCTCGGACGGATCTATGCCCCCTTGGCCCTCCCCTTCCAACTCCACCCCAGTGGGCACCACCTCGATCCGGGAACGAACCCCCCGCTGCCTGAGGATATCCCTCAGCCCCCGGGTGGGCGCAATCACCAGATCCGCCTGGTTGGCGAAGGAGACGGAGCGGCGAATCGCCAACCTCTGGGCCAGGCCGGGGAGGATCGCCACATAGTGGGCGTACTCCTCATAGAGGGTGTGGTGGGTGAAGGCCAAGGGAAGGTGCAGGCGGTGGGCCGCATGGAGGGCAAAAGATCCTAAGAGGAAGGGATGTTGGGCATGGAGGACATCCAACTGCAACCTCGGGAGCAACGCCTTAATCTTAGGGGAGAAGGGGAGAGGCAGGGTATACTGGTGGTGGGTAGGGACCCGCAGGGAAGGAAACCGAAAGACCCCCTCCTCTGTCTCCCGATATCCGGGGTAGGCAGGGGCGAAGATGAAAACCTGGTGCCCCCTGGCCCTGAATGATCGAGAGAAGATCTCGATCGAAGAGGAGAGGCCGTTGATGAGCGGTGCGTAATTGCAGGTAAAGATGCCGATATTCATGAAAGGCTCAAGGCCCGCGAAGACCCAACCTATCTCCCCTCCGGCCTTGAGTCTTCAGTCCTGATGGTCGGCATTTTAGACTATTTTCGAGTAACCTCCGTATGGGAGATAGAAAGGCCCAGGGCCATCCGGGTCTGGGTGTAGAGCTGGGCGAAGGCCATGAGGTAGTAATTGTGGAAATTCATGGGAGTGAAGACCAGGCGAAACCACTCGAAGAGACGCCGCATCTTCTTCCATCGCTTGGGAGGAGGAAGATAAATGATCGGCTTCAAAAGGTGCGGCACGAAGATCATCCCGATGATCATGGACAGGGTAAAGACCACGGTCTGATAGGCATGGAGGGAGGTTGCTAGCCCAAAACGATCGAAGGGGGGAAAGACCCAGGACATGAGGATCAACTCCGTGGGCAAAAGGACCATGATGGGTGGAGTGGAATTGGCAACCAGGGCACGGGCCGCCAGGAGGGGTTTCCAACTGCTGAGGGAGTGGCCCAGCCGGGGCAGAGCCCGTCGGTAGTTCACAATAAACTTTACATCTGCCGCTCCCCTCGCCCAGCGAGCGATCTGACCCCAAGAGTCGCGGGTGGTCAGGGGTGCCTGGCCCCAGGTGGGTATCTTGAGGGGCACTACCCGAAATCCCTCCATGACCACCTTGTACCGGAACTGCATATCCTCGTTGTGGCGGTTGGGCTCAAAATAGCGGACGGTCTCAAAGATGGAGAAGGGGAAGCTGGTTCCCGGCCCCAGGATCAAATAGTCGGTCCTGGTCTGCATCCGCCCCATCTGGTAAAGGACGAAACCGGTATTGTGAAGCCGGGGAAGCATGGGGATCTTCCAGTAATTTGAGGTATAGGTGGTCAGAGACTGCAGGACCGTTCCCCTTCTGCGGCCTTGGGCATCACGGCGGCTTTCCTGCAGATGGGAATACTCGCGAAAGGCCAGATCCTGAGGGTGCAGGATGGTGTCCGCATCGATGATGAGGACCTTCGTCTGGTCGCGCACCAGTTCCCCGACATCGCAGCGTTGGCTGAGCCAGCGTCCGACCGTGGAAACGGAGGTTGCCTTGCAGGGATTGGGAAGCCCTTGGGCCGGATAAATGAAGGCCCGGATGTCCAATTTCCCTTTGAAGGTGGGAAGGATCTCCATCACCCGATCGATGGTTTTTTGATCTTCCTCCTCCATGATGGGAAAGACGGTGATCTTCTCCTTTGGGTACTGCTGCCTCTCCAGGGAGAGGAAGGTTTGAAACAGCACATGCCGGTTGGTCTCTCTCTTTAAGGGCATGAGGACGAGGTAGGCGTCTGGCTCGTGGCCTGTCTTCTGCAGCTTCTTCATCCAGTCGGTGTCCATGTTGATTATGATCTCGCGCCTGGTCCGCAGGCCCTTCGCCATGTTGACCACCAGAAACCCGACCCAGAAAGAGATAAAGAGGATCTGAAAGAGCTCTGCATAGAAGATCTTCGGCGAGCCATACTGAAGCAGGGGATACACACAGAGCGCCAGCAGGGTGGTGAGCCCGGGCAGGATCTCAAGGGCGCGGTCGCTGATGGGCTTTAAGGAAGCAAAGCCCTTTGAAAAACGAGATTTGAATACCTTACTGAGGCGGATTCGATATAAGGAGTGCTGAATTCTGGACGAGATGAGATGAAACAATGATCGGTACCTCTCCCTCATACCATCCCGAGAGAGCGCCACTACCACTTCCCTGGAGTTTGAAAACTTGTCCATCGGCGGGATTCCTCCTACACCACATGATTGTCAGGTCCTGCTGTCCAAGATCAAGGTGACGGGTCCCTCGTTCTTTAGGGCCACCGTCATCTTGGCCCCAAATCTTCCAAATTTGATTTCTACACCCTTTTCCCTCATCTTGTCAACGAATTTTTGGCAAAAGAGGAGGGCCTGGGGGGCGGCTGCGGCCTTGCCGAAACTGGGTCGCCGGCCACGGCGGCAATCCCCATAGAGGGTGAACTGGGAGACGCAGAGGACTTCCTTCTCGGCATCCAGGAGGGAGAGATTCATCTTGCCTTCTTCATCCTCAAAACATCGCAGATGAAGGATCTTATCGACCATCCAATTCAGGTCCGTTTCCGAATCCTCCGTGCCAATGCCCAGTAAAACCAAAAGCCCTGGGCCAATCTGGCCCAACACCTCCTGCGCCACCGATACTGAGGCGGAAGACACCCTTTGCACCACCGCTTTCAAGTCTCGATCTCCAACTCCTTGATCTTGGAGAAGAGGGTTTTGTAACTGACCCGCAGCCGCTTGGAGGCCTGCCACTTGTTGCCCTTGCTCTCCCGGAGGGCTTCCTGGATCAGCCTTTTCTCTACAGCCCGGGCGGCCTTGGAGGACGCCTCGAGCAGAGAGCCCGAGGAGTCGAGGGAGATCTCCAGGGCATCTCCCCCCCGCTCCGGGCCAAACTGGATGTGCTGCCTTCCCACCTCGCCCTGGGGGCAGAGGATGACCGCCCGTTCCATGCAATTCTGGAGCTCCCGCACATTGCCTGGCCAGCTGTAGTGCTGGAGGAGGGGGAGGGCCTGGCTGCTGATCCCTTTCACCGGCTTTTTCATCTCCAAGGCATAACGATTCACGAAGCGCTCGGCCAACAGGGGGATATCTTCGGACCTCTCGCGCAAGGGGGGCAAATGGATGGGGAAGACATGGAGACGATAGAAAAGGTCTTCCCGGAATCGCCTCTCATCAGTTGCCTTGACCAGGTCCTGGTTGGTAGCGGCAACAAACCTGACGTCCACATGGATGCTCTTGGTGCCCCCCACCCTTTCCAGGGTCCCCTCTTGGAGCGCCCGCAGCAGCTTGGCCTGGGTCGGCAGGGAGAGATCTCCCACCTCGTCGAGGAAGAGGGTCCCCTTGTCTGCCAGTTCAAACCTCCCCAGCTTCGGGGAGTCTGCACCGGTGAAGGCCCCCTTCTCATATCCGAAGAGCTCGCTCTCCTGGAGGTTCTCGGGGATGGCCGCACAATTGATGGCCACGAAGGGCCTGCTCCTCCGGGAACTGAGAAAGTGTAGGGCCCGCGCGAATATCTCTTTTCCCGTTCCACTCTCCCCGGATAAGAAGACGGTCGCCGGAGTGGGGGCTACCTTTTCCAGGAGGAGGAAGGCCTCTTTGATCTTGGGAGATCTCCCCACGATCTCGGGGAGGGAGAGCCGCTCGGCCATTTCGGAGCGGAAGAGGATGTTTTCCCTCCAAAGCCGCTGCCTCTCCAATGCCCGCTCGATCAACACCAGGAGGTAATTGGTATCCACCGGCTTGGAGAGGAAATCATAGGCCCCCTCCTTCATCGCCTGTACCGCGAGATCAATGGTCCCAAAACCGGTCATCAGCACCACCGCAGCGGAAGGGGAATTTTCTTTGGCGGCCCTCAGGACCTCTATGCCATCCTTTCTGGGCAGCTTCAGGTCGGTGAGGACAAGGTCAAATCTCTCCCCCGATAACTTCTGGATGGCTTCCTCGCCGTCTGCCGCCTCGGCCACCCCATACCCTTCGCCCTCCAGGGTCTCCGCCAGCACGCGCCGCAGGCTCTCCTTATCCTCCACGATCAGGATCCTATCCACTCCCTTTTTCCTCCGTTAAGGGCACCAGGGGCAGATAGAGATGAAAGGCACATCCCTTCCCCAGCTCGCCTTCCACCTCTATCTTTCCTCCCATCCCCACAATCGCCTTTTGCACCAGGGCCAATCCCAGTCCGGTTCCCTTCTCTTTGGTCGTGAAAAAGGGGAGGAAGGCCTTTTTCTTCTCCTCGTCGCCCATTCCCCTTCCATTGTCCACAACCGAGATCCGGGCAAATCCCTTTTCCCGAGAGAGGTCCTTTCCCCTCTTCCACCCTTGGCTCTTCCGCTGAATCTGGACCGAAATCGCGAGTTCCCCCCCCTCGGGCATTGCCTCCTGGGCATTCTGGATCAGGTTGACAATAGCCTGTCTCAGGGTGAGAGGATCGGCCTGAATGAACGCATCCGTACCAGGCCCAATGATCATCTTGATGCGAGCCTCGGCTAGCGGTTCCGCGAAGGAGGCTCCTATCTCCCTCAGGAACTCTGCGAGGTCCAAGGGCTGGACCTTCAATTCCTGGGGCCGAGCAAACTTCAGAAAATTCTGGATGACTCTTTCCAGTGCGAGGATCTCCTCCACCATCTCTGCCAGCGTCTTTCTCCCCCCCTCCTCTTCCGGCAGCCGCCGCTGCAGCAGCCGGCATTGGGCCAACAGGGCAGAAAGGGAGTTCCTGAACTCGTGGGCGATCCCCGCAGACATCTCCCCCAAGGCCGCCAGGTTTTCCTTGATCCGCATCTGCTCTTGCAGCCCCCGGATTTCGGTCAGATCGATCAGCAGGAAGATTGCCCCCCCAAGGACCCCGGCTTCATCTCTCAGGAGCGAGGAGGAGACACCAATCCAGGAGCTATCCGCGCCCTCCCTTTCGATCCGCAACTCCCGACGCCGAAAGATCTTGCCTTCACCTAAGGACTCCTGCAGAAGAGAAAGGAGCTCGGGCATTCGGGCAAAGACCTCCCGGGCATCGTATCCCTGAACCCCGGATTCCGGCAAGCCTAAAATGCCCCGGGCCACCTCATTACACACCTGGATCCGAAGCCCGGAGTCCAGGCTAATCACGCCAGAGCTGATATTACTCAGAAGATATCTCTGGTAGCTCTCCAGGTCCTGGGCTCGCTTTTGCTCCACCTGGTAGAGGCGAGCCAGTTCCAGCTCCTGCTCGCGAAGGGACTGGATGATCCGTTCGTAGGTGGAAACGATCGCCTCGACATCAGGGGAGCTATCCCCCTTGGCGGATAGAGAAGGGGTGGCGGAGGAGAGCCGCCGATAGGGACGCAGCACGAAATCGATGAAGAAGAGAGAGATCAGGAGGGCGGCGGGGATACCTACCAGAAATCCACAGAAGATGTAGGAGGAGAGCCGAGAGATGTTCCCCAAGAAGTCCGCAGGGGCTACGACCCCAACGAGGGCGACGATTCCTTGCCCCGGCCTCTGGATGGGCGCGAAGAGAGCCCGATAATATCTTTTTTCCGGATCACGCTGCAGGGGGGTGGATACCACGGCCCCCTTCCAGGCCTGCTCCAGGATGCCCTCGCTCTCCTCCCCGGAAAAGGGGACAGACATAGAGAAGGCCGTCCCTTTTGCCTCGATCGATAGACTCTTTCCCTCCCTTCTGAGAATCAGGAGGCGGTCAAGCCCGGATTGTCCGGCCCAGGCTTGCAGAAACGCAACGTCCTCTTCCCCCAGGAGGAATTCCCCCTTCCTCTCTTTCTCTTTGGCGACGGTTGCCGCCCAGTGTTGCTGCACGACCGAGGCCGCCAATCCCATCCGGGATTCCAATTCTTGGTTGAGCCTCCTCTTAGTCTGCTCGAAAAGGTAGGTGATCTGCAGGTTCAAGACCACCAGAAAGAAGAAGAGCAGGAGGACGACCAGACGAATCTGAGAGGCATAGCTGGATCTCTCCATCCTCTTTCGGAGCTTAGCGAAGAAATCTACCGTACCAGCCAATCAGCAAACCTCCCCAGATGAGGGAAATAAAGGCGCCCAGTGAGAGGAAGGGGCCAAAGGGGATGGGATCTTTTCTGCCCTTGAGCTTCAAGACCAACAGCGGGATTCCCACGACGGATCCGAAGAGGGTTGCCAGGAAGATGGTCAGGAGCAGCCTTTGCCATCCAAGGAAGGCTCCGATCATCGCCGCCAGTTTGATATCCCCTCCACCCATGCCCCCTCGGCTCAAGAGCGCTACCAGGTAGAAGATCCCTCCCCCCAAGACCAGGCCTTCGGCTGAGGAGAGAAGACTCGCCTCGGGCAGCAACATGCCCATCAACAGGCCCAGGGGGATGCCGGGAAGGGTAATCAGATCCGGAAGGATCTGATGCTCCAGATCGATGCCAGCCAGGACTAACAAGGCAGAAAAAAAGATCAAGCCGGTGAGAGCGGAGACGCTGAGACCGAATCGACCCACCACCAGGGCAAAGCCGATTCCCCCTGCCGCCTCCACCAGAGGGTAGCGATAGTGGATCCGGCTCCCGCAGGATCGACATCTTCCCCTCAAGAGGAGGTAGGAGAGGAGCGGCAGGTTATCGTAGGGCTTGATCGGTTGTCGGCAGGTGGGACAATGGGAGGAGGGATAAACGATGCTTTCCCGGCGGGGTATGCGGTAGATGCAGACATTCAAGAACGATCCCACCACCAAGCCCAATAGGGCCGCAAAGACAATGATCATCTCCCCCCCTCTTCCAGCAGATACGCTCCCAATTTCTTGAGCTCCCGGCGTGCGATCGCTTTCACCCAATCCAGATCAGTCTGATCGTGGATCCTGATCCACATCTCGATCGCCGTCTCCCGGAGTCCAGTGGAGGCATAGAGCCGGGCTACAAAGCGGGAGACATAATCCGGCCGGCCGGGTAGGCGATTCGCCCTCTCCAGCCAGTAAAGGGCACTCGGATAATCCTTCTTCAGGAGATAGTAGAGAATCCCCAAATCATGGGGAATCTCCCAACGTTCGGGATTGGAGGCCGCTCCCTTTTTCAAAAGGAGGATTGCCGCGTCCACCTGGCCTCCAGAATAGGCCAAGAAAAGGGCCCCCATCCGGTAGACCTCCAGGAAGTGAGGGTCCAGGGAGATCACCCGGATGAGGCGAGGATAAAGGTGGGGAAACTCCCGATCTGTCAGGAGGTGTTTCCCTACATATTGAACCGTCTCGAGCCAGAAGAAATCGGCGGCAAGCAGATCGTAACCCAAAAGGAAAGGACGCAGCCGCTCGGCAGGGATCAAATAGGAGCTTTCCTCTCCGCTCCTCCCCTGGTTTCTCCGATCCAGATCAGCGGCAACCAGCCAGCTCCCCAGGAAGGAGAGCAGCAATAGAAGGCCCAGGCCCCGGTCTATCTTGGTTTTCAGCAGATCTTTTGCCATCCTACAGCCTACTTGAGATCCCTGCGGGCAAAGGCCAGCATGGCCAAAAGCAGCAGGGCTGCCCCATAAAGGAGTCCATAGCATGCAGACTGAAACAGGACAATGCCATCCGGTAAAAATCCGTTGATGATCAGCGATTCGAAGTGGAAATGCCGAAAATTGGGCAAGAGATAATAGAATAGCTCGATGAGGAGCCGAGCGGCTGGTCTACCAAAGCGGCCAGCGAAGAGCCGGAGGTCGGGGCTCAGGTGCCCGATGAGAAAGAGGGAGAGGGTGAAGATGGCGGAGAGGGTCGGAGTGGTAAAGGAGGAGAAGAGGATGGCCAGGCCGGTAATTACCAATAGCTCGAGGAGGGTGAAGGCCAGGGCCACAAGCAGCCGCCAGGGCCACTCCCCCAGATAGATGCGAGAGAGCAAAAGGAGCCCGGTGCCCATGATGGCCACATTGGTCAGCAGCACCAGGGCCAGGCCCAAGTATTTTCCCAGAATGAACTGGGCTCGATGAATGGGCTTGGAGATAAGGACATACAGGGTCCGCTTCTCGATCTCTTTGTAGACCAGGCCGATGCCCAAAAAAACCGCAATCAGCGTGCCAAAGATGGAGATGCAGGAGAGCCCCAGGTCCTGAATGATCTTTGCGTCCTGGCCGGTGCTCAGGCTGGCCAAGAGGGCCGATGAGCCGATCATGAAGAGGGCAAAGATCAAGAGCGTGTAGAGGATCCTATCCCTCACCGCCTCTTTGAAGGTGTTGATGGAGATGGCCAGGACCTTCATCTGCCCTCCAGTGGGCGCCCCGAGGAGAGGTTCACCTCTTTCAGGAAGTACTCCTCCAGGGTCTCCTTCTGGGGAACGACCGATACGATGCGCACCCCCTCCGCTATCAGGCCGGAAAGGACATGCTGCAGGGCTCCCTCATCGCGAACCGAAAGGAGGATCTTTCCGCCCCTCTGGAGCGGGGGGAGGGATAGAGGAAGGTCGAGCCGGGACAGGGCCTGCAGGTCAACCTCCTCGATGGTGATCTCAATCGACCTGATTCGGGCCTCCAGCATCTCCTCCAGCACCCCAACCTCTTGGAGGCGTCCTTTCATCAAGATCCCCACCCGATCGCAGATCATCTCCACATCGGGAAGGATGTGGGTGCTGAAAAAAACGGTTTTGCCCAGATCCTTCAGGGATAGGATCAGATCCCGTATCTCTTTTCTCCCGATAGGGTCCAAACCCGACATCGGTTCATCGAGGATCACCAGTTCGGGATTATTGATCAGGGCCTGGGCCAGCCCTATCCGCTGCACCATTCCCTTGGAATACTTTCGCAGCGGCGTATGGGCGGCCTCGCGAATTCCCACCTCCTCCAACAGGGGGAGGATACGCGCTTCTCGGGACGCCTTGTCCATCCCCAGGAGCCGTCCGCAATAGTCAAGCAATTCCGAGCCGGTGAGATGATCATAGAAATAGGGATTTTCCGGTAGAAATCCGATCCGCGATCTCACCTGGGGATCTTCCGCCCGCCCTCCCAAGAGGGACACCTCACCTGAACTGGGGAAGATCAGGCCCATCAGGAGCTTGATGGTGGTCGTTTTCCCGGCGCCGTTGGGTCCGAGATAGCCGAAGATCTCCCCTCGCTTCACCTCCAGGCTCAGCCCATGCAGCACGCGCACCTTGCGCATGGCAAAGCCGAACCGGAAGTCCTTGCTGAGATCCTGAGTGAAGATGGCCGAAGTATCCACAATCATTCCCTGCCTTGAGGGGTCTTCATCCGCAATATAGCCAGTGAGCTTTGGATCGTCAAGGTGATTTAGACCCTGGGCGGATCTTGTGCATCAGATCCAGGTCGAGGTTCCGGCGGGGGTCAGCGGCGGGGGCCAACTGCAAGAAGCGCTCGAGGTTCTGCTGGGCTTCTCCCGGGCGGCCCAAGCGATAGAAGAGATGTCCCAGGAAATGATAGGTCTCTGCTAAGGACGGATCGATCTCTTGGGCCTTCTTCAATTCTCGCAGGGCCTCCTGGTTTCGGTTCGACCGGGCATAGAGGACGCCCAGGGCGGCATGCAAAGGCGTCAGCCCAGGGTAGGTGGCAATCCCTTCCTGGTAGATCGCCTCCGCCCTGCCAAGTTCCCCGAGATCCGAATGGATGGCCCCCAGGGTCAGATAGAGACGAGGGGAATTGAAAGAGGTTTTGGCCCTTTCCAGGCTATCTTTCGCCAAGGGGAGGCGGGCCCGCGAAAGATGGGCCAAGCCCAGCCAGTAATCGATCTCCGGATCCTGAGGATTCAGCCTCTTCGCCTCGGAAAAATCGGTTAGGGCCAAATCGGCCTTGCCAGAGAGCTGATGGCCGATGGCCCAATAGAGGTCCCGGCCGCTCTCAAAGACCTTGCCCTGCTGAATCAGTTGCAGCAAGGCCAGGCAGCTAACCAAAACCAATAGGGTACCGAACAGGGGGTCTCCTTTGCGGGCGGCCTCATCTGGAGGCGGCTTGCTCTGGTGGCCGAGCAGACCAGCCATGAGAAAAAAAAGGGTCCCAGTGGAGGGCAGATGGAGCGGAAAACCAAAGAGGGCGGCCACCAGAATTGCGGCACATCCGGCGATGCACCCATTCGTCCAGAAGGGAGGGGGGGCCTGCCCATTTCGGGCCCGCCGACCCAGAAGGAGAAGGGAAAAGGCGGAAAAAAGGAGGAGTCCAGGCAAACCCAACTCGGCCGCAATCTGCAGGTATTCATTATGGGGGGCCTCTAAGGTCGCGTTATAGTTATCCTTCCAACCGGCCGCCACTAAAGGAATCCAGCGAGTGGAGTCCGGTTGCTGAAAGAATCTCCTTTGGTAGGCAGGGTAGGTCTCGCGAAAGGCCCCGGTGCCCACCCCCAGCAGGGGTCGATCCTTGACCATCTCCCAGCTGACCCGCCACCAGAGCAAACGGGCTCCCACCGAGCCCTGACTGGGAGAAGAAATGGCAGCCATTTTCTGCCAGGCTCGGGAGAACCCAAAGCGAGCTCCCTCCAGGGAGAGGGCTACCAAAATGAAGACCAGCGCCGCCAGCAAGAGCCAGAGCCCCTTGCGCCAGTACCCCTTGCCCCTTCCCAGGAAAAAGAAAAGGATAATCCCCGCCACCGCGGCCACCAGCGCACCCCGCGCACCGGAGGTGACGATCAAGAGGACCGAGGCCAGAGCGGAGCCGGCCCAAACCAGCCTGCCCGCCTTGCGCGTTGACGAGAGATAGAGGGCCAACACCAGAGGGAGCAGGCCTGCCAGAAACTCACCCAGGAAATTAGGGTTGCCCAAGGTGGAGAAGGGCCTCCCCCATTTTCCCTCCGGCCGAACCGGACCAAAGACCGTGTGCTTTGATTGATAGAGGGCCAAGTCGATCCCCCCGAACTGCAGTAGGCCGTAGAGGCAGATGGCTAGCCCCACCAAGGCCAACAGGTAAATCAGGGCCCGGGCCTTTTTCTCCTCCGTTCCGTACTGCCCCACCAGAAAATAGGTGAGGCCCAGATTCCCCCAAAGAAACGGATCCCTCAGGGTGGCATGAGAGTTGGAAAACCAGGGATAGCGAAGCAGCGCCCACAGGATAAAGGCCAAGAGAAACAGAGCCACCGGATCCCAGGCCGGCCGTCCGCCCTGGGCCAACAAGGAATCGAAGGCCCAGAAGAGGAGCGATAGAAAGAGGAATAACGAAAGAAGGAGGAGCTTCGGATATTGATAGGGGCTGATGTGATAAGGGTAGAAGGCCAGCGGGGTGAGGGAGAGGAGACAGACGAAGAGGAAGATCTTCGGTGGCCAGCCTGAGCTGATTTTCATGGATCCCTCGGGCGGCTGGAGACCTTAGCTCCCCAAATTAAAGGCCCCGATCTGGTTGGAATAGCCAATGGCACTGCCTCCGGGAATCCCAGCGGCGTAAGTCCCATTGCGGGCTGGTCCCACCGACCAGGCGGCGATCTCATCGGTCATGCTGACGGGGGCCCCGACCGCCGGCGTCAGGAACTGATAATTGTTGGGCGGATCGAAGGGATCATAGATGACCGCAATGTAGGCGGCATTTCTCAGAATGGTAAATCCGGGATTCCCGGGGCCGGGGTAGGTGCTGAAATCGCTGATATAGAGCTGGGTTTGGGTCACGATCTTGTTCGTATCCGCCTGCGCCCGGGAGATCTTGGCCCTTTTGGAGGCCTCGATGAGATTGGGGATGGCAATGGCTGCCAGGATCCCGATGATGGCCATCACGATCAGCAGCTCCACCAAGGTGAACCCCGAATCCTTTGTGCTCGTCGCACGCCTTCGCTTCACCGAACTTCTCCCGCGTGAGAACGAGAATTGGATTAGGGGGGGGTTGTGACCAATCTCCGCTCTTCACCAAATTCCAAGATTTGAGGTTAGAGAAAATGCAGGCGAGCCATTCAGGCCCACCTGCATTCTCTATCAAGCAAGAACCTGAAATTACAATCCGAAAGCGCCACTCTGGTTTGAATACCCCACGTCGTCAGCCGTGCCACTGGTACTGTCGGGTCCCTCGCTCCAGGCCCTGATGTCGTCGGTCATGTTGGCAGTGGTTGTCGCTGCCACGACGGGCGCAGCGTTCAATTCATATAAATAGTTGTTGCCAGTGTGGAACGGGTCAGTGATGGAGGAGACATAGCCCCCAGCCTGCAACCCCACCAGGCCCGCCGGAAACGCGTTCATGTCGTTAAAGAAAAGCTGGGTTTGGGTCACGATCGTCTTGGTATCCGCTGCGGCCCGGGAGATCTTGGCCCGTCTCTGGGCATTAAGCAGGTTGGGGATGGCAATGGCCGCCAGGATCCCGATGATGGCCACCACGATCAAGAGCTCAATCAGGGTAAAACCTTTGGAATTCTTGTGGAAGTATCTCAACATCGTTTTTCACCTCCTTTGCTTTGGAATCGTTTATTCATTCGCTTCACTATAGCTGCATGCCTCATGCCAAATACATCTTCAATCCATCGAATATCAGGATAGATCAACTTAATCGCGGTGTTATGCTCATACACTTCCTTCTCTCGCCAGAGTTCTCCGAGGTCGCTTCTGGTGGTTTTCACCACTTTACTGGTGAAAAACACCACGTATAAGGATCATTTCATGCCTTCTTCGCATCAATTCCGTGTTTCTTGAGTCGCCAACGGAAGGCGTCTAAGCTGAGGCCCAGAAGGTTGGCAGCTTTTTTTTGCACGCCGTCTGCCCTTTGAAGGGACTGCAGAATCAGCTCCTTTTCCCATTGCTCCAAGGCCTCATCCAGATTGAGTCCCTCGGCCGGAAGCGAGGCTCCTGAACCCACTCTAAGTGAGGACTTTGCCTGGGGGTGAACCGAATCAAAGGGCAGGCTTTCCGGGGTAATCTCCTCAGAGGCCTCCAGGGCAACGGACCTCTCGATCACATTCTCCAGTTCCCGGACATTCCCCGGCCAATCATAGGAAATGAGCATCTTCATGGCATCCTTCCGAATCCTGGGCGGGGGGCAGTTCGCTCGCTGGGCGAACTTTGCCAGGAAATGCTGGCACAGGAGGGGGATGTCCTCTTTCCTCTCACGCAGGGGAGGGACGACGATGCCGATAACCTTCAGCCGATAATAGAGGTCCTCCCGAAAGCTTGCCTGGGAGACTGCCTTTTCCAGGCTTCGATTGGAGGCGGCGATGACCCGCACATCCACCTGGATATCCTGCAATCCCCCCACCCGGCGAAAGGTTCGATCTTGCAGCACCCGCAGCAGCTTCACCTGCAGGGGAAGGCTCAATTCCGCCACCTCATCCAGAAAGACCGTCCCCTGATTGGCCACCTCAAACAGTCCCTCTTTATTGTTGATCGCCCCGGTAAACGAGCCCTTCACATGGCCGAAAAGCTCACTCTCCAAGAGTTGATCCGGGATCGCCCCGCAATTGATCGCCACGAATGGACCCCCTGCCCGGGGACCATTATAATGGATTGCCTTGGCCACCATTTCTTTGCCGGTTCCGCTCTCCCCCTCGATGAGGAGAGTGCTGGACACCTTAGAAGCCTTCGCGATCAATGCCCCCAAGGCAATCATTTCGGGACTCTTTCCGATCAGTACATCTTCAATCCCTTCTAACCGCTGCTTCTCTCGAAATGCCGCTCGGAGATGGATATTTTCTCGTCGTAGCGCAGAGCTCTCCAGGGCCTTAGCGATCTTGATCCTGATCTCATCGTTATTGAAGGGCTTGATGATATAATCGTAGGCCCCCAGCTTCATGGCCTCAATCGAGGACTCGATGGTGGGGTAGGCGGTGACCATGATGACCGGCAGCTGGGGATCGAGCTCGCGCAGGCCTTTGAGCAGGGCGATGCCGCCTATTCCTGGCATCTTGATGTCGGAGATCACCAGGTCGAATCGCGCGGCGCGGGTTAGTTGCAGTGCCTCTTCGCCCCTCCCGGCCGCACTAACCTGGTATCCCTCCTTGCTCAGGAAGATCTCAAAAAACTCCCGCATGCCTTCTTTGTCATCCACGACCAGGATATGGGTCATCTTCGGACTCCCAAGAGAATTTGATCCTGCGCTCACGATCCGTCCGCTGGTTCCTTCTTGAAGAGTACCCGAAAGGTGGTGCCCTCCCCCACCCTGCTTTCCACCTCGATCCTTCCACCGAGGGAATCAACGATCTTCTGGGCAATAGAGAGGCCCAGGCCCGTGCCCCCTTCCTTGGTGGTATAGAAGGGGTCGAAGATGTGCTCCAGTTGCTCGGCGGGAATCCCCTGGCCCTGATCCTTAAATTCCAGGAGGATGAACCCATCCCCCTCCACTGCATCCTTCAGCCGGATGATTAACTCTCCCCCTTGAGGCATTGCCTCCAGGGCATTGAGGGAGATGTTCCAGACCATCTGCTTGATCTGGTCCGGGTCTGCCTGCAAGTAGACCGGGGAGGGGCTTTTCTCCAGATGGACCCCGCTGACCGAGCCATGATCGGCGCTCTTCTCCAAAAGGAAGGCGACCTCGTCCAAAAGCGAATTCAGCTCCAGGCTGCGAGAGGAGAGGAATTTCGGCCGCACGAAATCGAGGAACTGCCCGCTGATCAGCTTCAGCCGCTCGGCCTCCCGCAGCACGATATCCAGGAGCCGCCGATCGGCCCGGGAAAGGGCCACCTCTTCCTGCAGCAGCTGCAGCGACCCGCTGATCGCCGCCAGGGGGTTCCGGATCTCATGGGCGATCCCCGCTGCCAACTGTCCTACGGCGGCCAGGCGATCTGCTCGTCGCAGCTGCGTTTCCATCTTCTTGATTTCTGTCAGATCGCGGAAGATGGCGATCAAACCTACCGTCTCTCCCTCACCATCCCGCAGGGAAGAAAGGCTGATCCCGATCGGCACCCACTGCCCATCCTTTCGCAAGACTTGCATCTCCGAGGAAATCCCGGAAGAAGGCACGGCATTGGCTTGGTAAAAGGCGGCGATCTCACGGGACTGGGAAAAGGGAGATTCCTTCCAGGGCCGGCCAATCAGCTCTTCTGCCCGGTATCCGACCATGGTCTCTGCCGCTTGATTGAAGGAGATGATGAGGCCTTGCCGGTTCAGGGTGATCAGCCCGGAGGAGATATTGGCCACCACATCCCGGTACAGGCTCTGCAGATCGTAGAGGTCGGTGGACCTCTCCTCCAGCTTCCTCCCCGTCTCCCTTAGCCGCTCCGCCAAATGGCTGGAAAGCAGGGCCACCAAGAAGTAGGCCGCCACATTGACGAAAACCAGGAAAAAGGAATATCCAGACTGATGGGGCCACTTGGACTCGAATAATCCGATGTGGGGGAGAATCCCATAGAACTCCAGATTGATGAGCCCACCATAGAGGATGCTGCTGGCAGAGGCGATCAGCAGGCTCCCGCGCCGCTGCAGCAGGCTGGCGGCGGCGATGATGGAGAAGATGTAGATGAAGGAAAAAGCGCTCTCCAGGCCACCCGTATAGTGGATCAGCCCTGTTTCGAGAAGGAGGTCGCAGCCGATCTGGACATAGCAAAAGAGCTGCAGTTGGCGTACCCGATTGAGGAGGAGGGAAAAGATCAAACTGAAAAAGAAGGTAAGGAAGAGCAGGAAGTAGAGGGGGGCCATGGAGAAGGGCGGTGCTTCTTTGATCTGGATGAAGGTCGCCGAACCCAAGAAGATGATCACCACCGCCAGCCTCAATCCCATGAGCCATCGGATGCGACGGACCATCCCTTGGGTATCTGGTTCCGACTTTCCCTTGGTCATCCCTCAAGAAAAAAGGCGGCCCTCAGCCGCCTCCTTTTCCCTCCCCGGATCGAGACATCGAGACGATGTCGATCTCGCCTATTTTCCAACCACCGTAACCAGCTTGAAGATGGGCAAGTACATCGCGATGACCACGCCTCCAACTACCACTCCCAAGAAAACCATCAGTAGTGGTTCCAGGAGGGAGGTAAGATTGGACACCGTTGTGTCCACTTCATCGTCGTAGAAATCAGCGATCTTGGAGAGCATCGAATCTAAGGCCCCGGTCTGCTCGCCCACGGCGATCATTTGCACCACCATGGGGGGAAAGACCGTGGTCTCTTTCAGGGGAGCTGCGATGGTTTTCCCCTCGGCGATGCTCACCCGGGTCTTCATGATGGCTTCCTCCACCACCTTATTGCCCGCGGTGCGGGCGGTGATCTCCAGGCCATCCAGGATGGCAACCCCGCTCGAGATGAGAGTCCCCAGGGTGCGGGTGAATTTTGCCACCGCCACCTTGCGCAGCAACATCCCAAAGACGGGCGCCTTGAGCAGGAGGGTATCGATCACCTTCCTTCCCTTCTCGGTCTTGTAATAGTAACGCAGGCCAATGATCATGCCGACGAAGGCAATGATCACCGGGATGAAGAACTGGCGCACCAGCCGGCTCAATTCCAGGATGATGCGGGTGGGCAGGGGAAGGGTGGCACCGAACCCCTCAAACATGGACTTGAAGGTGGGGATCACGAAGAGCAGCAGGAAGGTGACAACCACGAGTGCCACGCTCACAATGGTGGAGGGATAGATCATGGCCGACTTGACCTTCTTCTTCAGGGAGATGGACTTCTCGATGTAGGCAGCCAGGCGGTTGAGGATGGTGTCCAGAATACCTCCCGCCTCACCCGCTTCCACCATGTTGGCATAGAGGTCGGTGAAGGTCTTGGGTTGTTTCTTGAGGGCAGCCGCCAGGGTAGCGCCCCCCTCCACATCCTGGCGAATCTGGACCAGGACCTTCTGAAAGGCCTTATTATCCTGCTGACTGGCCAGGATCTCCAGACTTTGCACCAGAGGAAGGCCGGCGTCGATCATGGTGGAGAATTGGCGGGTGAAGATCGCCACCTCTTTCTCCGATACCTTGCCTCCAAAGCCGGGAATCGAGATCTGGATGTCCCTGGCCTTGGCCTTCACCGAGGTGGTGATGATCTGCTGCCGTCGCAGGGTGGAAACTACCGCCTCGGGGTTGGAGGCCTCCATCTCACCACTCACCGTCTGTCCTTGTCGGGTCCTTCCTGTGTAGGCAAAAACTGGCATAGCCTTGCCCTCCCGTTTCTCCCTATCTCCTGGCTCCCTGGGCAATCTGGGCCCTCTGGATCATCTGGGTCAGCTCCTCGGGTATAGTAGAACGACTCATCGCCTCTTCCAGGGTGATATTTCTTGCCAGGTAATGGTTCATCAAGGATTGGTTCATGGTCACCATGTTGAACTTCTCCTGTCCGGTCTGCATCGCGGAATAGATCTGATGCACCTTTTCCTCCCGGATCAGGTTGCGAATCGCCGGGTTGGGGATCATGATCTCGAGGGCCAGAACTCTCCCCTGCCCATTGGCCTTGGGGATGAGCATCTGACAGAGCACCCCCTCCAGGACGAAGGAGATCTGAGCCCGGATTTGCGGCTGCTGGTGAGCAGGAAAAACGTCGATGATGCGGTTGATGGTCTGCACCGCGGAGTTGGTGTGCAGCGTGGCAAAGGTGAGGTGCCCGGTTTCGGCGATGACCAACGCGGCTTCAATGGTCTCCAGGTCCCGCATCTCCCCAATCAGTACCTTATCGGGGTCCTCACGCAACACGGACTTAAGGGCCGCCTTAAAGGAATAGGTATCGGAATTCAGCTCTCGCTGATTCACCACGCATTTTTTGTGTTGATGGACATATTCAATCGGGTCCTCGATGGTGATGATATGCTCCTGCCGCTCGGTATTGATCTTATTGATCATGGAGGCCAGGGTGGTCGATTTTCCGGATCCGGTGGGACCCGTCACCAGAACCAGGCCCTTGGGCTTATCGCACAACTCCGATACGATCTTGGGGAGGCCCAACTCCTCAAAACTCAAGATGGTATAGGGGATGGTGCGGATGGCAACGGCTACGGCCCCCCGTTGCATGAAGACATTCGACCGAAAGCGGCTCAGCCCCTTCACCCCGAAGGAAAAATCCAGCTCCTTGTTCTCTTCGAATTTGTGCTTTTGGGCGTCGGTGAGGATGCTGTAGGCTAAGGATTTGGTGTCGGCAGGGGTCAGGGGGGGGAGGTCGAGGGGCATCAGCTTGCCATGCAGGCGCAGCATAGGCGGAACTCCCGTGGTGAGGTGGAGGTCCGAGCCCCCCTTCTCTATCATGACCTTTAACATCTCTTGCAGGTTCGCCATGGCGTTATGACCCCGTTGTTACTCTCATGATTTCTTCTACGGTGGTGATGCCCTCTCGTAGCTTCTGCAGACCACTCTCCCGCAAGGTCCGCATCTCGTTCTTGCGGGCAGCTTCCCGGAGCTCTATGGTGGAGGCCCCATCCAGGACCAGTTTCTTGATCTCCTCGTTGATCACCATCACTTCGTACAGGGCTAGCCGGCCTTTGTATCCGGTTTCACTGCAGTTGCTGCAACCCTTACCATGGTAACAGGTCAGGGATTTCCCGTCTTGGGCAGAAAACCCGAGGTTGACCAACGCGGAGGCTGGAACCTGCACTTCCTCCTTGCAATCCCGACAGGTCTTGCGGACCAGCCGCTGGGCCAGGATGAGGTTGGTAGAGGCCGACACTAAAAAGGGCTCCACCCCCATATTGAGGAGCCGCGAAACGGTGCTGGGGGCATCATTGGTGTGCAGAGTGGAAAGGACCAGATGCCCGGTCAAGGCCGCCTTAATCCCGATTTCGGCCGTCTCGTAATCCCGGATCTCTCCCACCAGAATCACATCGGGGTCTTGCCGCAGGAAAGATCTCAGGGCGGCCGCAAAATTGAGCCCAATCTCCGCCTTCATTTGCACCTGATTGATCCCTGGAAGATTGAACTCCACCGGGTCTTCGGCGGTCATAATATTGGTCTCCGGGCTATTAATTCGGTTCAAGGCGGAGTAAAGGGTGGTCGTCTTGCCCGATCCGGTGGGACCCGTCACCAGGACCATGCCGTAGGGGGCGGTGATCGCCGCCTCAAAATTCGCCAGGGCCTTCACCTCGAAACCGAGCTTGGTCATGTCCAGTTGCAGATTGGACTTGTCCAGAAGGCGGAGCACCACCTTCTCTCCGAAGAGGGTCGGCAGGGTGGAGACGCGATAATCCATCTCCTTCCCGGTCATCCGGATCTTGATCCGGCCGTCCTGCGGCAACCTACGTTCCGAGATATCCAGCTGGGCCATGATCTTGACCCGAGAGGTAAGCGCGGCCTTCAGCTTCATCGGGGGACTCATCACCTCATAGAGGACGCCGTCAATCCGGTATCGAACCCGAAATGACTTCTCATAGGGCTCGATGTGGATATCTGAGGCGCCCTTCTTGATGGCCTCGGTCAGGATGAGATTGACCAGCTTGACGACCGGGGCATCCTCAGTGGCCTGTTGTAGCTCAGAGATATTGATCTCTTCATCGCTCTCTCCCACCTGGCTGACCTCTCGATCGTCGAAGTTCTTCATGATATCATGTACCAGGCCCGCCGAATCGTAATACCGGTTGATGGCATTCTTAATGGAGGTCTCCGAGGCGACGACCGACTCTACCTTAAAGCCGGTCATGAATTTGATATCGTCGATGGCGAAGATATTGGAGGGGTCGGCCATGGCAACGGTAAGCACCGACCCGGTTCGATTGAGGGGGATGACCAGATGTTTCTGGGCAACCTCAGGTGGCACCAGTTTAACGACGGTAGGATCGATCTCAAAATGGGAGAGATTGATGGAGGGAACTCCATACTGTTTGCTCAAGAAGGAGGTGATATCGTCCTCGCTCACATATCCCAATTTGACGAGATTGGACCCTAACCTGCCTCCCGAGTTGTCCTGCTGTTGCAGGGCCTTCTTCAACTGCTCATCGGTGATGAGGTTAGCCTTTACCAAAAGCTCGCCCAACCTGGCCGTTCCTACGGACATCGTCATATCCCTTCCCGCTTGATCGACGCATGGCAGGGAGATTTTCCCCGCTGCGTTCTATTTCGGCTAATATATTAATATAATTTCAGCGAACAGGCATGTCAAGCAAATTATCTCGTGCCTGCACCGCCTCTCTCATCGCCTCTACCGGAGCTCGCCTCCCGGTCCATATTTCAAAGGAGAGGGCACCCTGATGAACCAGCATGCCGAGGCCATTGAGCACTGCGCATCCCCTCTCCTGGGCCGCCCTCAGCAAAGGAGTCAAGGGGGGGTCATAGATGAGATCGTAAACCAGCAGCATGGAAGGCAGGAGATGATAGTCGAACAGGGGAGGATCATCCCGACCCAGGCCCACCGAGGTGGAGTTGATCAACAGGTGGCATCCCTGCAGGGCGTCGCCAAAGGGAGGATCGGCAAAACCCATGGGCATCACGGACCCGCTTTCCGCCCTCCCGCTCAGGGAGGATGTCAATTGCCGGGCCTTCTCCGCCGTGCGATTCACCAAATAGATCTTTTCCGCCCCTTCCTGGACCAGGCTTTGGGCAACCGCCCGGGCCGCCCCTCCCGCTCCCAGGAGCATCACCCGCTTTCCCTGGGGCAAAAACCCTGCTTCTTCCCGAAGGGAGGTCAGGAAGCCCCGGCCATCGGTGTTTTCCCCCCAGAGCTTGCCTCCTCTCCTGGAGAGGGTGTTGACCGCCCCGATCCGCTCTGCCTCTTTGCTCCATCCATCCAGATATTCCCTCACCTCCACCTTGTAGGGGACGGTGATATTCGCCCCCCCAAAATTCTCCTGCTCCCGTATCGCCTTGACCATGGAGGCGAGGCCCCCGGGCCTGATCTCCACTGGAATGTAAATGTAATCTAAGCCCAGGACAGCGAAGGCCGCATTGTGCATGAGGGGAGAGCGGCTGTGCTTCAAGGGATAGCCGAGGATCATGCAGACCTTGGTGCTCCCTTTCACCACCTCACGCCCCCCTATGTTGTTGGGAGAGCACCTCTTCCAAGGTGCCCTTGATCTTCTCCAGGCGGCCCTCATCTTTTACCTTCCCCCCCTGGGTTTCGGTCACATAGAAGACATCCATAGCCTGGTCCACTTCGGTGGCGATCTTGGCAGAGGCGATGTCCAATCCCAGGGAGGAGATGGTCCGGGAGATCAGGTATAGGAGCCCCAGCCGGTCTTTGGTCCGCACATCGATCACGGTGTAAGCGTCAGAGATGTAATTGTCGAACTCGACCCGTGGAGGAAGGGCTAGGGCCTTCTTCCCGAATCGATCACCATACCGCTTTCCGCCGGCCGCGATCAGATCCTCCACCTGCAGGCGGCCTTCCAGTACCCCTTTCAGCTCATTCTCCACCCTTTGCCACAAAGACTCGTTGCGAACGGCCATTCCCTGCAGGTTATTGACCTGGAAGGTATCGATCACAATCCCATCGGAGCGGGTGTAGATCTGGGCAGAGAGGATATTGATGCCATGGGCGCTCAATACCCCAACGATATTGGCGAACTGGCCGGGCTGGGAGAAGGTGCAGACGGTGAACTCCGAACAGCCAATCTGGGGGAAGTGCTGCAGCTTGGTGGCCAAGGGGCTATCATGGAGATGGGCTACCAGATGCAAATGCGAGGCAACCTTCGCCCGAGGGGTGGTAAGGATATAACGCACCGGCATCTGGTCGAGATGGGTGCGGATGAAGGCCTCCTCCATCCCTGCTTTGAGATCCTCCAGGACCTGGCCCCGGATCTTCTCCGCCCGGAGCAAATCCTCCTTCTCCTCGGGGATGCCCCGGGTGAGGATAGTGTGGGTCTTGATGTAAAGCTCCCAGAGCAGGGTTGCCTTCCATTCAGTCCAGGCCTCGGGGTTCACCGCCTTGACATCCAGATAGGTATGCAGATAGAGCATCTTCAGCCGCGGCAGATCCTTCATCATCTTGGCGAATTCCACGATGACGCGTTCATCATCCAAGTCTCTCCGCTCGGCGATGTGCGCCATGGTGAGGTGATGGGAAACCAGAAAGAGGACGACCTCCTTTTCCTCGTCGCTCAAGGGGAAGCGGGAGAGGAGGGAGGCCACAATGCGGCTGCCCTTGCTCACATGGTCTTTACCCTCGGCCTTGCCCACATCGTGCAGCAGGAGGGCCAGCTTGAAGAGCTCAGGCGCCTCCATCTCCTTGGCGATGCTATAAAACTCGTTGGGCTCGGCCGGGGGCGCCTGCAGCAGTTTTTCCAGGTGTTTGAAGGCGATAAAGGTGTGCTCATCCGCGGTGTACTTATGATAGAAGTCGTATTGCACCAGGCAGGTCAGGCGCCCAAATTCGGGGAGGTAGGCCCCCAACAGTCCGCATTCGTGCATGGTCCGCAGGGCCCGGGCGAGGCCGGGGCCCTCTTTCAGTATGGAGGAAAAGAGGGAAAAGGCCTTGGGAGAATTGCGAAACCCATCATCCAAGGAATCCACATGAGAGCGGATCAGGTCCTTCATGTCCTGGGTCAGGGAATAGTGGCTGCGCAGGGCCCGCAGAAAGACTCGCAACAGGTTCAAGGGATCCCTGGCGAATTCCTCCTTGTCCTTGGACCATATCCCGATCTGTCCCTTCATTTCTACCAACCCGTCGCCCATTTCCCGGGCCCTGAATCTCTCCATGATCTCTCTCACCCCCGAGGTTTGGAGAAGGCATCGATAGATGATCCTCTCCGAGAGATGATGCAAAAGGCGCGCGTAGAGATAGTACTGGCGCATGAGACGCTCTACCCCAAAGGCCCGCCCATCATCCAGATAGCCCAGCTGACGGGCGACCTGCTTCTGCAGGGCCAGGGAGAGCACATCGTTTTTCTGTCCGTAGAGATAATGAAGCTCGTTGCGCAGCCGCCACATGAAATTGAGCACCTCCCGGGCTTGGGCCAGGTCCTCCTGCCCGATGACCCCCCGCTCCGCCAGCCCTTCCAGGGTGGAGGTCCCAAAGCGCGCCCGGGCCATCCACTGGGCAGTGTGCAGATCCCGCAGCCCGCCCATGCTCTCCTTGATGTTCGGCTCCTGGAGATAGAGGGAACGGCCAAATTTCTGATACCGGGCCTCCAGCTCCGCGATCTTCTGGCGCAGGAACTGGGAGACCTTAGCCTCGATCACCTCCTTGGCCAATTTGACCTCGAATCGGTCGAAGACGGACCGATCTCCAGTGAGGTAACGCGCCTCCAGAAGGGAGGTCTTGATCGTGAGGTCTTTGCGAGCCATCCTCAAACATTCATTGATGGAGCGGCAACTGTGCCCCACCACCAGTCCCATGTCCCACAGGGGGTAGAGCACCCCCTCTACCAGAGGGCTATGGCAGGCCTCGAACCCCCCCTGAGTGAGAAACATGATATCGATGTCGGATTCGGGATGAAGTTCCCGGCGGCCATATCCACCCAGGGCCAGGGTGGCACATCCCAGCTTCCCTTCTCCCGAGGAATGGGAGTCAGTCGGGTCCGCCAGGGCATACAGGTGCTGAATGATGGCATCCATGAGATCGGACCGTTCCTCGATCACCTGACGGCCGCTGTCGCCCAGTCGATGGAGCTGATGAATTCGCCCTTGCTCCTTACGGTAAAAGGAACGGAAGGTCTCCAAATAGCCCTTTCGCCGAGACTCCTCGGATAGCCCCCGGGCCTCTCTCTCTACAGACCGGAGAAGGCCCTCCAGTTCCCGGTACTTCTCTCCGGCAGGCAGAGGAGGGGGGGCGGCCCCCTCTCCTGAATGGCCGCGACTTTTTCTCAGGAAGCGCGCCTTTTCCCTGATCATTTCCTTCTCTCGGGCTCAGAGTACTCGATCGTCGAACCTCCCCATGGCAAGTTGCGGGGGTTGCGTGCCTTGAACATATCTATTATAATGGCAGCGCCCTCCCGGGTCAATCAAAATGGCCCGTTCCGGTCGGGGGCGAGGAGGAGATCACCCTCATGAAGCTGTTCCTATTGGCACTGGGCCTGGCCATGATCCTCGAAGGGATCCCGTATTTTCTCAGCCCGGACAAAGTGAAGCAATTTATCCAGCTCCTGCCTGGCCTACCGGACACCGCTCTGCGGCTCTTGGGCCTGGGCATTATGATCCTGGGCCTGACCCTGCTCTTTGTCAGCCACCGTTGGCTTAAATGAAGACCCCCGCACACCCATCACCCATCGGAGGAAAGAGATGAAAGTAGTCGCGTTCAACGGCAGCCCACGGGCCAGAGGCAACACCTTCCAGGCCCTCCAGGTCATCTTCAAGGAGCTTCATCAGGAAGGAATCGAGACCGAGCTGATCCAGGTGGGCGGACAACTGATCCACGGATGTATCGCCTGCTACAAATGCCTGGAGAATAAGGATCGCCGCTGCATCCAGAAAGCTGATCCCATCAATGACTATATCAAGAAGATGGTGGAGGCCGACGGCATCATCCTGGGTTCCCCGGTCTACTTCAGCAATGTTACCCCCGAGATCAAGGCGCTCATCGATCGGGCCGGGATGGTCGCCCGCGTGAATGGGGATCTGCTCAAGCGGAAGGTAGGCGCCGCGGTGGTCTCCATGCGCCGCGCGGGCGCCACCCACACCTTCTCTTCGCTGAATTTCTTCTTTTTCATCGAGGGGATGATCGTGCCCGGCTCCACCTATTGGAATCTAATGCAGGCTCGGGCCCCGGAGGACTTCGCCAAGGATGCAGAGGGGATCGCCACCATGCAGAGCCTGGGCCAGAACATGGCCTGGCTGCTCAAGAAGTTGACGGCCTGAAGAGGGCCTTGGCGGCCGAGGTGATAAGCAGGGTAATCAGGAGCGGTATTTCTGGAGGGCGGCGGCAAAACCAGGGAGGGCACCCTCGATCGCACACTCGTCCACGCAGTAGGCGATCCGAAAGTGGCCTGGGGCGCCAAAGCCGCGGCCGGGAACGGTAAGGATATTGTACCGCTGGAGTTCCTGGACGAACTCCAAATCATCGATGGGCGATCGGGGGAAGAGGTAGAAAGCCCCCTCCGGCTTCACCAGGGAATAGCCCATCTCGGACAGGCCCTGGCAGAGGAGGTCGCGCCTCCTCTGATACCAGCCCACATCCACGGTCACCCCCTGTAGGTGGGCAACGACGCGCTGCATCAGGGCCGGGGCATTGACAAAGCCCAGGACCCGTTGGGAAAAGATCATGGCCCCGGCCAGCTCTTTGGCATGAGGGGCGGCCGGGTTGATTGCAGCATAGCCAATCCGCTCCCCCGGAAGGGAAAGGTCCTTGGAGTGGGAGGTCGCTAAGATGGCATGGGGATGCGCGGCAAAGATGCTGGGCACTCGAACCCCATCATAGACCAGCTTGGCGTAGGGCTCATCCGAGATCAGGTAGATCTCCCGGCCGTATTGCCGCTCCTTCTCCCGCAGAAGCTCCCCCAGTTTCGCCAGGCTGGGGTCATCATAGACCTTCCCCGTGGGATTGTTCGGGGAATTGAGGAGAAGGGCCTTGGTCCTCTTGCCGATCTTCTCCTCCAAGGCCGAAAGGTCCGGGGAGAAATCCTTTTGGCTGCGCACCGGGACCCCAGTCCCCCCGTGATTCTCGATGTAGAAACGATACTCCGGGAAGAAGGGGATCAGATAGATGACCTCATCCCCAGGCTCCAGGAGGGCCTTCAAGATCACATTGAGCGCCCCCCCTGCCCCGCAGGTCATGAGGATCTGCTCGGGACCAAAGGCAACCCCATGCTCTTTGGTCAGATAATCGGCCACGGCGGTCCGGGTCTCGATCAGCCCCGCATTGGGCATATAGGCATGCTTGCCGGGACATCTCTCAGCCACCACCGCCTCCAGGGCCTGCTGAAACTCGGGTGGCGGCGGAAGGCAGGGATTTCCCAGGCTGAAGTCAAAGACATTCTCCGGACCACATCGGGCCTTCAACTCGCAGCCCTCCTCGAACATCCTCCGGATCCAGGAGGATCCCTCCATGCACTCCCGCACCCGAGCCGATATGGTCATCCTCTTATCCTTTCTCCCCTGTCGCCTCCGGGTCCTGCTTGGCCGCCTTGGCCCAGATCAACTCCTTAACACACTTGGGGATGACCCAAGAGATATAGCCCACCCAGCGCTGCATCCGCTGATAGCCCCTCAGATCCCAGGGATAATGGTCCACCAGCACCTCCCGGTCGATCCGATGGAAGAGATAATCTAAGAGCAGGGCCCACATGAAGAAATCGTCGAAATAACCGAGGACCGGGATGAAGTCGGGGATGAGATCGAAAGGGGAGAGGATGAGCGCCAAAAGGCCGGCCAGGATCATCTTGTCCTGCTTGGGGATGCGGTCATCCGTGATCAGGCCCTTGATCAGCCCCACCAGTTGCTGGATTCGCCTCTTCACCAGATTCCCTTAGTAGACATGGGAGAAGTAATCGGCCAGGATCTTCCCGTGGTCGAAGGCGAGAGGCTGGGGCAATTGATCCGGCTGAAAGATCCCGATCTCCTGGGCATCATCCGCGGCCCGCGGCTCCCCCGAGGATCTGGCGATGAAGACCATGGAGATGGTGTGGCCGCGGGGGTCCCGATCGGGAGCGGAGTAGGCATGAAACTGCCGGATCGATGTCACCTCCAGGCAGGTCTCTTCCTTCGCCTCCCGCACTGCGGCTTGCTCCAGTGTCTCCCCATAATCCACGAATCCCCCAGGGAGGGCCCAGCCAAAGGGCGGGTTCTTGCGATTGATCAGAACCACGCCCCCTCCTTCCCTCTCGATGATGATGTCCACCGTGGGCAGCGGCGCCCGGCTGGCCCTCCCCGCTTTTCCTTTCATTTCTATTTCTTCCTCTGGATCGCCCTCTTGGCCGCCTCGGCGATGTGGTGCTCAGTCATTGCGTATTTTTCGAAGAGCCTGTCCGGATGTCCGGTCTCCCCAAACCGATCCTGGAGCCCAATCCGCTCCAGCGGGGCTGGCCAATGGGCAGCGAGGCACTCTGCCACCGTCCCACCCAGGCCGCTGGAAACGAGGTGGTCCTCGGCCGACACCAGGGCCCCGGTCTCCTTGGCCGCCTCCAGGACCGCCGCCTCATCCAAGGGCTTGATGGTGTGCATGTCGAGCACCCGGACCGAGATCCTCTCCTTCTCCAACAGCTCCGCCGCCCGGAGGGCCCTTTCCACCATGATCCCGCAGGCGATCAAGGTCACATCCTTGCCCTCCCGAAGCCGAATCGCCTTTCCCAGGGTGAAGGAGACCTGCTCGTCGTAAATGACGGGAAAGGCATTGCGGCCAAACCGCATATAGACCGGCCCTTTATGGGCAATGATCGCCTCAGTTGCCTTCTTGGTGAGGAAGGCATCTGAGGGGGCCACCACGGTCATGTTGGGAATAGTCCTCATGATGGCCATATCCTCGATGGCCTGATGGGTCACCCCGCTCCAACCCTCCTCGATCCCCGCAGACAGGGCGACAATCTTCGCGTTCAGGTTGGGGTAGGCGATGAAGGTGCGCACCTGCTCGCAGGCCCTCATGGTGGCGAAGCAGGCGTAGGTATTGGCCACCGGAATCATCCCCGTCGTGGCCAGACCCGCGGTGATGGCCATCAGATTTTGCTCCGCGATCCCCACATTGAAGAAACGATCGGGGAAGGCCTTGGCGAAATGGACGGTCTGGGTGATCTTGGAGAGATCCGCATCCAGAACCACCAGGTTCGGGTACTTCGATCCCAGCTCCTTCAAGGTCTGGCCATAGGCCGACTGCAGGGTAATCCGCTCTCCCATTATGCCTTCCCTCCCTTCTCCCCTAATTCCACCAGGGCCTGGTCCAACTCCTCCTGGGTGGGGACGCGACCGTGCCAGTCCACCGCGCACTCCATGTAGGAAACCCCCTTGCCCTTCACGGTATGGGCGATAATGCAGGTGGGCTTCCCCTTTGTGGACTGGGCCTCTTCAATGGCCCTGACCACCTCAGCCATATCGTGGCCATCGATTTCGATCGTGTGCCAGCCGAACTGCTGCCACTTGCCCACCAGGGGCTCCAACCCCATCACATCCTTATTCTCCCCGTCGATCTGGAGCTTGTTGTAATCCACCATGGCGGTTAGGCTATCCAGCTGGAAATGAGCCGCGGCCATTGCCCCTTCCCAAACCAGGCCTTCCTGGATCTCTCCGTCCCCCAAGATCACATAGACGCGAAAGTCCTTCTTTGCGATCCTGGCCCCCAGGGCCATTCCCACACCGATGGACAGCCCATTCCCCAAGGAACCGGAGGTCATGTCCAGGCCGCGGGTGGACTTCATGTCCGGGTGGCCCTGCAAGGGGCTTTCGAACTTGCGCAGGGTCCACAGCACCTCCTCCGGGAAGAAGCCCCTCCGGGAAAGGGCCGCGTACTGAACCGGACAGGCGTGGCCTTTGCTCATAATGAAGCGATCCCGATCTTCCCACTTGGGATTCTTGGGATCGAGCCGCATGAAATGAAAATAGAGGGCGGCCACCATGTCCGCAGCGGACAGGGAGCCCCCGGGATGCCCGGAGCCCGCATAATGACACATCTTCACCACATCACAGCGAAGCCCCCTGGCCCTCCCTTCCAATTCCTCAATCAAGGCCTTTGCAGCTGCCATTGGCTCTTTTCCTCCTTTCTTCCAGCCTCACTGGGGCCTGACCAGGATTTTCATCACCTGGCCGCCGGCCTGAATAACATTGAAGCCTTCCTCGATGATCTGCTCCAGCTTGATCTTCTTCGAGATCAGGGGGGTTGCCTTGACCCTCCCGTCGTTCAACAGGTCGAGGGCCGCCTGGAAGTCCCGGAAATCGTAAACCCTCGATCCGACCATCTCGATCTCCTTAACCGCCACATTCTGCAAGTCCACCAGGGCGGGCTTCTTGTAGATCCCACCCATGAGGATGCGGCCCCGCACCCTGGTCATGGCGACCATCTGGGCCGCGGCCTCCTGCAGTCCGATCTCCTCGAAGACCACATCCGCCCCCTCGCCCCCTGTCATGTCGAGGACGGCCTGGATCGCGTCGGCCTTCTGGGGATTGATTACCCCGAACCCCAACTCCTGGGCCAGGTTCAGCCGGAACTCGTTGATCTCCGAGATATAGACCCGGCTCGCCCCGACGGCCCGGGCGACCTGCGCCACCAAGAGGCCAATTGGGCCTCCCCCCAGGACCACCACGAAGTCCCCCACCTGGACCCCTGAGCGGCGCACCATATGGGTGGCAACCGCGGTGGGCTCAGTCAAGGCCGCCAGCTCCATGCTGGCTCCGGGGGCCAGCTTATAGATTCGAGGGAAGGGGGCCTTGACATAGGGGGCAAAGCCGCCATGCACATCCACGCCGATCAGCTTCAGGCAACGACAGACATGATAGAGGCCCATGCGGCAGGGGAGGCAGATCCCGCAGTTGATGAGGGGCTCCACCGCCACCGGATCCCCGACCTTGAGGTCCCCCTTGGCCTGACCCTTGACCTCGACGATCTCTCCGCAGAACTCGTGGCCCAAGATGACCGGAGGGACGATGCGGGAGAGGGCCCCGTGCCAGATATTGAGGTCGCTGCCGCAGATCCCGGCATAATGCACCTTGATCAGCGCCTCCCCCTCCTGGAGCTTTGGAAGCTCCATCTCCTCCAGGGCGATCGACTCCTTTCCATGGTAGACCAGTGCTTTCATTCGGCTCTCCTTGCAGATAACGGGTTAAGATGGATAAGCGGATAAGGCTTATTTGCCTTCATGAAATATCTCAGCGGAGAAGATGAAGATCCTCGCTCCCTCCTTCCAGGCATCAGCGGGGAGGCCCGCCTTGTGGCAGGTCTCCTCCAGGAAGGTCTTTCGGTCCCAATGATACTCGGTGGCCACCTGAGGAAGGAGTAGCCCCCTCCGCCCCTTCTTCTCGATCAGGATCCCGTCCCGCCCTACCTTGATCTCCGTCGGGTCCTTGATCTCCCGCAAAGGACTCAGCACCGAGATCTCGATCTCCACCTCTTGGAGCTCCGAGGCCTTTAATGGGGGAAAACGGGGGTCAGAGGTGGCAGCGGCAATCGCGCACTGGGTCACGGTGCGCGAGAGGGGAAAGAGGGGCTCAGTGAGGCCGATGCAGCCCCGAAGCTCCCCTCGCTGGGTCAGGGTCACGAAGGCAGCGGCGAGGTGGTCCAGGGCAGGGTCCGAGGCCTGGGGCTGCAGGATCTTTCCTTGGACGAGGTAGGTCTCAATCGCCTGGCGCGCCATCCCTAACAGCTCCCGCTGGAGCTTAGGGCTTAGCGATCCCTCCCCTCCCTTGGAGGAGAGGGAGGTCTTCGCCCCTTTGTCCTTAGAGAGGGCTGCGGCCAAATAGCCCACCACCGCCGAGGAATCCCCGGTGACCTCGCTGGAATCGGAATAGCTGAGGACCTCTGCCTGGCTTGCCCCCAGCCCCTTGGCCGCCAGGAGGACCGTGGCCACTGGACCGACCCCACAGAGCTCGGCTGACCCAGCCTCCACCCGACGGATTAGGCCAGGGGCATCCATGGCCTGAATCGCCTCCCTGGTCGACTGATCCAACTGATGGGCCACCTTGGCCGGGTGGTAGTGGGAGAGGTCGGAGCTGGCCACCAGCAGCACCTTCTTCCCCTTCAGGACTTGGATCAAGTTGCCAGACAATGCCTTGGAGGTCGACAGGGATTGGGAGCCGATGAGGATGGGGACCAGGGAAAAGTCGGCCAACGATCTCTGGAGGAAGGGCAGCTGTACCTCCAGGGAGTGTTCCTTGCGATGAGGTTGGGGGAGGAAGCAGAAGCCCTTGTTCTGGCGGATGAGCTCTTCCGTCAAGGCCTTATTAATCCTGACCTTTCCCAGGGGGGTCTCATAGAAGTCTCCATCGTAAAGAGAGGCCCCTTCGAATCCTGCGGAGTGGCTGGGGCCGATGAGCACCACGGCCTCGTAACTCTTCCCCTGGATCTGCTTGTAGGCCTGGGCCGCCACCCTCCCCGAATAGAGATAGCCGGCATGGGGGACGATGAGGGCCAGGATCTCTCTCTCCGCACAGGGGTGCAGGGGTGCCTTCTCCAGATAGTCATCCACCAGGGAGGCCAGCTCCTTCTTCTCTCCGGGGTAGAAGAGGCCAGCCACCGCAGGCTTCCGGATCTGATCGGCCATGGCAGGGCCTGTCAGCAGGACCCAGCACAACACCACTTCCCAGCAGAGGAGGGCATTTCGTTTCATTTTTTCCTCGCCTCAACGAATGGACCTGAAAAGATTAATCCGCCTCCCGGGAAATGTCAAGGAGAGAAAGGGCAAAGAGGGGTTTCCTGCGCTTGACTTTACTGGACAGTTTCGCTATGTTGAAGCTATGGTGCGCGAGTCCCGGGTAGTGGTGGTGAGGAGTAAGAGGGTCCTGGGTCCAGGGGGGATGGTGGATGGGGGCGCCTTGGCTGCTATGGTCGAGGCCGCCATGGTCAGACTGACCGGTGCCTCTGCCCCCAAGGACGCCTGGGGCTCTCTCTTCTCCCCTCAGGAGGCCGTGGGGATCAAGGTGAATGCCATAGGCCGCCGCCTCCTCTCCCCCAGCCCGGCCTGGG
>JAZDMQ010000054.1:0-2850 GCA_043800755.1 bacterium | reverse complement strand
ACCTGGGTGCACTGGGTGATCTATGGCCTACCGGCCTCGGTCACCGAGCTGCCCGAGGGGCTCCCCACCACCGAGACCCTGCCGAGCGGGGCCAAGCAGGGGATCAATGACTTCAGGCGCATCGGATACGGTGGTCCCTGTCCGCCCGGAGGTTCTTCCCACCGCTACTTCTTCAAGCTCTATGCCCTGGATATGGAGATCAACCTGCGCCTCCCAAGGTGACCAAGCAGGCCCTCCTGAAGGCCATGGAGGGCCACATCCTGGCCGAAGGGCAGTTGATGGGAAAGTATAAGAGAAGATAAAGGAGACGCGGGGACGCGGAGAGCGAGGGATGGTGAGACCATACTTCCTGACTTATCTGTTCGTGGGCATCCTGTCCCTATGGGTACTGCCGAGGGTAACCAGCCTCGCTGCGGATCAATATGCCGAGGCGCGGGAGAAGATGGTCAGGCAGCAGATCGAGGCCCGGGGGATTGCGGACAAGAAGGTCCTCTCCGCCATGAGAAAGGTCCCCCGTCACCTATTCGTCCCCCCGGAGAACCGCAGTCGGGCCTATGAGGATTATCCCCTCCCCATTGGCTATGGGCAGACCATCTCCCAGCCCTACATCGTGGCGCTGATGACCGAGCTCTTGAATCTGAAAAAGGGTGCACGGGTCCTGGAGGTGGGGTCTGGCTCCGGCTATCAGGCAGCCATCCTGACGGAGATCGTGGATGAGGTCTATACCGTGGAGATCATCGCCCCGCTCGCATCCCGGGCCGAAAAGGCCCTGCACGAGCAAGGCTACCGAAATATCCATGTTGCCCATCGGGACGGCTATTACGGCTGGAAGGAACACGCCCCCTATGACGCCATCATCGTCACCGCCGCAGCCGAGTTCATCCCCCCGCCGCTGATCAGTCAGCTCAAGATCGGAGGCCTGATGTGCATCCCGGTGGGGCCTCCCTTTTCCGTGCAAGAGCTCTTCTTAGTGAAGAAGAAGAGCGAGAAGGAGATCGAGACCAAGGTCATTACCCAGGTTGTCTTCGTCCCTTTAACCCGGAGATAAAGGGCTCAGGGCATGAGAGAAGATCTGCGATTTGTCCCGCCGGTGGTCCTTTTGACCTCGTTCTGCCTGCTCTGCTACGAGATCATCCTGACCCGTATCTTCTCCATCATCCAGTGGCAGAGCCTCTCCTCCGTGGTCATCAGCCTCGCCCTCTTGGGATTCGGGGCGAGCGGGACCTTTCTCACCCTCTTCCGATCCCGCATCGAGAGGAACTATCCCACCTATTTCCTGGCCTTCCTCTTTCTCTTTCCGGTCACCCTCTGCCTCGGTTTCATCCTTTATTGCAGGACCCCGTTCAATCCCTTTGAGATCGGGATCAATCCCCGGGAGTGGCTCTACCTGCTCTCCTATCTTGCCTCCACCGGGATCCCCTTCCTTTTCGCCGCTGCCGTAATCGGGATGGCCCTGAGCCGATACCCGATCGGGAGCACCTATTTCTTGAATCTCGCCGGCTCCGGAGTGGGCGCCCTCGCCGTTATCCTGCTCTCCTATCTCCTTCATCCTTATGCGATCCTGGTCTTCATCACCGCCATAGCCCTGGCAAGCGCGGTCCTGTTCTCACTGAACTTTCAAAGAAGATTCTGCATTCTCCTCCTGCCATTCTCGATCCTCTTTACCGCGGCCTTCTACGGCTCCTTTGATTGGCTTCACCTGAAGCAGATGTCGCAGTACAAGGCCCTATCCCGGACCCTCCTCCTCCCCCAGGCCCGGATCGTGGCCGAGAGATATTCTCCGCTCGGGCTGGTGCAGGCAGTGGAGGCAGAGGGGCTCCATTATTCCGGAGATTTGAGCCTGGTCTGTCCTTATCAGGTGCCGGCCCAGAAGGCCATCTTCTTCGATGGGGAGTCGATGAGCGCCGTAATGCGGTTTGATGGGCATCTGTCGGCAATCCGTCATCTCGATTATGTCCCCTCCAGTCTGCCCCATCATCTCCTCTCACCCGAGGAAAGGCGAAAGGCCTTGATTGTCGGGGTGGGCGGGGGAGAGGGGATCCTGAAGGCGCTGCTTCACGGATTTGGCTCCATCGAGGGGGTGGAGATCAATAGGAATGTGATTGAGATCATGGAGAATGAGCTCGCCGATTTCTCGGGGAGGATCTACACGCACCCCCGGGTGAAGATCTTCCCCCAAGAGATGCGCGGGTTTCTCTCTTCCACGACCCGGCAATACAACCTGATCGAGCTCTCCCTGATGGACTCCTATGCCGCGGCCGCCTCCGGGATCTACGCCTTGAACGAGAGCTATCTCTACACGGTGGAATCCATCCAGGAGTTATTCGGCCACCTGGAGGACGGAGGTCTTTTGGCCATCACCCGGTGGAATGTCACCCCGCCCCGGGATAATATCAAGATGCTCAACCTGTGCGTCACCGCCCTGAAGAGGCTCAAGACGCAAAAGATACATCGCCACATCTTTTACATCCGCTCCATGAGGGCCTCCACGATCGTGGTTTCGAGAAGCCCCCTGACCGACCGCCAGATCGAGCGAGGCAGGGCCTTCGCGCAGACCCGGCTCTTCGACCTGGTTCATTATCCGGGGATCCGGCCCGAGGAGGCGAACCGGCAGGTGCGGATGGATCCCCCCATCTATGAGCAGGCCGCACAGGCCCTCCTCTCGGAGAACGCCGATGCCTATGTCCAGAGCTTCCCCTTTGATATCTCCGCCCCCACGGACAACCGGCCCTATTACCATAATTTCTTCAGGTGGAAGGCGCTGACCTTCCTCCTGCAGTCCGGCCCGCAGAGGATCCCTTTCACCGAATGGGGCTATTTCATCCTGGTGATCGCCCTGGCCGTGGCGGC
>JAZDMQ010000044.1:0-2256 GCA_043800755.1 bacterium | reverse complement strand
CCTCCTGGCCACATACTCCAAATGCATGATCTGTTTCGGGTCAAAATCCATGAGGTAAGCACCGACCGCATCCACGGCCACTGGATCTGAGCCTGCAAACAATATCCCCATTTCCACCCGATCCTCGGGATCTTGCCACCAGCCCTCCAGGGCCACCAAACCATCCACCAGGGCGAAGTCGGGTTTGACCACCGAGTTCAGATCCGCAATGCCCATATCCAGGCCGCGCCGATGCGTTTTTCGCTTCTCCTCGCCGGGCAGGACCCCCTTCATGTTTTTCAGGCTGAGGGAGATAAGGGTACGGATATGGGTTTTCATGACGGGGACGCTGATGATGAAATCGCTCTCCAGAGCCGTCCTGGCGATCTTGACCTTGTTCATGCAATAGGGCTGCTCGACCTTTACCTCCACCACTTCATCTCGATTGAGATTTCGGGTCTTTACTCCCAGCCTGCGGGCCACTTCCTCCACACCGGAAGCCCGGAACGCCTCCTCCGTGCTGTGGGCCCCCGCGAAGTCGTAGCCCGCAGCAGCCCCCTCCCCGATCACCACCGACCTCGGTCCCAGTTCCAGGACCATCTTGGTGATCGCCTCTGTAACCCGGCAATCCGTGACATGGCCTGACCCGGAAGGGGCGGGCCTGCAAAGATTGGGCTTGACGAGAACCTTCGTATCCGAGCGGATCGCCTTCTCCAGTCCGCCAGCCAGGCTTACAGCCTGACGCACCGCTTCCTCAATGCGATCTCCCTGGACTTTGACGATGGATACCCTTCGATTCAACGATGCCTCCTTTATCTCACCTTCGTATCCCGATCATCACTCTCCTCAGAGAATGCTTGAAAGCCTGCACATCTCAATCGCAGAAGGGTAGTCCGATAGGGATCGACCACCTCCTCTTCCAGATGCTTGATCAGCCGGGGATCGATCTCCTGCAATTGATGAAGGAGGCTTTCCCTCTCCTTCTCATCCATAAACCTGGGGTCAGCACTCATGGAGGCAACATGGAAACTTGCCCCATGGCGAAGAAAAGATTGGATCGCCTGAAAGGGCAAAATAAAGGCCTCCGGCTGCGCTCCCGTCCTTTTCCTGAATCCTTCGGGAGTCCCTGCCTTGAGGGAGATCCGGGTGTGGACCTTCTGGAATTGGGAGACCTCTTTCACATAGCCGGGATCCGCACCGAAGAGGATCCCATTGGTCTCCAGGATGAAGAGGGAGAGCGGATTCTCCTCCACCAGTTGAAGGAGAGGAATGAGGTGCTCCCGGCCCAGAGTGGGCTCGGCCCCTGAAATCCTCGCCTTGCTCACATGATGCCTCTTCGCTGCCTCCCTCAGTCTCTGGAAGGCTTGCTTTGGGGAGTAAAATCGGCCATAGGACTCGGGAAATTCCCGGCTCAGGCCCACCCAGCAGAAGATGCATCGCAGGCAACAGCCACAGGTGTAACCGGTGGCGATCCCTCCATATACCCCGGTGACATAGAATTCGGTATACTTCCGTTGATCCCCCTGGCAGACGATCTCCTCCGTCGCCTTCGCGAGCTCCAGGGGATGGAAGGATTCCAGCTGAGGGGTCAGAAATCGGGGATAGGCCTTCATCGTGGAAAAATATTAGCATAGGGAAAAATACTTCGGGGATCTTTTTGGCCTCGCCAGAGAAAAGCAGAGAGAAGGGATCGCCCATTCATATCCGATGGGCAGCGGATCAGAGATTTCAGGGATACTGCCTGGCAAGACGCCTGCAGACGGGTTGGCTTGTGGGGGAGGCTCGGCAAAAAATGGCCTCTCTTGATTTGCAGGCAAAAGAGGCCAGGTCTGCAAGTTATTGATTTTCATTGGCGGAGGCGCGTGGGAGTCGAACCCACCCGGGACGCCGTGAAGGGCCCCGCACTGGATTTGAAGTCCAGGAGCGGCACCGGCCACAACCCGCCTCCAGATCCTTCATTTATTTTCTTTGAGGGATTTTGTCAAGGTGAAAGGTGAGCCCAAGAACAGCGATAGAACTCCTCATGGGTCCCCTGAGAGACCGGGAGGCTCTTTTAAGAGTCCCAACGTCCCTGGGCTCTGTTCGCAAGAGGTTGGGATGACTTTGGTTAGGTCCTCAGATGAACCTCCCCGTCTGTTTGCAGCAGACGGAGAGACACTTCACCCTCCATTCAAGTTCTTCCAGGCATCTACAGCCAGCCATCCGGCCTCAGGTGGCGATAGCCACCTCATAGCACCTTTGCCGGATGGACCGAAAGAGCTTCAGCTTTTCCGCATC
>JAZDMQ010000041.1:0-6788 GCA_043800755.1 bacterium | reverse complement strand
GCACACAGGACGCGGGCTATCCGAGGCTCAAATTCTACTGCCTCCTCCCCCATGATGATGGCAATCTTGTCAGAGACCTTCTTGCCCCCTACTGGACATTGGCCGATCGCCGCCTCTCCCTCACACACCGCGGCGGCATAGCCGCTGCATCCTGGGTACCCGCAGGCCCCGCAGTTGGCCCCCGGCAGGCAATCGTTAATAAGGATTTCCCTCGGATCTATCTCAACGGAGAATTTCTTATTGGCCATCGCCAGGCCAATCCCTATGATAAGGCCCACTAGGCCTAGACTCAAGACCGCGGTCAGAATTAGCAAGGGATCACCTCGAGTGATCTAAAAAGATACTTCATCTCCCCGGCTCGCTATAGCTGCAGCCCAAAGAGGCCGACAAATCCCAAAAAGGCTAGCGACATTAAGCTAGCAGTGATGAACGAGATGGGTGCGCCCTGGAACGCCTTGGGAATAGGGGCTGCCTCTATTCTCTCTCGGAGGCTGGAAAACAGGATAATGGCCAGATTGAAACCCAAGGCAATCCCCAAGGAACAGATAATCGACTGCAGGAGGTTGAAATTATTGCCCCGTTCTACGGTATAAAGGGCAACCCAGAGGATGGCGCAGTTGGTGGTGACCAAGGGAAGGTAGATTCCCAGGGCCTTATACAATGCAGGGATGATCTTCCTGAGGAACATCTCCACGAGCTGAACCAGGGAGGCGATCACCAAGATAAAAAAAGTCGTCTTCAGAAAAAAAAGATTGTAAGGTCGGAGGAGGAAGTGATCAATGGACCAGGAAATGGTAGTAGAGAGCGTCATCACAAAAACTACCGCAAATCCCATGCCAATCGAGGTTTCCATCCGAGAAGATACTCCAAAAAAAGGGCAGAGGCCAATAAATCGAATCAGGATGATGTTATTGACCAGGAGCGCCGATACGAAGATGAGGAACAAGTCGGTACCCACTTCAGCAGGCCTCCTTCTTGGTGAAGTGATTGAGGAACGCAATGATGAAGCCAAAAACAATGAAGCCCCCCGGCGGAAGAATCATAATGATGGCTGGGCTGAAGAGGCCAGAGGTCAGCTTGTAACCGAAGAGGCTGCCATTGCCCAATATTTCGCGCATCGAGCCTATAAGCCCGATCGCCCCAACATATCCGATGCCCGTGCCTAGGCCGTCTAAGGCGGCAGAAAATAGATCCTTTTTGGAGGCGAAGGCCTCCGCCCTCCCCAGAATAATGCAATTCACCACGATGAGAGGAATGAAGAGGCCCAGGGACTTGTGGAGGGTTGGAGCATAGGCGTTCATGAAATAATCGGCGATGGTGACAAAAGTAGAGATGATAATGATGAAGATGGGGATACGAATTTGAGGGGGCACCAGCTTGCGCACCGCGGAGATGCAGATATTGGAACAAACCAGAACGAAAGCCGTCGCAACTCCCATGCCCAAGGCATCCATGGCCGTGGTGGAGACAGCCAAGGTCGGGCAAAGTCCAATCAAGAGAACTAGCACCGCATTTTCCTTAAGCAATCCGTTGGTGAAGGTGGAAAGCTTAGCCATGTTTCCCCCATTCCCCTTTGAAAATTTGCAAGGAATCATCCACTGCCTTGGTCACCGCCCGGGAGGAAACGGTGGCCGAGGCCACGCCATCTATATTTCCTGAGGGATTATCTTTTCTGAGGAGGAAGGGCCCGCCCTTCCCCAGGAATTGATGCCGGAATTCTTGATCTGCAACTTTGGTTCCCAGCCCGGGAGTTTCCTTGTGGGAGAGCAGGACAACTTCTACCACTTTCCCCTGCGAATCTAAGCCAACCATAACCTGCATCACTCCTCCGTATCCCTTTCCCTCGGCATAGAAGACGCCCCCTATGCGTTCGTCTCCCCGGTAGCCTGCCTCGTATTTGAGCCCTCCCCGGTCGATGGTCTCGAAGCGCTCTGCTGCCGGCAATGCCTTCTTTAGCATCCCGATCTTTTGCTTCTCCTGATTTTCCCGAATGCGGTCAGCAGTGAGCTCATAGACCCAAGAGAGGCTTCCCGCGGATAAAGCACAAGTAATTAGAAGCCTCAGGGCGAAATCGATGATTTCCCTCACGATGAGCTCCTTCGGGCTCGGATAAGGCCGTATCCCTCGGGCTGGGTGTATTTCTCGAGGAGAGGAGTGGTACAATTCATGAGCAGGATAGCATAGCAGACTCCCTCGGGATACCCTCCATAGGAGCGAATGAGAACGGTAATAGCTCCGCAGCCGAGGCCAAAAATTATCTTCCCTTTAGGGGTGATAGGGGAGGTCACGTAATCTGTGGCCATAAAGAAGGCCCCCAGGATGACTCCCCCTGAAAGAATGGCAAAAAGGGGATCGCCCCCGAGGGCAGCGGAGAGCAGAAAAACGGTGAGGATAAAGCTGGTGGGGATTCTCCAATCGATGATCCTTCTAAGGAGCAGGTAGGCAGCCCCGATAAGGAGGGCCAAGGCAGAAGTCTCGCCCAAACTCCCCCCTACGCGTCCGGTAAAGAGATCCAGGAGGGGGGCGGTTTGCCCCCGGAGCTTCAGGGCAGTCAAGGGAGTCGCTCCGGTCACGGCATCCAACCGGCCCAACCATTCGACGCGGGGCATCATCCAGGTAGTCATCTGGGTAGGCCAAGCCGCCAGCAGTATCGCCCGCCCCACCAGGGCGGGATTAAAGAGGTTGTACCCCAATCCTCCATATAGTTCCTTGGCGAGAACGATGGAGGAGGCGGCACCCACGATGCAAATCCAGTATGGACAGTTCGGGGGAAGACAGTAGGCCAAAAGGAGGCCCGTAACCAAAGCACTTCCATCGGAGAGACTACTGGGCCTATTAACGATCTTCCGGGTAACGGCCTCCGTCAGCATGGAACCGAGGACACAGGTGACAATCACCAGAAGGGCGCGATATCCGAAGAAATAGATGGACGCAATGCCCGCAGGGATAAGCGAAATAGCTACATCCCGCATGATCTCGGCAGTAGTGATAGTGTCCCGGATATGGGGAGAGGCAGAGACCAGCAGATTGGGGATCTCTATTGTCTGGTCCTTGGTGCCTTCATCGGCCTCAGTTCTCATTTCTTCTGCCTCTTTGCGGCAATCTCATTCTTGCCATATTTGATCCATTGCACCATGTGCCTCTTCGCAGGACAGACGAAGGCGCAGGAGCCACATTCCATGCAATCCAGAAGATGGCATGCCTCCGCCGAGGCAATATCCTTGGCCTTAACGGCATCAGCCATGAGGGAAGGAGAAAGGCGCATGGGACAAACCGCCAAGCAACGACCGCAGCGGATACATGGCCCTTCCTCCACTATCTCTGCTTGATCCTCGGATAGTATCAGCACCCCGGAGGTACCCTTGACCACGGGAATGGAGAGGCTGTACTGGGCCAAGCCCATCATGGGTCCTCCAACCACCACCTTTCCCAGCTCTCCCACAATGCCTCCGCATTCGTCAAGAAGGTCCTTGAGGGGAGTCCCAATTCTCACTAAGAGATTGGCGGGATGAGCGATGGCATCTCCAGTGAGGGTGATGACCCTCTCGACCAGGGGCTTGTCCAAGGCGATAGCTTCATAGATCGCAAGGGCTGTGCCCACATTCTGTACCACGACGCCAATATCGAAAGGAAGTCCCCCTGAGGGAACTTCTCGATGTGCAAGGACTTTGATGAGCTGCTTCTCCGAGCCCTGGGGGTATTTCACCTTCATCTCCACCACTTCTATGGATGGCTCAGTGCTGAATTCCCTCTGAAGGGCGGCGATAGCATCCGGCTTATTCCTCTCGATCCCCACTATGGCTCGGGGCACCCCTAAAATCTTCATGATGAGGCGAAGGCCTTCCGCCACCTCCGCAGGTCGCTCCACCATGATCCGATGATCCGAGGTCAGATAGGGTTCGCACTCTGCACCATTCAAGAGAACTAAGTCGATCTTCTTGTCGGAGGGAGGAGTCAACTTCACATGGGTGGGAAAGGCGGCTCCCCCCATTCCTACAATTCCTGCCTCTCGAACGATGTCCCTCAACTCCTGAGGGGAACGAGTCGAATAATCCCGTATGGATCCAATCCCCTCCACCCATTTATCCTCCCCATCTGAGTCTATGAAGATGGCCAGCAACTCCTGGCCCAGAGGATGAGGATGCTTGGCAATGTTGGAAACCGTACCCGAAATGGAGGCGTGGACCGGTGCAGAGACAAAAGCCTTCGCATCACCAATCTTCTGCCCGACCCTTACCTTGTCTCCCTTGGTCACCAAAGGCTCGCAGGGGGCTCCTGTATGCTGCTGGAGGGGAATGATCACCTGGGATGGGACTTTGGCCATGCGGATCGGAGCTTGATCGGTGAGATATTTGTATTCGGCGGGATGAACGCCACCTTTAAAGGTTTTTAGAATCGGCAAACGGATCTTCAGCTCCTCCGATGATTTCGATAATCCGGGGCTCGAAACGACCCTTCTTACCCCAGGTTCGATCCAAGTAGACGGCCAAAAGCAAGCCGACAGCCAGGCCAAGCCCCCCGCCAATGAGGGTAAAAACTTCTCCCTGGGCTGGGGAGGGGGCCTGGTAGAAACCCAACAATGCCCCCAGCAGGAGCCCTACGACGGGAATCCCGTATGCAAAAGCGGCTGCCTGAAGGACTCTCTTTCCCTCCAGCTCCAGCGTCACCCAGTCCCCGATACGGACTCGGCCGGGGTTCTCCAACTCCAGAATCATCTTCGTCTGGTCCTCGCCCTGCATGCAGATCCCGCACTTGGAGCAGGCCCCGGAGCGGGGAAGCTCCACTGCCATCTTTGCGCCATGGAATCCAATGATTCTCCCCTGTTCAGGCATGACTAAAGGAAAACCAAGCTTTCTAGGTTGATAGTTGGAATCTGCTCTATAGCCTTAAGGTCGGGTGAAAGGGAAGATAGAATAACCATGCAAAGTATAGCAGCATCATGATCAGTCCGACGGGAACCCCCAGCCGAGCCCATTCCCTGCTGGTAATGCCCATCTTGTTCGCCGAGATGATGTTGGGGATATTCCCAGGGATCAGCATGCCGCCGGAGATCAAGAGGCCCATCAGCGCCGCCGTGATCTGGTCTATATGCAAGGTCGGGGCGATCTCCGCCGCAGTGAGCGTGGCGTTGTCGAGTATCGCCGAGACCATGTTCACCCAGAAGAGGATCTTGGAGGAGATCGCCGAGAAGTACTTGTCGATGATCACCTTCATCCCCCCACCCAGCAGGATGAGGGCCATGACGAATAGATAGACCTTTAGCCCCCTGATCCCCACATCCTTGAGCGTCTCCCCGCCGCCCGAAGGGTCAGTAAGGGCCTCCCCGGCCTTGCTGCCGGTGAAGAAGGGGCCCAGGATGCCCATGGCCAGTATGCCGGGGATGATGTACCAGGCGAGCTTATCGAAAAGAAAGAAGAAGGTCGCGTGATAGGGTGGGCCCTGCAGCTTGGTGATCGCAATGGTGGAGAGCGGCTCCCCCAGGGGGGTCAAGGCCGCCCCCAGGCCGATGGAGAAACAGGCGATGATGACCACATTGATCCTGGCCTTGCGTTCCAGTGGCAGGATATTCACCAGCTCCACCAGCAGGAGGGAGGCGATGATGGCGGTAATCACGCTCGATGCCAACCCAAGCAAAACCACGATGGCGAACACCACCAGCTTCAAGGGGACCCATTTCAAGATCGAGTCCATGGCGCGTTGGGTAGGACCTCTTCCGTAGTGGAACAGCAGCCCCGCGACCAGCACCGCAGGCACAATGCCCTTGACCACCGGCTCTTTGACCGCCTCCATCACCAAGGGGAATTCCCAGACTCCCGCGATGGTGACCGCCAGCGCGCCCATCACAAACAGGAAGGCCTCAAGGTTTCGCTCAATGATTTTGTTGGAGAAGGGACCTATCAGAACCACTAAAATAATGGCAAACAGGCCAAGGTCTACTGCGGTCATCTATCTTTCATCCAATCGTCTCATATGAGTGTTTCCCCCAATGGGTCCTTGATCGAGGCCCAGGCGTTAACCCCCTCCCCCTCGGAAGAGGCCTCGGTTCTTGTTCCTGGGCGAGGCACCAGCAAACCGAGGGGAGAAACCGGCCTATTTGTATATTGCCACCTCTGACAAATGTCAAGGAGAAAATCACGAGGATTTTACGAGCTCAGGCTTCGAGGGCCTAACAACGGGGATCGAGTCGCCTCCATCGTCTTCCGGGCCCAATAAGCCCCCCAAGATATAGATCAACCCTTCTGCAAGGCGCGAAAAGAGGCTTGGGCAGCCGCGATCGTCCTCTCAATATCCTCCTCCTGATGCTCCGTGGAGAGGAAGGCGGCCTCAAATTGGGAGGGGGCCAAGTGGATTCCAGCGTCCAGCATCTTGGTAAAGAACTCGCCGTATCTCGCAGCCATCGAGGTCTTGGCGGTGCCGTAATCCACTACCTCGGACTTGGTGAAGAAGGCGGTGAGCAAGGATCCGACCTGATTCACTTGGGCTTCAATGCCCGCCCTCTTGGCCTGTTCTCTCAGCCCAGCAGCGAGTCTGCGCCCTCGTTCCTCCAATCCCTCATAGAGGCCCGGGGTCTGAAGCACCCTCAGGGTCTCGATGCCCGCAGTCATGGTGAGGGGATTGCCCGAAAGGGTGCCAGCCTGGTAGATTTCTCCTAAGGGGGCTACTTGTTCCAGGACCTCCTTCCTGCCTCCAAAGGCCCCCACTGGCAATCCTCCCCCGATGATCTTTCCCAGGCAAGTCAGGTCGGGATTGATCCCATAGAACCCCTGCGCCCCTCCGTAGGAAAGGCG
>JAZDMQ010000027.1:0-31195 GCA_043800755.1 bacterium | reverse complement strand
GGAGGTCTCCCGGGAGTGGTCCGCTGGAGTCAGCAAAGAGGCTCGGTCTACCTGGCCGATCAGAAGCTGGCCGTCATCTACAGGAGGCTGTGGGATCGGGCCCACAACCGGGAAGTTCCCCTCCAGACCTACCAGGGCCTGCAGAAGCCCCATCAGGCCGATCCGGGAATCCTCCGGAAGATCCTCCGGGGTCTGAGCTGCCGATCCTACCTGCCTGCGCAGACAGGTGGGGAGTGTGCGGAGGCGATCCCCGCTGCCTTCGGCCTGAGTGCCTCCTCCCTCTCCCGCCGCTTCATCCGGGCCAGCGCCCGGAAGCTCCGCGAGCTCTGCGAACGCCGATTGGACTCCTATGACTTCGTGGCCCTGATCCTGGATGGGAAAACCTTCGCCGAGGATGAGATGATCATCGCCCTCCTGTCTGCGCCTGCCTGTGCCGTAAGCACGGCAGACAGGTGCAACGCACAGGCAGAGTGGCATAAACGGGAGAATGTGGTGAGCTATCTCCCCAAGTCCCAGCAGGCCCTCTGGCGGAGGAGGCTGCAGGCCGCGTACGAGAAGCCTACCTACACCGAAGCTCAGGCTGCGCTCCATCGCTGCCGGCAGGAGCTGCGCCTGGTGAATGTCTCCGCGGTCGCCAGTCTGGACGAGGGGATGGAGGAGACCCTCACCTTGCACCGGTTGGGGGTATTTCCTCAACTGGGACTCAGCCTGAAGACCACCCACTGCCTGGAATCCCTGATGTCCCAAGTGGGGGAACGAACGAATCCGGTGGACCGCTGGAGAAACAGCGATCAGAAGCAGAGATGGGTGGCCTCTGCCCTGCCTGTCTGCGTGCCACGCACAGGCAGGCTGGACATCGAACCCAGGCTTCGCCGGGTCAAGGGATACCGGCATCTTCCCACCCTGCGGGCTGCCCTGCAGGGGGAGATCCGAGGGGAAAGGACCGCAAGGGGAGATCAAGTTGCATAAGGCCATGACAGGGGTCGCTGAGGAATTTCAACTAAGAATGGGATTGACTCTCCAGAAAACCGACGGTTGGCTTGCCACTTCTCCTGGCCGGATCTATCTGGAGGTGGGGCGGGGATACTCATGGAGGCGCGTGAGGACAAAGGCCATGTTTGCTTGAAGAAAGGTGAGGACGGAAAGAACAACAAAGACTGCGGGCAAGGAGACCCTCTCTGCAATAAAGCCACAAAAGCTGGCGGCCAGGGACCCAAGCCCGAAGGAGAAAAAGAAGGAGATGCCATAGCCTTTACCTCGAGCCTTGGTGGAGGTAAAGCTTGCGAGGAGGATATTCCCTATGGGCTGGGCGCAGAAGTAAAAGAAGGCGAAGGCGGCAACGGCCGCTACCAAGAGCAGATTTCGAGTTGAACCGGCGATCAGCAGGAAAGGAAAGGTGGCGGATACCATGAAGAGATAGAGTCTCTTGGCATTCGTCTTTTGTCCCAGGTACCCTCCCAGGTATTGTCCAAAGACCCCTATGATGAGAGAGATGCTGGCCATGATCCCTCCAATTCCCACCGCATCCAGGCCGAATAGCTGGATCTCCACCCTTCGAGCGAGATAGGTCGGGAGGAAGGTAGTGACCCCCTGGAAGGAAAAGCCCGCTAGCATCTGCATAAAAAGGAGCAAGACAAAGGGGAGGGTAATCCATGTGCCCTCTTCTGGGGGAGCTGAAGCCCCTCTTTCCGCCTTCCTCTGCCCGCCTGCAGAGAAGAGGTGCCTCTGCAGGAAAAGGTAGGCGAAGCTCACGATCAAGCCTGCCAGGGAAAACAGGGGAAAGGTCCTCCTCCATCCGAGACGCGAGGCAAAATATCCGGCCAAGAGGGGCGAAAGGGCCAGGCCCACGTTCCCCAAGGCCCCCACGATCCCAAAGGCCTTTCCATGCTCTCTGAAACGGGAAAGCAGGGCCAGGCTGCAAGGATGGTAGAGGCTGCAAAACAAACCCAGCAACCCCAAACAGAGCGCCAGGTGAAAAAATGATCGGGAGAGGGAGACCAGGGTCGCAGCAAAGGCGGAGCCGAAGAGGTAAAACAGGATGAGTCGCCTCGCTCCCAGACGGTCGGAAAGGAAGCCTGCAGGCAAAGCACCCAGCCCAAAGGCAAAATTGGCAATGGTTCCCAGGATCCCCAGCCGGAAATAGCCCACACCGAACTCCTTCATGATCAGCAGGAGTACTGCCGGAAAGAGCAGCATGTACCCGTGCACCAGGGCATGAGATAATCCCAAGAGCAAGACCTCTCTCTGTTCATCCCTTTCCATCGTTACGATTCATCCCTCCAGTCCTTGTCCTCTTCCTAATTAGCCGCCCGATTCTTCATGAGAATATAAGGCGCATTCCTTCACTCGATCTCAAAACTCCTTCCTGTTTAAGGGCCCGTTCGACTGCTTGCGGAAAAGCCAATCTCCTATCAGAGCCTACCCGATCTCAAAATGTCAATCGCCAGTCAAAGGCCGAGAAGTCCCGCAAGGGAGAAACCCACGACCCCGAGGGCGGAGAACCCAAAAATCAGGGGTCCCTTGCCGGAATTGATGATCAGGGAGGAGGCCACGATGATGGCGGAGATGATGAGGCTGGAAGAGATGCGATTGCTGGAGCGATCCATCTCCTTCGGCAGATGCTCCAACCCCACATGGCTAAATTCCACCCTCAGCCTGCCGTGCAACAGCTTGGTCATGGCGAGGTGAATCTGGGAAGGCAACTTCTCCACCAGCTCTCCATATTCCTGAGCAAGGGAAAAGGCCTTGGAGGTCAAATTCCAGGGGCTTCTCTCTCGACGGATGAGCCGGTGGGCATAAGGTTTGGCGATCTCCAGGAGGTTCAGGTGGGGATTGAGCTGCCGCGCCACCCCTTCCACGGTCACCAGGGTTTTGCCCAATAGCACCAGATCCAGGGGCAGGCGAATATGATATTTGTTGGCCAACTGGGTGGCCTCCGAGACGATCTTTCCCACCTCGATATGCGCCAGGTCCCGCCCATAATGCGGCTCAATGAAATCGATCAGGTCCTCTCGAAAACCTCGCATCTGGGCTTCGTCGGATACCAGTCCGACCTTCAAGATCTCCTCCACCAGCCGGTCATAATCCCTTTTCACCAGGGCTAAGAACACGGAGGCATTGACCCCCATCATCTCCGGGCGGATGCGGCCCACGATGCCAAAATCCAAGAGGGCCATCTTACCTCCTTCAAGGACCAGGATATTGCCGGGATGGGGGTCGGCGTGAAAGAGTCCGTGCTCAAAGATCTGCACCAGATAAGCATCTACCAGGAGGCGGGCGATCTCTATTGGGTCATGGCCATCTTGTCTGATCCTCTCCACCTCATCAATGGGGATTCCCTCCAGCCACTCCAAGGTCAGGAGTCGTGAGGTGCTCTGGTTCCAGTAAACTCGCGGAATGACCACCGAGGAACGGCCTCTGAAGTTCTGGCGGAACCTCTCCAGATTGGAGGATTCGAGGCTGAAATCGAGCTCTCGCCGAATGGCCCGGGAGAACTCAGAGACGATCCCCCGTGGGATTGTAGATGCGTATCTCTGCCAAATGCCGTTCTAAGAGCTGCGCCAGGGCCTGCAACAGGAGGACATCCTCCTCGATGACCTTATCGACTTGCGGCCGCTGGACCTTCAAGATCACTGGCGAGCCGTCTCTTAAGACGGCGCGATGCACCTGGGCGATGGAAGCGGCGGCTTCCAGGGTTTCGCAGAAGTAGGAGAAGTTCTCTTCGATGGGAACGCCGAGCTCCCTCTCCACGGTCTCCCTCACCTGCTCGAAGGGAAAGGGAGGGACGCGATCCTGGAGGCGTTTGAACTCCTCCACGAAAGAAGGAGGAATCAGGTCCGGGCGGGAACTCAGGATTTGGCCCATTTTAATGAAGGTAGGCCCCAACTCTTCGAAGGCTAAACGGATTCTCTTGGGAATCGTTATCGCCCGGAGGCCCTCTCCTTCCCTCTCAAATCGGCGCCTGAGGGGAAGGATATTTCTCAGCCTGAGCAGCACGACCAGGTAGCCAAATCCCTGCTTGGCAAAAACATTGATGATTTGGGTCAGGCGTTGAAGGTTCCTATATCCTCTTAGGGGTCGTGAGAGTGGCATCTTCTCCCCGTTTCCATTCCCGGGCTTGAGAGAGGATCTCCCTCGCGTGCCGCAGGGGTGTTTGTGAGATCCCCTTGTCGCCCAACATCCGTCCGATCTCGTTCACCCTCTCCGTCTCCCTCAACCTCTGCACTCGCGCCACGGTTCGGTCGCCCTGTTGTTGCTTGATCACGCTAAAATGGGCATCCCCGAAGGTAGCGATGTGAGGAAGATGAGTGATGCACAGGACCTGCCGCTGGCTGCCTAAGGTCCTCAGCTTCTGGCCCACCACCTCCGCCATGCTTCCACTGATGCCCGTGTCGACCTCATCCAGGACCAAGGTCTGAATTTCATCAAGGGCTGCCAGGGTCGTCTTCAAGGCCAAGACGACTCGAGAGAGTTCACCGCCAGAGATGATCTTGGATAACGCCTTTACCTCTTCCCCGGGATTGGAGGAAAATAGATAATCAACCCCATCTATCCCTCGCGGGGAAGGCGGGTACCTCTTATCTTCCACCACCAGCTCGCCGGCTGGATCCTCCAGATCCGAGAGCTCCACCAAAAAGATGGCCCCCGGCATGCCGAGCTGTCGCAGCTCCTGCTGGACCTTTTCCCCCATGGAGATCCCCGCCTCCCTTCTGGCTCGGGAGATCTCCAGGGCAAGGCGCCCCATTTCCTGCAATAGCCCCTCCCGCTCTGAAGAGATCCGGGCCTGCCTTTCTGCCAGCCCTCGAATATCCTCCAATTCTCGCAGGAGTTGCCGGTGATAATTTAGGATCTCCGAGACGGTCCCCCCGTATTTTCGTTTGAGCTTTGCAATGATCGAGAGCCGCACCTCCAGCTCCTCCAGGCGTCCGGAATCGAAATCGATCTTGCCTTGATAGCTTTTCAGGAAAGATGCCGCCTCCTCGAGATAAATCCGGGCCGATTGCAGGGCCTCCAGCGGAGTGGCCAGCCGGGGATCAACCCCCTTCCCCTCCTTCAGAGAGGAGATCGCCGAGGAGATAGAATCGAGGGCGGCCCCTGGCTCATCGCAGATCTTGCCCCAGGTCGCCTCACACCAACCAAACAACCGCTCCGCATTGGACAGAATCGATGCCTCCCGGGCGATCTCTTCCTCCTCCTCAGGCTTCAATTGGACGGCCTCGATCTCTGCCCTTTGGAATTCGAGTAATTCCTCTCTCTTTCCCACATCGCCCTGATCCTGGCTCAACTCGGCCAGCTCCTTTTTTATCCACTGTACGCGCTGATAGCAATGCTGCAGCTGCTTCACCTTCTCCTGATGTCCTGCGTAGGCGTCCAGCAATCCCTGTTGCCTCCTGGACTCCAGCAGAGACTGGCTCTGATGCTGGCCCTGGATGTCAACCAGGTAATCCCCCAGTTCCCGGAGCACCGACAAGGAAACGAGGCTCCCATTAATGTAGGCCTTGTTCTTCCCATCGTTCAGCAGATGGCGCTTGAGGAGCAAGAACTGATCTGGATCTTGATGAAGGCCTGCGCCCTCCATGAGATCTCGGAACTCGGGGAATGGCAGAGGGTCGAAGCTGCCCTCGACGACGGCTTCTTCGGCTCCGGAGCGGATCTGTTCATTCTGGGCCCGAGCACCCAGGAGAAAGGCAAGGGCATCAATGATGATCGATTTACCCGCTCCGGTCTCCCCGGTCAGGACATTGAAGCCGGGGAGGAATTCCACGGAGACCTCTTGGATGAGGGCGAAGTCCCGGATACGAAGCTCGTGCAACATAAGGCTATCTCTCTCCCCACTTGAGTTTGGTGCGGAGCACTTCGAAATAGCCGCGATGGCTCGACTTGACTAGTTTGATCCCATGCTCCGAGCTCTTGATCTCCACCACATCCCGATAGCGCAAAGCGAAACCCACCTGCCCATCCAGGGTCAGATAGACATCCTCATTCTCGGAGATCAAGCTCACCTCCACCCGGACCCGGTTGGGGATCACCAAGGGGCGATTGGTCAAGGTGTGGGGGCAGATAGGGGTCAGTACCAGCGCCTGCAGGGAAGGGTAAATGATGGGACCACCTGCCGCCATCGAGTAGGCAGTGGAGCCGGTCGGGGTAGAGATGATAAGGCCATCGGCCCGATAGGTCGTCAGATATTCCGAATCAACATAGGTCTCCATTTCAATGATTCGAGCCAGGGCTCCCTTATTCAGGATGACATCATTCAGCACCGAGTACTCCGCAATCCTCTCCCCCTGACGATGAATATGACAGGTGAGCATGAGTCGCTCGCTGAACTGGTACTGACCGCTCAACACCTCTTCCAGGATGGCATAAAGCTCCTCCAGGGGGACCTCGGTCAGGAAGCCCAGGCCCCCCAGGTTAACCCCTAAGATGGGCACCTCTTTCACGCCCACTAAGCGGGCCACGGAAAGGAGCGTTCCGTCGCCTCCCAGGACGATGAGAAAATCCACCAGCGAGGGCAGTTCTGATTTCTTGTGACCCTGCCGCTCTCGACCCACCAAGGCAGCAGAGTCCAGATCAAAAAAGACCTCCAGGCCCTCCTTCTCCAGCCAGGCCAGGAGCTCTCCCACGACCAATCGGGCCTCTGGCCGATGGGGTTTGGCGACAATTCCAATCTTCTTCAATTTCTCCTCCCTGATATTGAAGGGTAGGCCGACAAGGGAATTCGGTCCTTGGCGCTCGCCAGCAAGCTACAGGTCTGCGTCGCACCTATTGCCGGATCAAGAGCGGGACTTCGAGCCTTTGCCCAGCCTTAATTTCAGGGGAACGTGCTCCCGGATCATTCGTCGCGCCTGATCAGCTATGGCTTCCCAGCATAAACCATATTTGGCCCTGACCCCTTGCATCGTCCCCTGGGCGATGACCGTATCCGGGAGGCCCATTCGCTCGATCTCTAAGCCTGTGAGATCGGCCTTCGAGTCGGCCAAGCCCTCCAGGACCGAGCTCCCAAATCCCCCCAGCAGGACATTCTCCTCGACGGTGAGGACCTTGCCCGTCCTTTGGGCCATCTCCCTGATCAGGCACAAATCCAGGGGCTTCAGGAAGCGCGCATTGACCACCGCCGCCTCGATCCCCTCCTTTTCCCTAAGGTGTCGCGCCGCCTGGAGCGAGGGATGGACCATAGAGCCGATCGCCAGCAGGAGGATTTCTCTTCCCTCTTGCAGGACCTCTGCCTTTCCGATCTCCAGACACTTCGGCTCCTCATCCCACTTCACCCCCTGCCCTGACCCGCGCGGATAACGAACCGTGAACGGGCCAGAATGACAGAGCGCAGTCTTCAGCAGGTGGCGGAGTTCGTTCTCATCCTTGGGGGCCGCGACGACCATGTGAGGGAGGTGGCGGAGGTAGGAAAGATCGTAGATCCCGGAGTGCGTCGGACCATCCTCGCCTACGATCCCCGCTCGATCCAGCGCAAAAACCACATGCAGATTCTGCAGACAGATATCGTGCAGGAGCTGATCATAGGCCCGTTGCAAAAAGGTGGAATAAATCGCCACCACCGGCAACAAACCGCAGGCGGCGAGGCCGCCGGCAAAGGTCACTGCATGTTGTTCGGCGATTCCCACATCAAAGAAGCGGGAGGGAAAGAGGCTGGCAAAGCGATCGAGCCCGGTTCCCTGGGACATCGCAGCGGTAATCCCAACGATTCGATCATCCTCCCGGGCCAGCTCGATCAGCCCTTGGGAGAAGGCCTCGGTGTAGCTTAGGGGGGAGTCCACTTTCACCAACTGCCCCGTGGCCACTTCAAAGCGTGGAGGGCTGTGGAAGACGGAGGGATTCTTCTCTGCTGGGGGATAGCCCTTCCCCTTGCGGGTGAGCACATGAAGCAGCACCGGCCCCTTCAGCTTCTTGGCCCCTTCAAAGGTCTCCATCAAATGACTCAGATTGTTTCCCTCAATGGGACCCAGGTAGGTAAACCCCAATTCCTCAAAGAGCAGCCCGGGGACGATCATCCCTTTCAACAGCTCCTCGATCCGACCTGCCCATTTGACCATGGGGGAACCGATCTGGGGGATCTGGCCCAGGAGCTCTTTCACCTTTTGCTTCATCTTGAGGAGGAAATTCCCGGTCATCAGGCGATTCAGATAGGCAGATAGGGCCCCCACATTGGGGGAAATTGACATCTCATTGTCATTGAGGATCACCATCAAATCCTTGCCCAGGTGCCCACATTGGTTCAATCCCTCCCAACCCTGTCCCCCGGTGAGGGAGCCATCTCCCACCACCGCAATCACCCGGTGCCTCTCCCCACGGAGATCGCGGGCCACGGCCATGCCCAGGGCGGCGGAGATGGCCGTGCTGGAATGGCCGGTGTTGAAGGGATCATAGAGGCTTTCCTCTCGCTTGGGAAAACCCGCGAGGCCGCCCCCCTGCCTCAAGGTGGAGAACTCGTTCAGGCGTCCGGTGAGGATCTTGTGGGCGTAGGTTTGATGCCCCACATCCCAGACGATTTTGTCTTCCGGGGCATGAAAGAGGTAATGGAGGGCGATAGTCAGCTCCACCACCCCTAAGTTGGACGAGAGATGCCCACCACAGGAGGAGACCGTCTGGACGATCGTCTGGCGAATCTCCTCGGCGAGCTGGGGGAGATCGCCCCGGGCCAGGGCCTTAAGGTCTTGGGGGGAATGGATCTTTTCTAAGAGCATGGTGCCTAATTTCTCCTCTGGATGATGTAGCTGGCGATAGCCGCGAGGGCCTCGGTCCTCTCCGCAGGCAGAGAGGAGAGGGTAGCCATCGCCTCCTCCACCAGCCTCTTTGCCTCTCTTTTGGACCGCTCCAGTCCCAGGAGACCCGGATAGGACGCCTTTCCTTTTGCCTCGTCCTTTCGCAATTCCTTTCCCACCCTCTCCTCTTCTCCCTCCACGTCCAGGATATCATCCATAATCTGAAAGGCAAGGCCGATCCTTTCCCCGTAGTCGGTTAAAGCCTGCAACTGCCTACTGGAAGCCCCTCCCACCATGCCTCCTAGTCGTACACAGGCTCGAATGAGGGCCCCGGTTTTGTGAACATGGATGTAGCGCAGCAAATCATGATCCACCTTCTTCCCCTGGGACAGTATATCCACGGTCTGTCCCCCGATCAGGCCCTTTGTCCCGCAGGCCTGGGAAACCTCTTGCACGATTCCGGTAAGCCTCTTTCCCTTCACCAAGTCAACGAGGGGCTCTTGGGCGATGAGGGAGAAGGCGAGCGTCAAGAGGGCATCCCCGGCCAGAATGGCAACGGCCTCCCCGAACTCCTTGTGGCAAGAGGGCTGACCTCGCCGATAATCGGAGTTGTCCATGGCGGGCAGATCGTCGTGGACTAAGGAATAGGTGTGGATCAACTCGATGGCCGAGGCAAGGGGGAGCACCCGGGAATCCCTGCAACCTACGGCCTCCGCCGCAGCCAGGACCAGGATGGCCCGCAGCCTCTTGCCTCCTGCAAAAACGCTGTAGCGCATCGCCTCGTGGATGGGAAAAGGATAGGAGGAGGCAGGGGGCAGGACTTGATCGAGGGTCTCGTCCACCCATCTCCTTCTCTCCTGGAGATAGCCTTGGAGATCAAAGGACATCAGGCCTCCTCCTCCCTTTCCGGAAACTGATCAAATGGCCTCTCCTCCAATTCGCCTCCTTCGGACCGCAAAAGCTGGGAGATCTTCCTTTCCCCCTCCTCCAGGCGCACCGCGCAGATGCGAGCCAGCCCGACTCCCTCCTCGAATGCCTTCAATGACTCCTCCAGGAGGAGGTTCCCGGCCTCCAGCTTCGTCACAATCGCCTCCAGTCTCTTCAAGGCCTCTTCAAAACCGAGATCTTTCATCACCCTATCTCTCCCGTCCCTTTATTTGACAAAGCAGCCTGCCGCGATGAAGGCGCACCGACACCTCATCCCCCACCTGCACTTCCCCTGCGTCCCGCAGGATCTTGAAAGAAGGGAGGCTCATGCAAAGGCTGAAACCCCTCTCCAACACGGCCAGGGGGCTCAAGGCCCCCAATTTCTCCACCACTCGTTGGAACGATTCTCGCCTGCCTCGCAGATGGGATTGGGCACCCCTGTTCAATCGTTCCCTCAGGGCAGAGAGCTCCTGCCTCTGAAGCCGCAACATCCCGGCAGGGCTGAAGGCCTGAAGCCTCCCTTTCAGGCCGGAGACGGAAGTCGCTTGACCTTGCAGCAACAACCGCACCGAGGAGAGGATTCGCCCGAGAAGCTCATCCACCCTCTGCCGCAGCTGGTCTTTGTGAGAGATGACCATCTCCGCCGCTGCGGATGGCGTGGGTGCCCTCACATCCGCCACGAAATCGGCGATCGTAAAATCGGTCTCATGGCCAACCGCCGAGATAATGGGGATCTTGGAGGCGAAGATGGCCCGGGCCACAATCTCCTCATTGAAGGCCCAAAGATCCTCGATCGACCCACCTCCTCGGCCAATGATCAACACCTCGATGCCCTTCCAGTCATTCATCTCCTGGATGGCGCGGGCGATTTCTCCCGCCGCCGTCTCCCCCTGGACTTGCACTGGATAGAGGATGACCTCCAGATTGGCAAAACGCCTTTGCAGCACCTGCAGGATGTCCCGGATCGCAGCCCCAGTGGGGGAGGTGATCACCCCAATCTTCCTCGGCAGAAGGGGAATCGGCCTCTTGCGCGTACGATCGAAAAGCCCCTCCCGGGCAAGTCGCCCCTTCAATTGCTCGTAGGCAAGCTGCAGCGCTCCGACTCCCTTCGGCTCCAAGTACTCCACATTGATCTGGTATTCCCCTCTCCTCTCATAGAGGCTGAGCGTCCCAAAGGCCAAGACGGCCAGTCCGTCCTCCGGCTCAAAACGAAGCAGCTGATTTAAGGAACGGAACATGACCGCGTTAATCTGGCAGGATTCGTCCTTGAGGGTAAAATACATGTGGCCGGAGCTCGGCCTCCGGAAATTGGAGATCTCCGCCTCGATCCAAATCGCCGGGAAATTTTTTTCCAGGATCTTCTTGATCCGGGAGGTCAGTTGCGAGACCGTCCAGACCTGCCGATCCAAAGGATCCAACAAGGGAAAGGAAAGGGAGTCCACGAAGTGTTCTCTGCTGTCGTTTTTCAACTGGTGGTTTTCCTCCCTTTAGCGCCCTCTCCGGGGCGATCCATTCCTTCCCCTTGCCTAAGAGGGAGGCCAGGAGGGACAGGGGAAAAAGATCCCTTGTCAGCCCGAGGCGACTCTGTTAAAGTGGAAGGAGAATTCTCCAACCTTCATCTCCCAGAGGAGGAAGCCATGGCCCAGACCGTCCTCTTTATTGTCAAGGCGACCATCACCCCCGAAAAGGAGGCCGAATTCAACCGGTGGTATCATGAGGTGCACATCCCGGATGTGCTCAAGTACCCGGGCTGTCTCTCTGCGCGTCGCTACAGAGCCTTATCCGGAGAGGATAAGTTCCAATATATGGCCGTCTACGAGTTCAAGGATCAGGAGACCCTGGAGGGGTTTCTGAAGAGCAATCATCTAAAAGCGCTGGCCCAGGATTATGAGGCAAACTACGGGGCCTTCAGCGAACGGGCTCGCATGACCTATCTCCAGGTCTATCCTTAGTCTTCAAGGGGACAGTACAAAATTCAGCTCCACAACGCGACCAGGCAAGACTGAAGCCTCCTGAAAGGTCTCAGGGAAACCGTCCGCCCGCACGCTGATTTTGTACCTTCCGGTCCTCAGGCCTTCCAAGAGGTAGGTCCCATCTTTCCTGAGTGGAACCCCCAATCCCTTCCCCTCCACCCAGTAGAAGACCTTCCCTTGGCTGATCGGTCTCCCTTCTCGATCCGTGACCTTCCCCCCGACCTCCCCGCCCGCTTCCAGCACCAATTCAATGATCTTTCGCTCTCCCTCCTGGAGGGTGCCAGTCCATTGCCCCTCGGAAAAACCCCTGGCACGAATGCTGATCGCATGGCTTCCCTGCTCCAACCCCAAGATGGAAAATCCGCCCCCCTGTTGCAGGGGATAGATCTTCCCGTGATCCCCTCTCCAAAGGATGGCCCTGCCCTCCTCAATCGGTCTTCTCTCTCCATCCCTGACGGTCCCCGAGAGGGAGGCCTTTACAGGGCGACCGACCCACCTCCGCCCCAGAATGTCCTTCGAGGGACTCCCTATCTCATCCACCGCTTCGGCATGGTTGACTTCCCCGATGATGGTGAATGTGGTCGCCCGGTCCACATCGATGAAACCCTTTTCCTTTCCCCAATGCTTCGTCTCCCCTCCCTCAACCCAGAGCAAGATGTGAAAAGGGTCCACAAAGTGAATGGAATTGGCAGGGTCATAGAATACCCACCCTGCATCGGGATAAAAGACCTCCATCCAGGCATGGAAGCCTCCCCCGTTGATCTTTCTCCCCCAATACTCCTTGGTGATCCCCCAATCATAGCCAGGAGGCAGATATCCGTGGGCGCCGCGAGAAGGAACCCCCAGGGAGCGGAGCAGGGATATGGCCAGGTTCGTGTATCCAACACAGGAGGCCTTCCGCTGTCTCAATGCCGACAGGGCGTCAGCGGGAAGCTGGAGCGAATAGTCATATGAAAGATGATCAGCGATCCAATTCATGACCCGCTCTACCACCTCCGCCTCCTGGTCTGCCCCCTTCGCAATCGAGCGGGCAAGGGAGAGGATCTCCGGATCACCAGACTGGCGGGCCTTTTCCGATTTCAAATAGCGAGGATCCAGTCCGCTCAGAGATCCAGGGGGAATCGGGAAAGGGGCATGGGAAGAGAAGGGGGAGAGGTTCGCCGACACCACGATTCGCCGGCTGTACTCATCCTGGGCAATCACCTTCTGGGAAAAGCCATCGATCGAATAATCAGGCAGGAAAAGGACCCCCAGAGGATTGATGATATCATAGGTGATGGTGTGCTCGCCTGCGAGTTGTTTGGTGGCCGCCTCCAGGGAATGATCCCTAAGAGGAAACCGGGGGGGAAGGAGGGAAAGGCCAAAGATCGCCAGGGCCCCCAAGATGATGGCCAGAGATCGGCAGGGCCTTGCCCCTGCTACCTTACCTTCCCCAGGCGAGGCGGTCGGCCAAGGAGAAAGGGAGCCCCGCCGCGCGTATCTTCTCTTGGGTGATGGGTATCTCATAATGGACCCTTTTGAGCTCGAACCAGCCCTGTCGATCCTCAAAAAGGAGATAGCAGGCCTCGGGATTTCCATCCCGAGGCTGCCCCACGGAGCCTACGTTCACGAGGTAGCGAAACCCCCTTTGCAGATCGAGCCGGGGACCTCGGGTGATCCAGCAGCCCCCCTCCTCGTCTTGGGCGAAGAAGAGAGGGAAGTGAGAATGTCCGATGAAACAGATCTGGCCTACGAAGTCGGAGAACGCCCGCTCTGCATCCGCCAGGCTGAGCAGGTAATCCCACCTCTCAGGGTCCCTGGGGGTCGAGTGGACAAAAAAAAATCTTCTGTCCCGTAGAGGAGGGGGAGCTGGGCGAGGTATTCGGCCTCTCTTGCCTGGAGCCGGTCCCGGGTCCAGAGGATGGCTGCTTTGGCCACGGGGTTAAAAGAGGAGAGGTCGGTAAGGGAGGCGGCAGCAAAATCGTGGTTACCCGCTAAGACCACATCTGCGGCTTTTCGGATCTGCCAAAGGCACTCCTGGGGGTTGGCCCCGTATCCCACGATGTCTCCTAACATCAGGAATCTGTCTGCCTTTTCTCTTTCCGCCGCTTGCACCACCGCCTGGAGTGCCTCCAGATTCCCATGGACATCCGAGCAGATGAAGTAAAGCAAGCGGGGCCTCCTTTAGGCGAAGGAGATCTCCAGCGAATACTCGGCCGAGAGCTGCAAAGAGACCTCGCGCAGCTTGCTGGCCAGCCAATTCCTCCGCGCCTCCTGCTCTTCGTAAAAGACCAGGCTGAGATCGGAAAGGGGAAGCTCCGCCCGGACCCCGGCCGCGAGGATCATCTGGAGGAGTCTTGCTCCTGCCTCATCGGTCAGGTGGGGAAAGATCTCCTCCGGCAAGGTGAGGGCAATCTTCCTAACCCTCATTTTGGCAGAGGCCGTAACTGCAGATGAATAGCCCTCCAGCAGCCCTTCCCCACTCAGGTCGGATCGTCTCCCCAGTCCCAATACCAGGACCTTGTCCACCGAGAACTTGTTGGAGGTAGAAAGCAGCAAGGACTCCCCCCGCCGGCCCTGAAACTTTCCCAGATAAAGGAGCCGGGAGACGAGTCCATTGAGGATCCAGTCTGCCCTCGCCAGCGGACCCCGAGGAAGGTGTTGATCTTCAAAATGAAATAGGACCAGGACCTCGCCGGGAACTTGCTCCAGACAGGAGTTCTGGAATTGGATATTCACGGACCCGCCGCCTCCTGGGTCTTCTGGGGTGGCGCGAGGATCTCCTCGAGAGAGGAATTCATGACCCGATCTAAGATTCCGTTGATGAACTTGCCAGAGTCCTCTGAGCCGTAGAGCTTGGCAATCTCGATCGCCTCGTTGAGCGCCGCCTTCTTCGGGATATCATCCCGAAATAGTAGTTCGTATATCCCCAGGCGCAGGATATTTCTCTCCACTAAGGCGATCCTCTGCAGGCTCCAATGCTCAGTAAACCGCTGAATGATGCTGTCGATCTGGTCTATCCTCTCCCTCACCCCGAGGACCAGGCTGGAGGCGAACTCCTTCGCCTCGGGTAAACTGGGGTGCTGGGCCCAGAAATCCTCCATCGCCTCTTGGGGCCGACCGGGATGGAACTCAAGTTGATACAGGAGCGAGAGGGCTAATTCCCTCGCCCGGCGCCGCTTTCCCATGATAGTTCGGGATCAACCCCCTTGTTTCAGATCTTCATGGCCTTGTAGAGATTCACCATCTCCATCGCCGCCAGGGCGGCATCCCAGCCTTTGTTGCCGCTCTTGGTGCCAGCCCGCTCGATGGCCTGCTCGATCGTATCCGTGGTGACCACCCCGAAGATGGTGGGAACCCCGGTCTCCAAAGAGGTCTGGGCGATGCCCTTGGCCACCTCGGAGGCAATGTACTCGAAATGGGGAGTTGCCCCGCGGATCACCGCCCCCAGGCAGATGATGGCGTCATATTTGCCGGATTGGGCCAGCCTTCGGGCCACATAGGGGATTTCAAAGGAGCCCGGCACTTTGACGATGTCGATCTTCTCCCGATCTCCCCCGTGTCGGAGAAGGGCATCCAAGGCCCCCTCCTGGAGTCGAGAGGTAATGAAATCGTTGAATCGAGAGACGATGAGGACCAGCCGAAGTCCCTTGGCGGATAGCTCTCCTTCGTAAGTCTTTCCCATGAATCCCTCCTTCTCCTTTAAAGGCAACGAAAGATTCCCCTCGCCCGACCTCATGCCTCAACGGACGAAACTCGCTCTGCCCAGTCAATCCTTGGAGCGCGGCTTGGGAGCCGAGGACCGCTTCGACTTGACCTGGGTGAGGAGGTGGCCCAGCTTCTCCTGCTTGGTCTGAAGATAGATCAGGTTGTTGCTGTTCGGCTTGATCTCCAGGGGGACCCGTTCCACAATATGGAGCCCGTATCCTTCCAGGCCCACCACCTTCCGGGGGTTATTGGTGAGCAGTCGAATCTTGCTCAACTCCAGATCGGCGAGGATCTGGGCACCGATCCCATAGTCTCTGAGATCCTCTCCAAATCCCAGTCTCTTATTGGCCTCAACTGTGTCCAATCCTTGGTCCTGGAGTTGATAGGCGCGCAGCTTGTTGGCCAGGCCGATGCCGCGCCCCTCTTGTCGCATATACAGCAAGACCCCTTTGCCTTGCTGGGCGATGGCGGAGAGGGCGCGATCCAATTGCTCCCCACAGTCGCAGCGCAGCGATCCGAAGACATCGCCGGTCAGACACTCCGAATGAACTCGCACCAGGACCGGCTCCGTCTTGTTCCACTCCCCCATGGTGAAGGCAAGGTGCTGTTTGCCATCCATCGTGCTTTGGTAAAGGATCGCCTTGAATTCTCCATGCCGGGTGGGGACTTGGGTCTCCACCACCCTCTCCACGAACTTCTCCGTCTTCATACGAAACTCGATCAGATCCTTGACCGTGATCATCTTGAAATGATGATGCTTGGCAAACCGGGAAAGCTGGGGGACCCGAGCCATCGTTCCATCCCGGTTCATAATCTCGCAGATTACCCCAGCCGGATAGAGGCCGGCCAACCGGGCCAAATCCACCGCCGCCTCGGTTTGTCCTGCCCGACTCAACACCCCTCCCTCCCGGGCCCGCAGGGGAAACATGTGACCGGGACGGGTCAGGTCTTCAGGTCTGGTGGAGGGGTCCAGAACGGCCTTGATCGTCTGGGCGCGATCGTAGGCCGAGATGCCGGTGGATACCCCGTGCTTCGCCTCGATGGAGACGGTGAAGGCGGTGCCGAAGGGCGCGGTATTATCCGCGACCATGAGGGGGATCTTCAGTTCATCCAGCCTCTTGCCAGTCAGCGAGAGACAGATGAGGCCTCGGCCATGGAGGGCCATGAAGTTGATGATCTCCGGTGTCACCTTTTCCGCTGCGACCGTGAGATCCCCTTCGTTCTCTCGGTCCTCGTCATCCACCACGATGACCACCTTTCCCTCGCGGATATCAGCAATGGCCTCTTCAATGGAATTGAATCCCACCCGATTCCTCACCTCGCTCCTCCCCATTCACTCCCTCAGAAACCCGTGCTGGGACAAGAAATTCCGATCGATTCCACGGCCCGCTCCCAACCCCTGATATGGCGAGAGCAGACTTTGGATATACTTGGCGACTAGATCCGCCTCTAGGTTCACCCTCTCTCCCACCCTCTTGCCTCCCAGGGTCGTCTGTCGAGAGGTGAAAGGGATGAGCTGCACCGTGAAAGAATCCTGCTTCACCTCCACCAGGGTCAGACTGATGCCGTCTACGGCCACTGATCCCTTTGGGACCAGCCACTGCCCCATGAACGAGGGATAGGAGAAGGAGAGGCGGATGAAATCGGCTGAGGGCGCCCTCTCCCGGATCGTCCCCACCCCATCGATGTGGCCGCTCACCCAGTGGCCCCCCAATCGATCGCCCAAGCGGAGGGGCCTCTCCAAATTTACCCCCTCTCCGGCGCACACTTCCCCCAAATTTGTCACCTTCAGCGTCTCCGGGGAGAGGTCCGCGGTGAAGGAGGACTCCAAAAGGTGGCTCACGGTGAGGCAGGCCCCATTTACCGCGATGCTCGATCCAGGGGCCAGGTCTTTCAGGGTCTCTTGCGCCTGAATGGTGAGGCGAGCACGCTCTCCCCCCTCCAGGTGCAAGACCTTTCCTATCTCCTCAATCAGGCCGGTGAACATGGCTCGTCCTCAAGCGGATGTAGATAGCCTTCAATCATTATATCATCCCCCACCCATTCCAGCGAAATATTTTTCAAGCGGGGGGCGGTGGCCAAGCGCTCCGTTCCCCGCCCTCCGATCAGGGAGGGGGCCTCCCTCCCGCCGATGAAGCGGGGTGAGAGGAAGAGGATCACCTTGTCTACAATCCCCTCCTGCAGGGCTGAGGCATTGACCTCCGATCCTCCCTCGATCATCAGGCTCGTCACCCCGGATTCGGCCAGCCTGCTCAACAGGGGACGGAGTGGGATCCTCCCGCCCTCCTCTGACATGCGCCAGATTTCAACCCCTCCTTGCTTTAGGTCTTCCACCTTCTCGTCAGGGGATGAGGTAGAGGTGATCAGAAGGGTCTTGGCGCTGGAGCAGGGGTTGATCAGTCTGGCCTCCAAGGGAAGCTGGCCAGATGAATCGAGGACGATGCGCAGCGGGTCCCTCCCCTGGCCCGAGGGAAGGCGGGTGGTGAGTTGAGGATCATCCTGCAGGGCGGTGGCAATTCCCACCATCACGGCATCCACTTCGTCCCGGAGGCGGTGAACCCTCTCTCGGGCCAACGCCCCCGTGATCCACCGCGATTCTCCGGCAGCGGTGGCGATCTTTCCATCCAGGCTAGCCGCACCCTTGAGGAGGACGAAGGGCAGGCCCGTGGTGATAAACTTGATATAGGCCTCGTTGAGCCGGCGGGCCTCCTTTTCCATCAGCCCCCATTCCACCTGGATGCCGGCCTCTCTCAACCTCTCGAACCCTTTACCACTCACCAGGGGGTTGGGATCGGGCAGGGAGGCTACTACCCGCTGGATCCCGGTTTGGATAATCCGGTCGGTGCAGGGCGGGGTCCTCCCATAATGACAACAGGGCTCCAGCGTGAGGTAGAGGGTAGCCCCGAAGGCGGAATCGCCGGCCTCTCTCAAGGCGATCACCTCAGCGTGATCTTCTCCAGCACGGCGATGATAACCCTCTCCCACCACCAAGCCCTGCTTGGTCACCACTGCCCCTACCATGGGGTTGGGGCTGGTTCTGCCCCTTCCCTGGGCTGCCAGGGAAAGAGCCCTCTGCATAAAGATCGCATCTATACACATGGCTCGATGGAAAATTGGATGTTAAGCTAACATCGAAGAAAATGCCTGTCAAGGCAAATCATTTCGGCATCGCATGGCTATCCTGATCTCGAAGCCGAGGCCGAGGGAGGACGGAAATTGTTGAAGAAGGAGCCCCCTTGTGATTTAGATCATGGAACTATTTGTCCCCAGGGCTCTTATGGTAAGATGCAAGAAACCCCGTAATGGCGAAATGGCCCCACCTCTCTGCAAAGGAGGCAACGATGAAGACCCAGACCCAAAGGACCGTACATCGCATCCCTGGGCGCGCCGTTTTGTGGCTCGCCGCTTTGATCCTCGGCCTGGCCCCCGTCCTGGCCCAGGCCGACCCCGTCCTCCCTCCCCCGGCTTACGGCCTCTACCTGCAACAAGGAGATGACCTGATCCGGCTGAACTACCTCCGGGCAAGGCGGGTGCCCGTGGGGGAGATGGGCTACGTGATGGGGATCATGCATCGCACCCGGGTCTTTCTCTCCGGGGAGCGCTCGGAGCTTCGAACCGCGAATCCCCAGCCCATCCTCTATTCGTACGGGGCCAACCCGGCCGACTTCTATTCCCTGGTGAAGTTGGAAAGGAGGCACGGACTGCGGGAGTTCCAATACTCGATCTATTCTGCAGGAGGGAGCGCTAAAGTGGTGGATGAATACCTGGTGGGGGTGAAGGTTGAGCTGGCAGGCAAGGACCTTTACCGGATGACCCCTGCCCAGGCCCTGGAGCCCGGGGAATACGGCATCGTCCTGGGGGATTCTATCTCTCCCTTTGGGATCGATCGCTGATGGACCTCGTTCTCGTTTTGCCTTGCACCCACGGGTTTTTTCCTCTATATTGAGCGAGGAGGCAGTGGGACATTCGTCTCTTGACTGAGACCCCTTGGAAAGGAGTCGAGCATGGATAAATATGTTTGTACCATCTGCGGATACATCTACGATCCGGCCCTCGGCGACCCGGAGAACGGGATCGCGCCCGGGACCCCTTTTGCCGACCTGCCCGAGGATTGGGTCTGCCCCCAGTGTGGGGCCGCCAAGGATGCGTTTGAAAAGACAGAGGGCTAGGGGGACGATTTGAAGATCCGCAGCGAGGAGGGATTGCCATGGCACCTGAGGTAAGACTGGCCGAGGGGATCTTCTGGGTGGGGGCGGTGGATTGGAATGCGCGGAACTTTCACGGCTACACCTACACCACCCATCGCGGAACGACCTATAATGCCTATTTGATCCTGGATGAGAAGAATACCCTGATCGACACGGTCTATGGGCCCTTCGCGGGGGAGATGTTAGGCCGCATCCGCCAGGTCATCGATCCCTCTCGCATTGACTATCTCATCGCTAACCATGTGGAGACGGACCATTCGGGGTCGATCCCCCAGGTTCTGCAGCTTGCGCCCCAGGCGAAGGTCTTCTGCACCCAGAAGGGAAAAGAAGGCCTGCAGAAGCATTACTTTGGCGATTGGGATTTCCAGGTGGTCAAGACCGGGGATGAGCTGAAGCTGGGGAAGCGCACCCTCCAATTCCTGGAGGCCCCCATGCTCCACTGGCCGGACAGCATGTTTACCTATGTCAAAGAGGAGGCCCTGCTCCTGCCCAATGATGCCTTTGGCCAGCATCTGGCCACCACCGAGCGGTTCACCGACGAGGTGGATGAGGGGATCGTGATGGAGGAGGCGACCAAATACTTCGCCAATATCCTCACCCCCTTCAGCCCCTTGATCATCAAGAAGATCGAGGAAGTAGGGAAGCTGGGGATTCCCATCAAAACCATCGGGCCCAGCCATGGCCTGATCTGGCGCAAGGACCCGGAGAAGATCATCCAGGCCTATCTCCGCTGGTCTCGAGGGGAGGCGGCGAACCGGGTGGTCATCGCCTACGATACCATGTGGGGCAGCACCGAAAAGATGGCGCACGCCATGCTGGAAGGGATCAAGGCGGCCGGCGTAGAGGGCAGGCTGTACAAGCTCTCGGTGAGCGATCGCTCCGATGTGATCGCCCAAGTCTTGGAGGCCAAGGGCCTCCTGGTCGGCTCCTCCACCATCAATCGTGACCTCTTGCCCACCGTGGCCCCCTTCATCGAGGACCTCAAGGGGCTGAAGCCCAAGGCCAAGATTGGGGCGGCCTTCGGCTCCTTCGGCTGGAGCGGGGAGGCCGCCAAAACGCTGGAGGATAAGCTGAAGCAGGGGGGCGTCCAGATCGTCCAGCCTGCCCTCACCCTGAAGTGGGTCCCCAACCCGGAGGAGCTCCAGGCCTGCTTCGAGTTCGGAAAGAAGTTCGCCGAGGCGGTGAACGGTTCAGTCTGAAATCCTTTCCTCTTGAACAGATAATATTGTGGCCCAATTCTGGCTTGATCCAGTCGGGCTTGCAGCGATCGACATTGAAGTTGCATTGGCTGAGGGCGTCATTATCCTGGTAGCTGCGAATCAATCTGGAACAGGGATAGCCAAGGCGCCGAAAGTACAAAGGGCTGGGGGTGAATTCATGAGCAGCAAATCGCGCGTAGAGATCCCTCAGGAGAAGGTCGATGATTTCTGCAAAAGACATCATATCCGCAAGCTTTCTCTCTTCGGCTCAGTCTTGGACGAGGAATTTGGCCCTGAGAGTGACATTGATGTGCTGGTTGAGTTTGAGCCTGGGCTGGTAATAGGTTTACTGCGCATGGCAGGTATGGAAATAGAACTTTCCGAGATGTTGGGACGGAAGGTCGACCTACGAACGCCAGAGGATCTGAGCCGTTATTTTAGAAAGGAAGTCCTTGATACTGCAGAGACTCAGTATGCGCAAGGATGACCTCGTTCGTATGCAACATATGTTGGATGCCGCAAAGGAGGCTATCTCTTTTGCCTGGAGTAGAACGAGAGCGGATCTGGATTCAGACCGAATGCTTACACTCTCCATCATGAAAGCGATTGAGATCGTTGGGGAGGCTGCCTCAAAGGCTTCAAAGGAGTGCCGAGACAGGTTTACGGAGATTCCTTGGTCAAATATCGTCGGCATGAGAAACCGTCCCATCCATGTTTATTTCGATATCAACCTTGACAGATTGTGGGACACCGTAACAGACGACCTGCCCCCACTCGCTGCCACTCTTGAAAGAATCATCTCTCAGGAAGGAGAGACGCAGCACACACCGTAGATCAGCTTTCTATCTATCCAATTGCCTCTCAAGAAACCGGAGAATTACTTCATTGGCTTTTCATAATTGCCCCCCAAAGTAAGAGGTAAGAGGGACACATCCCTATTCTTCAAGGAAATAGGGATGTGTCCTTAATTCCTCCTTAATTTCTCTATCGGGGAGGCGGTGAAGGGCTCAGCCTAACATCTTTTCCCTTCAATAGGAGTGGATCTTCAAAGGGGGAGGAGCCAGCGCTAATTCCGCTGGCCCCTCCCCCCATCTCTTCGCCCCTTAACGGGGCTATCTGGCAATAAAATTACCGCTCAGGACATTTCAGATCTCATATCATCTTTTGGGCAACTCCACCTCCATCTCCCAATCGGTATACGATTGCATTGGGGCTGTGGGATACATAGACCAGTTTCCCCTTCCCTTGATCCCTTCCCATTTGCCGGTGCCTCTCACTATGGTATATTCACCTTCCCAGTAGCTGGCCCAGAGTTTTCCTTTCATCCTCTTGCCTTCCGATCGGTAGTAGAGTTTATCACCATCCCGATCGGTCACTTCTTCATACCAATGGCCAGACCCAAGTCCGGTTTTGACGTTAATATCGAGAAGCCCCACGCTCCGGCTAACCCAGCCATCGGCGAAGGTTTTCCCTTCCTTATTGCTGGTGATTCCCCTAGACTCAGCGAGGGCCATCAGGAGTCCTTCCTCCTCGGGGACATTGACTGTCTCCCACTTGACCGTATAAAAGGCGGTGCGCCCCTTAACCTTCTCCCCGGCCACCGCATCGCCCACTATAGCCATTCCGACTAACGCGATTAACGCGACGAACGCCATAACTCTAATCGCAGCCATGTTATCCTCCTGGGGAATCCCATTCCCCTCCCCCTCTAACCGAGGGTAGATAGGGTCATGTAACTTTTGGCTTCTCCCGCCCGAGGAGACTCCATTTCCCGGCCGTGAATCACAGTTAATCTTCCACACTCCCTCCTTCCTGCGAGCCGCCGCCCGCTTCTGCCTACCGCTCCCCGCCGACTGACTGCTCGCCGTTCCCCGGCCCCTGACCCCTGACCCCCGCCTTACACTCCCCGCAAACACAAAAAGGCACCGTGATCTTTAGAACGGAAAGATCCTTACGGTGCCTATCCTTGTTGCCCACTCTTCCCCTCCGGGCGAAGCCCGCATATTGCCATCGACGAGGAAATGGAGCCCTGTGGGTTGACCTTAGCTCGCTAACTGGCTCCCTGGACCTTATCTATAACACGCCCCCCCCCCTGTCAAGCATTACTTACACCCGGCACCCGGTCTCGACCTCATTGCCTCCAAAGGATACATTTCCACTCGGATTGGGTAACAGATCTTCTTCGCGAGCTTGTCTGGAATCCCCGTGTGCCGAGGAACTGCTTCGACAGCGCCTGTTCGCGGGCTGCACCATAGCGAGTGCTTTGTGAAGCAAGCGGGCCCTCTGGGACACCAACCGTCGCCTGTGCGGTTCCTGGCTCATCCAGGGCAAGGGGCACCACCTCTATTCCTCTTGAGACTCGCGCTACTTCTTCGGGTTTCGCGAATGTGGGAGGAAGTTCGGTCCCCCCGATACGGCGATCCTTCCCAAGGGCGCCTATGAGCCCCGCTGGTTCACAAAGGATCACCATGACCTGAAGGCCTCCCCTTCACCTGTACTTGCTCCTTCTCCCTACCATCTCTTGCTCACCCACTGGCGGCCGCAGAGCACCTTGTAGTTGCAGCGACCACATTCCCCTTCCGGATCCTGGGTATCGTCGAAGTCCCGGCCCGGATCCATAATCTCTTGCATCAAGGTGTATATGGCCTTCCGGTATTCCTCGTAGAGGGCTTCCCTATCGACCTTCTGGTTAAAGAGGTGCTCTTCCTTAATCGACTTCTCTCCGAGCATCATCAGGGCGCCGTCGATGCGGTGGATCCCCTGATCTGGATGATTGGCCAGATAGAGCATGAGATAGAACGGCAACTGGACCGAGCGCAGGGTCTTATGCCAGGTCTCCCTGGCCGAGCCGGGAAACTTGCCGCTTGGCTTCATCCGGTTGCCTCCTGATCCCGTCTTGTAATCCCAGATGAGGATCTCGTCCCCTTTCCGATCGATCCGATCCAGTTTGCCGGTGATCCGCCTCGGCCCCACCTTTGTCACCTCGATCGTGGCACTATGGGGACTCTCGCATTCCACGACGATGCTCCCGTGCAATTCGGTGCGATGGTAGTCCAGGATATCCCGAAGTCGTGCCTTCACCTGGGATTGAATCAGGAACAGGCTACCGCCTGAATGACGGCCGTAGTTATTCTCGAAGAACTGATCCGTCAATCCTTTGATGGCTTGGTAATCCTTCTGGACAATGCGCAGCGGCTGGCCTTTCTTGGCCTCGAAGAACTCCTTCAGGATGCGATGCACTAGTTTGCCGATCTCCGACTGCTCCACCTCCTCCCCCCATCCCTCCTTCTCCTTCAGGTGTAGCAGGAAGCGGTAATAGAACCGCAACGGACATCTCAGATAGGCATCCAGGCTGGTAGCCGTAAACTTCAAGTCGGATAGCTGTCGCAGCATCGCCTCCGTCTTCTTGATCGGCTGAGGCTCTCCCTGGGTGAAGTCGCTATGGAAGAAGATCTCCTCCTGGTGCTTGAGCTTCAAGTCCATGTTCTGTTTCTGCTCCCTCCACATCAGCCCCTCCAACAGGCGACTCCTCTCCCGACCCTCGCCCTGGCTGTAAAAGATGTGGGCCTCCCGGGCACCGACGATCAAGTTCTCAAAGTAATGGCGGACAATCGTCTCTCGCTGCCGATAAGTGGAAAGCCCCAGTTGTCGGCGCACCGTCAGTGGGAGCAGGGTGTCGGCCTTTCTGGCCGGGGGGATGACCCCTTCATTGGCGTCGAGGAAGTAGACGGTTTCGAACTTGAGGCTGCGGGTCTCCAGGGAACCCAGCACCTGCAGGCCTTTTAGCGGGGTGCCGACAAAGGGGACGCGCACCGTCCGGAGGTAGCCATCCATCAGGCGAAAATAGTCCTTGACCTCTTCCATGCGCTCCTGCCCGATCTGGGAGGTCATGAGCGCCTTCAGGCTCTCGCCCAGGACCTGGATAAACTGAGAGGAATAGGAGTGAAGTTGAGCCGGGCTATGCTGCGCCACATAGGAGATGAGACCCAGCAGCTTCCCGCAGAAATCGCCGATATCGCGCAGTCCTTCGATAGGAGCAAATAACATTTGGTGGATCCTCTTCAGATGCTGGGCAACCTCTTCCGTGCCGACGCCCTCCCGAACGGCACCGGCCATCCTCCCGGCCAACTCCTTCAAGATTCGGGGATCTTCCTCGATCTCCCGCAACGAAAAATACCTCACCTGACGCCGAGTTAAGACCTCCTCCAGGGCATGAAAGAGGATCCGGGTGGGATAGCTGGCCCTTGCAATGGCCCCTTGTATGGCGCCCTCAAAGAAGAGGTTCTTGATATAGGGGTGGAGCACCAACCTGAGATAGTCGGGCAAGAAGTAAAGATCTCCCTCCCGGGTCTCCACGGTGCGACCCAGGGTTTGAATCAAGGTGAAGACCGGGGTCCGGAGGAGAGGGTAGCCGAGGGAGATATTATAGCCCTCCGCGGCCGAAGGCAGGGCCTGCTCGACCACTGCAAACAGGGTCTCTGGATCTGGAAGGACCACCACCTGGTGATGATCGAGGTTGGGGGTCTGCCGCAGAAGCTGATTCAGCTTCATCACCTGGCCGTGCGAGTCTACCGCCCGATAAAAGTGAATCTCCGGTCCCGGGGTTGCGCCTTCGCCCATCCAGCGCACGGGCTGCACCCCCAACTGCTCGATGATCTGTTCGATCCCTGACCCCTCCTCCCCGCCTTGAAGCAGGATGGAGGCCTGATCGTGTGCAAGCAGGCCGCTGAAGATCTCCACCTCCGATCGGGTCAGGGCAAAGAAACCTGCCAGAATGATCTGCCGATACCCGGATAGATCCAGTTGATTCCCCTCCTGGGCCACCCGGAGATAGCGGGAGGAGCGAGTGGAAAGGCCATCTCTAAAAAGCCGCTGGTAGAAGTCCTGGTAGAGTCCGGCCAGGTCGGAGAGATGGCGCTGGATTCTTGGCGGCATCTTCTCTTCCGCCAAGACCTGAACCCTCCGCAACTGCTCCCCTGAGATCTGCTCGATCGCCAGCTCTTCGAAATCGGAAAAGATCTTGAAGCCCCAGGGCAGGAAGCCGCCCAGCCCGAGCCACTTGGGTCTTCCGGGATCGCTCGTGCCCTCTCTTTCACGGTGGAGGCGATAGAGCAGGCCAACCCCGTCAATGTCCGAGAGGGGGCGATGGCAGTACCCCAGCCGCTCATAGGCCCGATTCACCCACTCGTCCAAAGACAGGATCTGGGGGGGGACGAAGGGCGATTCGAGCTGCTCGGCCAGGGAGCGACGGAGAAAGTGGGCGGGACGTCGCCCGGGGAAGATCACCAGGCTCTGCGGCAGGCTCTCCTTCTCCGAGAGCAACAGCCCTTGCACCGCCGCGATGAGATCACCTCCCTGATCGACCAGAAGGGCCCGACTCAATTCACTTCCTCCACCCAGCCTGAATCCACATAGGCGAGATATCCCTCGGTGTTTCGGTTAGGGTAAACCCGCCTCAAGATCTCCATGTAAACCCTCATCTGGCTCGTATAATCCTGCCTCTCCCCGGTCTTGAAATCGATCACCTGTACCCGATCCGGATCCAGCACCACCCGGTCCATGCGATGAAGTTGTCCGGACTCATCCACATATTCCGCCTCGCGCAGCACCTTTCTTTCGGGGGCAGGGAGAAACCAATCCCTGACCTGGCGGTGATTGAAAAAATCAATCATCTCCGACCGGACCCGGGCCAGGTCGTATTCAAAGATCTCCTGGGCCTGACAGCGGCCCAAGATGAGGGAGAGCTCCTCGGCGATGGGTTCGGGCAGGAACTCGACCTGCTCCAAGACCCGATGATAGAATTCACCCCTTCGGGACTCCTCCCAGCGGGTAAGCGACCAGCCGTCCTCCCGTCTCCATTCTTCCTGAGGTATGCGCGCAGGAGGCAGTACGGCCGGCGTGGGACCTGTAATCCCTTCTTCGCTCTGGGGCAGTTCAGCCCGTTTCCGACCTCTTTCGATCTCCTCAAACAACTGGCCGATGACCCCCTCTTCCTCCTTCTCGATGATCACCAGGTTATGGAGCTCGTCCTCAGCCCGGGTGCAGGCCACATAGAGGGTATTCAACTCCTGAATCCGCTCATCCAAATGGAATCGGTCGTAGATCTCCCGCAGTTCGGGGTTGAAGTCAGCACCCTTTTCCAGAATCGGTTTGTCGAGATGGAAGAGCCTCACCTCATCGCCCTCCCTGCTATAATATAGGACATCCCTCCCCCGCCCGGGCGAGTCGTAGAGCAGGTTGATCACCACCGGGAAGCCCAACCCCTTCGCTTTGTGGAAGGTCAAGAGTTGGACAGCATCGTTGAATTCCGGGAGCTCCATCTCAAAGAGCTCTTCCCGCTCTTTTGAGGCCAGTTCCAGGAAATCCCTGATGCTGTTCATCCCCCTCGACTCCAGGGATTTGATCGCCTCCATAAATTTGACCAGCGGGGCTGCCTCCTTCGGGAAGTTTTCAAAGACCCTGAAGACCCTGAGGGCGAGGGAGATCAGGTCGTAAAGCGGGTGGTAACCCGTCTTTTGATAGAGGAGCTCAAGATACCTTTCCCATAAAGGTTGCAGGCTCGGCTTTTCTCGGAACCTCCCATAAAGATACCCTTGGGGGCCCACCGCGCCTTCTCCCTCCAGGAGGAGTTGGCCAAGCAGATCAGGGCCAGCGGGCAGATCCTCCTGGCTGGTTGCCCTGGTCATGATCTCGCCCCCGACGAAACTGGCAAAGGCCAGGTCATCCACCGGGGAGTCCAGGAACCTCAAGAGCTCAATCAATTCCGCAATTACCCGTCGGTTGCGGATGTCCAGCGAGCTGGAGGCCGTGGCCGGGATTCCCTCCTCGGTCAACCATTCCAAGGCCACTTCTAATTGCTTGTTCTCCCCAGTCAGGATCGCCATCTCCCGATAACGATAACCCCGGGATTTAGCATCCAGAATAATCTTCGACAGGGTTTCGCGCACGGGAGGGAAATCCTCCGCCGTATCCTCGGAATCTAAGGGGAACCGGCGCACCTGGACATAGCCCTGATCCTTTCTCTTCTCCAGGGGCTCTTGTTCATAATCGGCTAATCCCGTCAGATCCTCTTTCAGGAGGTCCGTGCCCACCAACTGCTTCAGCCTCCCCTTGAAGACATGATCCACATAATCGAGGATGACACCCCCACTCCGATAGTTACGGCCCAGGGTGGCCAACTTCGTCCGCCCCCTCACGCTGGGAGGGAGCCAGCCTTCAAGCTGAGTTGGATCTTTAATCTGCAGGATCAGGTCCCGCATGATTCGGTAATCAGCCTTGCGAAACATAAAGATTGCCTGCTTCAGATCGCCCACCGCGAAGAACGAGCCATCCTTAGCCAGGGATTCCTCAATCAGAGGCCACAGGCTCGCCCACTGAATTGGATCAGTATCCTGAAACTCATCGATCAGAAAGTGATACAATCGTTCCCCGAGCCGGATATAAACCTCCGGAATCACCGCTTCCTGCGCCAGGTACTCCGAAAGGCTCTTTCCGATATCGTCGATGTGAATAGCCCCGATCCTCTGTTTCGCGTGGTCGAGGGATCTCTTGAACCGCTCGTAAGGCCCCCCGTATGGGTGATAGTGGCCCTGCGCATAACAACTTGCCAGCCTGCCCACCACCTGGCTCAAATTCAGCCATTTCTCTCGGGCCCCCTCAAATAGGTCCATCTTGTCCGGGGGCGCCTTGGACTCGGGTTTTAGGACGGGAACGGTGTAGGAGCTGTAGGTCCTCTTCAGAAGTTCGTGGATGTCCCTTCGTTCCAGGTGGCTGGCAAGGCTCTCCCCTTTCTTTCTCCTTTCCAGAGGCAAGGCGGTGATTGCCTCGTAGGTCTGCCGGATCGCCTGCAGGCAATCCTCCATCTGATCGCGATAGTCCACAAACACCAATCGCCGACTCTCCTTGCTCTCCAGCTCCAGGAATTTTGTGAATCTCTCTCTCAGCCTGGCCTCCGGGTTCCAGATGAAGCTTTTTCCCCCTTGCTGGTTCAACAACCGCAGCGATCCTTCCATCATCTGGGTCAGCTCCGGATCCTTGTCCGGCCCCACCTCCCTGACCAACATGGCCAAGGCGTAGTTTACCAGGTCGTCGTAATCCATACACACCTCCAGGTCCGGACGGAGGTCAAGCTCCCAGGCGGAGGAGTTCAGCACCTGCCAGGTGAAGCTGTCGATGGTCTGAACCTGGAAATCGGAGTATCGCGCGATGATCTGGTCTACCGCCTCGCGGGCCCGGGCGGCCAGCTCATCCGGTTTCGAACTCACCAGATTCAGTACCTTCTCCCGCAATCCCTGATCCTGTCCCAAGGCCAACTGCTTGAGCATCTCCAGGATTCGCTCCTTCATCTCCCGGGCCGCATTCTTGGTGAAGGTCACCGCAAGGAGGTGAGACAGGTCGCGATGGGGGATGATGCGGGAGAGGAGAAACTGGACGAACCGTTCGGCCAGGGCCTGTGTCTTGCCCGATCCGGCCGAGGCCTCCAGCAGCAGGAAGTGAGGAAACTGACAATCCCGGTCTTTATTTAGAACCGATGAAAGGGACATGGTATATTCTTCCGGCTCCTTCTTCATTGTATTCTATGGCCTTTGGCCCGCCCGTTTCAAGGAAAATAGTGCAGACTCGGACACCGTGGGAGCAGGGAAGAAACAACCGTCACCTTGTGGTGCATGAAATTGTGGAATTGCTCGCCCATTTCTGATAAAAGAGACGGTGGCTTCTGCCTCAAAAGAGGAGGGAGGGAATCGCCATGAAGGCCATGGTCTTGCGCCATCTCTATGATCTACGAGAGAATCCAACGCCCCTGGAGTTAGCGGATTGGCCCATGCCCCTGCCCCAGCCAAAGGAGATCCTGGTGAAGGTCTCCACCTGTGGGGTCTGCCATACGGAGCTGGACGAGATCGAGGGGAGGACCCCTCCGGTGAAGCTTCCCATCATCCTGGGCCACCAGATCGTAGGCCGGGTGGAGCAAGCCGGGGCTGAGGCCCACAGGTTCAAGGTCAGAGAGCGGGTGGGGATTGCCTGGATCCACTCGGCCTGCGGGAAATGCCACCTCTGCCAGAGCGGACAGGAGAACCTGTGCGAGCACTTTCAGGCCACGGGAAGGGACGCGGACGGAGGGTATGCCGAATACACCACGGTCCCGGAGGCCTTCGCCTATCCCATCCCGGAGGCCTTCTCCGACGCCGAGGCCGCCCCGCTCCTCTGTGCCGGGGCGATCGGTTACCGTTCCCTGCGCCTTTCCGGGCTCCAGGACGGGGAGCGCCTGGGTCTCATCGGATTCGGGGCCTCCGCCCACCTGGTAATGAAGATGGTCCGACACCAGTATCCCCGCTGCCAGGTCTTCGTCTTCTCTCGCTCCGAGGGGGAGAGGGCATTTGCCCGGGAACTCGGCGCCTCCTGGGTCGGCAGCTTCGAGGAAGAGGCCCCGGAGAAGGTCCACCGGGCCATCGACACCACGCCGGCCTGGGGGCCGATCATCACGGGCTTGCAGAATCTGGAAAAGGGAGGCAGGCTGATTATCAATGCGATCCGGAAGGAGGCGGCGGATAAGGAATCGCTGTTAGGGCTGGATTATCCGCACCACCTCTGGATGGAGAAGGAGATCAAGAGCGTGGCCAATGTCACGCGGATGGATGTGGAGGAGCTCTTGCACCTCGCTGCCCAGGTCCCGATCCGGCCTGAATTCCAAGAGTACGGGTTGCAGGAGACCAACCAGGCCCTGGCAGAGCTGAAGGAGCGCAAGATTCGGGGGGCCAAGGTCCTGCGAATTGGCTGAACTGGGTTATGAGCCAATCTAAGAGGATAAAGCAACATCAGCCAATATCAAGTAACCGTAGGAAATTCAAGGGGGAAGGGGCCTTTGTCCTGACGTCCCTTTACGTCGTTTCCCCGGTTTTTGATGTTGGCCCGTTAGAAATCCGTTAGAAAGATCACGACGGTAGACACCTCTCAAAGGGCAGGCGGGTGGAAATGGCTACCCCCCTGCCCTTCTGCCTTCTCCAGCGATACATCTCTATCCCTTGCGCTTTCTCCTCTCTGCAGCCCCAGCATCAGAGATATGTCTTCTCCACCCCGAGACAGATACCCCCCTACCCCCACCACCCGTCCAGGGATCGGTGCGGTGGCATGGGGTGGCTCATTGGTCTTCGAGTCAGAAAAATGGAAAACTGCAAATTTGGCATTTGAGAGCTATTTGAAAGTCAACTCTGTGCAGGGCGAAAAGAGATTGACAAACCGAATGATTAGGAATAGATAGCAAAACGGAAGGGAATAAACAACACCACCCAGAACAAGCATCCAGTCCTCTATTTCTCAGCGATTTTGTGTAATCGGCCTCTCTTTTGGCCCGGGGGGGAAATGAAAGGCAGCGAACAGATCTTCTGCATTGAAAGGTCACGCCGCCTTTTTGTGTTTGCGGGCGAGAAGGCTTCTGTCCGGGAACCCCTTGTCGCTCAATACTCCTATTGAATAGTAAGAAAAGGGAT
>JAZDMQ010000139.1:0-21328 GCA_043800755.1 bacterium | reverse complement strand
CCTCCTTTGGCCCATATGCCAGTGCAGAGATTCCTCACCTCCTCGTCTGCCTCCTGGCACAAGAATTGTCGCAATTCCTCTTCTCGTTCCGGCCCATATTGAAAGAACAAGGCAAAAACCCTCTGGAGCTGCGGATCGGAGATCTGGGAGGGATCCAAGAGTTCAGCCCAGCGATCCCGCCTCTCCGGATGGAGGAGTGCAATCTCCAAGGCTTTTCGCTCTTCCACCGGATAAGCCTTGGGGGAGGGAGGTTGGGAACTCGGTTGGAGGATTTCCCGTCTCCCCATTTCTTTCATCTCCTTTAGCAGAACCTCCTCTCTTAAATCCGCCTTCTCGGCCAATCTCTTCAAGTAATGGGCGCTGGCCAGATGATCCTTCATCTTGCCCAGAATAGGCAGAATGCCCCTTACCCTATGGAGATCCTCCCCGATATCGCTTCCCAGCCTTTCCCCTTTCTCCCCGCCCCAGATGAAATCTAACCAATCCCAGGACTGATTGAGGACCTCTTCCATCGCCCCTCGGCCCTCGCGATGGAGGAGGCTGTCTGGGTCATGACCGGAAGGGAGTTTCGCGACCTTCAGGGCAAAGCCTTCCTCCAACAGTACCTCAATGCTCCTCACCGAGGCTTTGACCCCTGCGGGATCTGAATCGAAGAGCAAGATGGCCCGATCGGTATAACGCCGGAGAAGCCTGGCCTGGCCCGAGGTAAGGGAAGTCCCGGAGGAGGCCACGGCTGTCTCCCATCCGAATAAATGCAAGGAGATGAGGTCGAAATAACCCTCCACGATCAAGGCCTGCCCGGGGTCTCGAATTCGTCTATAGGCCCAATTGAGGCCATATAAGGTCTCTCCCTTATTGTAGATGGGGCTGGTAGGAGAGTTGAGGTACTTGCTCTCGCCCTCGGCGAAGGCCCTGGCGCCGAATCCGAGGATCCTCTCCTGGGTATCGAGGATGGGGATCATCAGGCGGTCCCGAAACCGATCGAGGAAGGCCCCTGGCCGGCGACCTGGAAGGATGAGCCCCGCCGTCTCCAGCAGAGATGACGGCTTTCCTTCCACCCGCAAATGCCGAACCAGCTGGTCCCAGGAGGCCGGGGCATATCCCAGGAGAAATCTTCCCCAGGCCTCCTCCTCTATCCCCCGGGACTTAAGATATTCACGGGCCTTCTCCCCCTCAGGAGACCTCTGGAGCTGCTCCTGGAAAAATCTGCAGGCCAGAAGATTGACCTCATAGAGGTCCAGCCTGGGCGAAGGAAAACCCCCTCCCTTCCCTCCCTTCTTCTCCGGAAGCTTGATGCCCGCGCGGTCGGCCAGGTGGCGAACCGCTTCCGGGAAGCTCAACCTCTCATACTTCATAAGGAAGGTGAGGGCATTCCCTCCCTCACCGCAGCCAAAACAATGATAGATCTGTTTTTCCCGGGAGACCATGAAGGAAGGCGTCTTCTCGGAGTGGAAGGGGCAGAGGGTACGGAAGTTCTTGCCGGATGATTTGAGAGAAAGATATGCGGAGATAATATCCACGATATCCGTACCGGAGAGTACCTCCCGAACCATCTCATCGCTGAAATTGACCAATCGTCTTCCTCTAAGGTTTCATCTTGACAATGGTCGCGCCGGCTCCCCCCTCATGGAAGGAAGCCAGATGGAATTCCTCCACCATGGGGTGGCCCTTTAGCATCTCCTCGATCCCTTTCCGGAGGATTCCTGTTCCCTTTCCGTGAATGAGGCGGACCTCTTTGAGCCCTGCCAGAAAAGCCTCGTCCAGATATCTTTCCGCCGCGGAAATGGCCTCTTCCCTGCGTTTTCCAATGAGGTTCAGTTCGGCCCGGATCTGCGCCCCGCCTCCTCCCTCTCCCCAGTGAAGCAGAACCGGGAAAGAGGGGCAACTACCCGGGGCTGAGGCTGCCTCCAGCTCGCTCGTGGGGACCCGGAGCTTTCCTACCTTGATTTGCACCTCGACCATCCCTTGCTCGTTGACCTCCGCCAAAATGACGCCCTCTTGCCGGATTCCCTTAACCCGAACCCTCTGCCCTTTGACCAAGGACAAGCCTTCCTGGGATCCCGCATCTGCTTCCACCCTGTCTTCGGGCTCCCCGGATCGGGCCTGCTCCACTTCGCAGGCCAAGGCGGCCAAGGTTTGTTGTCCCTCTTTGATAGATTCGCGAGAGGCGCCTTTGGTTCGGAGCTCTCGGATGACCCCCTCTATCTGTCGCCGGGCCTGAGCGAGGAGCCCGTTCATCTTGTCTTGGACCTCCTCCTCGATCGCCCTCCTCTTGTCCCGGGCCTCCCGGAGGAGCTTCTCGCACTCCTCCTTCAGTCGAGATGCCTTTGCGGTCTCTTCCTCTGCCTTCCTTTTGCTCTGATCGATGGAGGCTTGATCCTCTTGAATCCGCTTCAGCATTGAATCCCAGGCCACAACCTCCGATTTCAGCAACTTCCGCGCGACGTCAATGACCTCGGCCCCTACCCCCAACTGCTGGGCAATATCGAGGGCAAAACTCCGGCCCGGAATCCCTATATTTAATTTATACAACGGTCTCAGGGTGTCAAGGTCAAACTCTACTGAGGCGTTTTCCATCCCCGGGTGAGAATAGGCGTGGGCCTTGATCGCATCCTGATGGGTGGTGGCCAGGGCCATTCCCCCTCGCTGATACAGCTCTTCCAGGACGGCAATCCCCAAGGCCGATCCTTCCTCGGGATCGGTGCCGGAGCCCAATTCATCCAAGAAGACGAGGGACCGATGATCCGCCTCCCGCAAGATCTTGGCGATCTGGGAGATATGAGAGGAGAAGGTGGAGAGGCTCTCCTCGATATCCTGTTCCTCTCCAATATCGGCGAATACCTGGGAGAACAGGGGAAGTTGGCTGTCGGCGGAGGCGGGGATATGCAATCCCGCCATCGCCATGAGGGAAAGGAGGCCTGCGGTCTTGAGGGCCACCGTCTTGCCTCCCATGTTGGGCCCGGTGATCACCAACACCCGGTAGGGGTCGCCGATACAGAGGTCAATGGGTACCACCCCTGGCCCCTCCGCCTTGCCCTCCATCTTCTTGATCAAGAGGGGATGCCTGGCTTGCAGCAACTGGAGGGGCCCATCCTCTCTGAGGATCGGCTTCTTGGCCCTCATCCTCTCTGCCAGACGCGCCTTGGCACAAAGCAGATCCAGGCGAATCATCCCCTCCACTGCTGGCCCAATCTCGGGGGCCTTTTCCCTTAATTCCCCGGTGAGATCTCGCAGGATCCTACGGATCTCTTCCTCTTCTTCCAGGCTGAGCCGTTTCAAGCGGTTGTTGTCATCCACCAGGGAGAGAGGCTCCAGGAAAAGGGTTTGGCCGCTCGCGGATTGATCTTGAATGAATCCGCGGAGCGCAGGCTTAAAATTGGGCTTCACCGGGATTACATAGCGGTCATTGCGGAGGGTGATGAGGGGTTCGGCAATGACCTTCTGATACTGCGGGGAGACGAGAACGGCCTGCAGCTTTTCCCTGATCTTCTCCCGGAGTGCGAAGGCATCCTGCCGAATCTTCTTCAGCCGGGGGCTGGCAGAATCGAGGATCTCGCCCTCATCGCCGATGCAGTCGGTAATCCTCGCTTCCAGGTGGAACTGAGGATGAATAGAGAAAGAATAGACCTGCAACAGGGGAAAGCCGGAGGAGTAAAGTTGGAAATAAGATCGTAATTGGCTCGCCACCCGGAGAACCTCTCTCACCTCTTTCAGTTCGATTGCAGAGAGGGCAGCACCCTCCAAGAGCGCGCGATCGAGGTGGGGTTGGATGTCTATCAAGCCTGCCAGGGGAAGATCGCCAGCCGAGGCCATGACCTGCCGCATCTCCTCGGTTTCCTCCAGCGACCGCCCCACCTCTTTAAGGTCGGTGGAGGGAAGCAGACCATGGGCCAACTCCTTGGCCGGTGATGAGGTGGCCTGAGAGGCCAGCATCTCCCGGATGGCCTCAAACTCCAGGACCTTCATAGAATGAGAATCGATCATGCCTGACTGGATCCTCCGCGGGAGATCCTCCTGAAACCGGAACAGGGGATGATCTCCAGCGGCCCTCCTTTCTCCAACTCGTCCAGGAGGAGGTTTAGGCCCAGGGAGTCGCTGGGGATATGGCCAGCGATGATCACATTGAGATGGTTCTTTTCCGCCTCGGCCCGGTGCTCCTCCCCGATGTGCATTCCTACAATCGTCCCTACCTCGGTGCGGGCGATCTTCTCAAAGGCCTCCTTGGAGCCCCCGGTCCCTCCGGTCATATCCACAAATACCTTGCCCGTCTTCCGCTTCTCGGAGCCGAGCACGAGATTCGGCCCGTTGTGGTTGGCAATCCCCTCCTGGTATTCGGGGATCCGCCTCAATATCTCCAGCACCTCCTTCACCAGGAACGGTCTCTCCTCATCTATCTTTCTCTGGAGATAGGTGGTCACCATATTGTCTGCCGGGGTATGGATGCAGAGAAATGGAATATCCAGGAGGGCGGCAACATCCACGGCCCGGGTATGATTGGCCGGCATGACCTTGCGCTGCACCTCCTTGATGCGTCCCTCGAGGATCCCCTCCGCAACGGCAATGGGAACCCCATATTTGTGAAGGATATCCGCCTGCATCTCCATCACCTCATAGAAGCCGGCCAGGGCCCGGCCCTCAGGATGGTGGGACAGGATGAGGTCGATCTTCTTCCCCCGGTCCCCCAACCGATCGGCCAGGAGCACCTCCCCCACCTCCATGTCGATGCCGGCCAGCAGCCTCTTCGCCTCTCTCTCCTTCGAGCCATAGAGCAGGCGGCTGTCGGCATACGGGTTCTCCAGCCGGTCTTGATCGAACTCCCACCTCTGGTCTTCCTTCAGCTCCTCATATTCCTTTTTGGCCCTCTCCAGCACTTGGAGGGCCCCCTCCTCGGAGCGGGGATCATTCTTCATCCCCAGGGCAATTGCCTTTTGGTAGATCTCTCCGATCTTCACCGAAAAACCTCCTTTGATCCTGAGAGGGACTTTCTCCCCGAGGGAAAAAAGGGCAAGAAGCCTGATTGAAGGCCCCTTGCCCTTTTGCAGAACACTCCATCCCTTCGGGAGGAAGGTTTCCTCTCCTCGTCTCTTCCCCTTTTTCCCTTAATGTCCTTTGGCCAGTACCTCTTTAACCTTCTCGCTGGCAACCTTGCCGTCAATCCTTCCAGAAATCTGAGGCATCAAATGGGCCATGACCTTGCCCATATCTCTTATCGAAGCTGCCCATCTCGTCGCAATCGCCTCCTGAATCTTGGCCTGAAGTTCTTCCTCAGATAATGGTGGGGGCAAGAATTCCTCCAGTATCCTCAACTCAGCCTTTTCCTTGCTCGCCAGATCCTCCCTGCCTCCCTGGCGGTATTGGGCGATGGCTTCCCTTCTCTGTCTACAGGAGGAACTGATGACTTGAATCACCTCTGAATCCTCCAGCGGCCTCCCTTTCTCTACTTCCCGGTTCTTGATGGCTGCCCGAAGCAGCCGTAACACTGAAAGGCGGAGCTCATCTCCGTCCTTCATTGCCCGTTGCTGCTCTAAGAGAAACCGATTGGAAAGGGACATCCTTTACTCATAGGTGATGCGGGTCTTCTTCGCCATTTTTTTCCGAGCTGCCAGGGATTTCTTCTTCCTCCGGACGCTAGGCTTCTCGTAATGCTCCCTCTTGCGCAGCTCAGAGAGGACTCCCGCCTTTTCACATTGCTTCTTGAATCTCCGCAATGCGCTCTCAAAGGACTCGTCCTCTCTAACCTCCACACTCGTCATTCTCCCACCTCCCTTGCCCCCTTCGAATCGCGCTGCCTGCCCACCGGCCGAAAATGCTTCTCAAACTTTCGTTTATATCTCCAATCAGCGTCTTTGTCAATAATTTTTATCCCGGAGGCCAGCTCATCCTTCGGCCCCCCAACAGGTGCAAATGGAGATGCCCCACCGTTTGCCCCCCGTCTCGATTACAATTGACCACCAACCGAAACCCGGTGCGATCCACCTCCCGCTCCCGCGCGATCCGACTGGCCACCAACAGCATGCGACCCGCCAAAAGAACATCCTCCTCCTCAAGTCCCAGCAGGTTCTCCACATGCCTTTTCGGGATAATCAGGATATGGAGCGGTGCCTGGGGGTGAATATCCTCGAAGGCCACTACCCATTCATCCTCGTAGACCGAGCGGGATCTTTCTTCCTGGGCCTGAATCCGGCAAAAGGGGCAATTCTGCTGCGGCTCCATCTTATTCCTTCTTCCCATAGACTTCCCGGGGATTGAACACCGCCGGCTCCACCTCCTCTATCCGGTCAGAGGAGGGGAGGTAGCGGCGAAAGAAGCAGGACCGGTGTCCGGTGTGACAGGCCGCCACCTCTTGGCTCACCTTCACCAGGAGGGCATCCCCATCGCAATCGTAAAGGATCTCCTTGACCCGCTGCACATGGCCCGACTCCTCCCCCTTCTTCCAGATCTTGTTTCGGGAGCGGCTGAAGAAATGGGTGAGGCCGGTGTGCGCCGTCTGCTCCAAGGCATCCCGGTTCATGTAAGCCACCATCAGGACCTGACCCCCCTCCGCCTCCTGAATGATGGCGGGGATCAGGCCTCTCTCATCGAATTTGACCTCTTTCAAGATCTCCACTTTTTTCCCTTCCTTTACCGCTTGTAACCGATCTTGCGCAGGAATTCCTTGCGTGCCTCCACCTCGGCCGTCCCCTCGATCCCCTTTGGAGGATACCCATCGATGACGCCCATGACCCCCCGGCCCTGCTCCGTCTCCGCTACGACCACCTCCACTGGGTTGGCGGTGGCGCAGAAGATGTTACAGACCTCAGGGCAGGCCTTCACCGCATTGAGGACATTGATGGGAAAGGCATCCTGCAGGACAATGGAGAAGAAATGGCCACTGGCCACCCCGCGGGCGATGGCAGTGGCGGCATCCTTCATCTCTTGATCGTTACCCTCCACGCGAATCAGACAAGGCCCCGAGGCCTCACAGAAGGCCACCCCGAAACGGGATCTGGGCATGCTGGTGGCCAGGATCTCATAAAGGTCCTCCAGACTCTTGATAAAGTGGGTCTGCCCCAGGATCATATTGCTTCCTTCCGGCATATCGATCTTGATCGCCTCGATCTTCATCCTCTCCCCTCCTCCCCGCTCACATCCTGACCGGGATTCCCCTCTCCTTCAAATAGGACTTGGCCTCATGGAGGGTAAAAATCCCATAGTGAAAAATGGAGGCGGCCAGCACCGCATCGGCCTTCCCCTCCCCTAAGACCTCGTAAAGATGCTGAAGGGAGCCGGCGCCTCCAGAGGCGATCACCGGGATGCCCACTGCCTCGGACACGGACCGCGTGAGCTCAATATCGTATCCGTTCTTGGTCCCATCGCAGTCCATACTAGTGAGGAGGATCTCCCCTGCCCCCAGCTCCTCCCCCTGTCTCGCCCAAGAGAGGGCATCCAGGGAGGTGGGGATCCTTCCCCCCTCTACATAAACCCCCCAGGAGGGGGGGACGCCTAACCTCCTTTTGGCATCGATGGCAAGAACAATACACTGGCTCCCAAACATCTCTGCAGAGCGCTGAAGGAGCTCCGGGTCTCGGACCGCCGCCGTGTTCAGAGAGACCTTATCCGCCCCCGATTGCAGCATCACCTGGATATCCTCCACCGTGGCAATCCCCCCTCCCACGGTCAGGGGCATAAAGGCCATCTCCGCCGTCCTCCTCACCACCTCCACCATCGTCTTCCGACCCTCATAGGAGGCAGTAATGTCCAGGAAAACCAGCTCGTCCGCCCCCTCCTGATCGTAGGCCGCGGCGACCTCGGGGGGGTCTCCCACATCGCGGAGATGCAGGAACCTCGTTCCCTTCACCACCCTTCCATCCTTCACATCCAGGCAGGGAATGATCCTCTTAGCGAGCATTCGTCCTTCCCTCTCTGGTCAAGGCGACCGCCTCCGCCAGGTCAAACTTCCCTGAATAAAGGGCCTTCCCGATAATCATCGCCACAATCCCCCTCGGCTCCAGGGCCATGATCGCCCGCACATCATCCAGGGAGGAGATCCCCCCAGAGGCAATCAGGGGAATCGAGATCGCCTCGGCCATCTCCGCCAGCGCCCCGAGGTTCGGGCCTTTCAGCATACCATCCCGAAAGATATCGGTATAGATAATGGCACCCAGGGCGAAGTGGGACGCCTGCCGGGCCAAATCGATCGCCTTGAGGTTGGTGGGTTGGGTCCAGCCCTCGATGGCCACATACCCCCCGCGGGCGTCGATGCCCAGGAGGATCTGACCTTCAAAACGGCGGCATGCCTGGCTCAAGAAAAGGGGAGAGCCCACCGCCTTGGTGCCCAGAATCACCCTCTGAGCGCCCTGCTGGAGCACGCGCACGATGCTCTCCATGGTTCGGATTCCGCCCCCCACCTGGATGGGAATCCTCACCGCCTTGGCAATCCTCTCGATCAGATCCAGGTGCATCGGAGTCCCGGAAAAAGCCCCATCCAGGTCTATGACATGGAGGAACTCCGCGCCTTTGCCCTCCCATCGGCGCGCCATCTCCACCGGGTCCTCTGAATAGACCGTCTTCTGCTCTGGGTCCCCCTGCAGAAGTCGCACGCACTTGCCCTCTTTCAGATCGATGGCCGGAATGATCATCATCGGACCAGCCCTCCAAAGTTGCTCAAGATGCGCAATCCCAACCTCTGGCTCTTTTCCGGGTGAAACTGGGTGGCATACACATTGTCACGACAGATCACGGAGGGGAAGGAGATTCCATACTCGGTCGTCCCGGCGACCACGGCCGGATCGGGTGAGTCCAGAAAATAGGAATGGACGAAGTAGAAGTAGGAGCCATCGGGAATCCCTTGGAGCAAGGGGATCTTCCTCTCCCGGCGGATCGAATTCCATCCCATGTGGGGGACCTTGAGGCCCGGAGGGAAGCGCCTCACCCTCCCCGGGAAGATGTTAAGGCCGCGATGCAGGCCGAACTCCTCGCTCTCCGCACAAAGGAGCTGGAAGCCAAGACAGATGCCCAGAAGCGGTTTCCCACTTTCGATCCAACGCTGCAAAGGCTCCAGGAAGCCCTTCTCCCGCAGATAATCCATCCCCCTTCGGAAGGCGCCCACCCCGGGCAAGACGGCCCCGCCCGCCCCATCCAGATCGCCCGGATCCTCAATGATCCGGGCGGGAAAGCCTTCGCGCTCGAACCCTTTCTGCACCGAGCGGACATTGGCAATGCCGGAATTGATGATGGCAATCATGGAGTTGGAGGACTCCCCCTCCCAAGCTGGTACCCCCCACAGCAAGCTGGCGACTCCCACTCGCCACGAATTCTCAAGGGTCTGAATAGGAAGCCGTGATGGCGGATCAGAGTTCTCCCTTGGTAGAGGGAATGCCTGGGGAGCGTTTCTCCTGCATGCAGGCCTCATCCAAGGCTCTGGCCAGGGCCTTGAAGATGGCCTCCGCCCCGTGATGAAGGTCCTCGCCCTGGAGCAGCTGGACATGCACCGTGGCCTGGAGGTGATTGGAGAAGGCCCGGAGGAACTCCTTGAGCAACCGCACCTCGAAGTTCCCTATCCTTCCTTTGAGGGCCGGCGCCTGATAGGAAAGATAGGGCCGCCCACTCAGATCGAGGGATACGGATGCCAGGGCCTCATCCATGGGAATGGTGGCGGCCCCGTAACGCCTGATCCCACTCTTCTCCCCCAGGGCTTGACGAAACGCATCTCCCAAGAGAATTCCCAGATCCTCCACCGTATGATGCGCATCGACCTCCACATCCCCTTTGGCGGCTACCTTCAGATCGAAGAACCCGTGCTTCGCCAGGAGAGAGAGCATGTGATCCATGAAGGGCAGGGGGGTCTGGATGAGGTAGCTTCCCTTTCCATCTAAATTCAGCTCCACCCGGATCTCGGTTTCATTGGTCTTCCGCGACAGTCTCGCCTTTCGTGTCATCCCCGGTCCCCTTTCCCGCAAAGCCCTTCCAGGGCCTCAATGAATTGATCGTTCTCCTCCGGCCTTCCCACCGTCACCCGCAGATGACCTCTCAAGGGACCAGAGTCACCGAAGGCACGCACCAGTATCCCTCTGGATAAAAGACCCTCGAAGACCCTCGCGGAGTCCTCGGCCCAAAAAAGGAGGAAGTTGGCCTCCGAGGGATAAGACCGAATCCCACGCAGACCTTGAAGGGAAAGATAAAGGCGCTTCCGCTCTGCAATGAGGATCTTGAGTTGGCGGGCGATGAAATCATTATGGGTGAGCACGACCTGGGCCGCGATCTGTGAGAAGGTGTTCAGGTTATAGGGCAGGCGCACCTTGGAGATCAGTTGAATCAGCGGCTCTTGGCCGAGTAGGATCCCTACTCGCAGTCCAGCCAACCCGATCTTGGAGAGGGTTCGCATGATGAGGAGGTTCTCCTGCCGGGGAAGTCGATCCAGGAAGCTCTGCTGGGAGAAATCGAAGTAGGCCTCATCGATCACCAGGATCCCCTCGAACTCCGAGAGGAGCATCTCTATGGACTCCCGCCGGAAGCAATTCCCGGTGGGGTTGTTCGGATAGGCCAGAAAGAGGATGCGTGGCTGCTCCCTTTGGATCGCCGCCCTCAGTGCCCCTTCATCCAGATCCAGGTCGGGCCCCAAGGGGACCCCGATAAATTGGCATCCCGTTGCCTTGGCCACAATCTCATACATGGCAAAGGTGGGAGTTGGTGAGAGGGTTTTCACCTCCGGACCCCCGAAGGCCAAGAGGATATACTGAATCAGCTCATCCGAGCCATTTCCCAGCATGATCTGGAAGGGACTGACCTTTAGCTGTTTAGCCAGAAGCTCCCGCAGTCCCTCAGCCGAGGGATTGGGGTACCGATTCAGATCCACCTCCTGCAGCCGCTGCATCACCACCTGGAGCAACCCCGGAGGCCAGGGATAGGGATTCTCATTGGTGTCCATCTTGATCCGGTGGGCGATATTCTCCACCGCATAGGGAACCAGTTCTCTCACCGACGGCCGCATCAGAGATTGAAAATCGATAGGTTTCATGGTTTGGTCCTCATCTCCACTGCCCGCGCGTGACCATCCAGTCCCTCCAGCCGGGCCAACCGCATGGCGGCCCCGGCCAGGTCTTTTGCCCGGGCGGAGGAAAGGGAGATGACGCTGGAGCGTTTGAGGAAATCCTCAACCCCCAAGGGCGAGGAGAACCGGGCGGTCCCGCCCGTGGGCAAGACATGGTTGGGCCCCGCCAGGTAGTCCCCGATCGCCTCTGGAGAGTAGGCCCCCAGGAAGATGGCCCCGGCAGATCGGATGAGGCCCAACATCTCCCAGGGGTTTGGAACCATCAGCTCCAGGTGCTCCGGGGCGATGACATTGATCAGTCGGATCCCCTCTGTCCGGTCCGTACAGACCAGAACAAAGCCATTTCTCTCCAGGCAGCTTTTGATGATGGCGGAGCGGGAGAGTCGCTTTGTCTGAAGCTCGATCTCCTCCCGGACTCGCTCCGCCAGATTCAAGGAGGGGGTCACCAACAGGGGATAGGCCATCTCATCGTGTTCCGCCTGGGAGAGCAGATCGGAGGCGATCAATGTGGGGTCGCTCCCCTCCTCGGCGTAAACCAGGAGCTCCGAGGGCCCGGCCACCATATCGATGCCCACCTCTCCGAAGACCAGACGCTTGGCGACCGCCACGTAGATGTTGCCCGGCCCCACGATCTTATCCACCGCCGGGATGCTCTCCGTCCCGTAGGCCAAAGCGGCAATGGCCTGGGCACCTCCCACCCGATAGATCTCGTGGATCCCCACCAGATCCGCCGCGACCAAGATCCAGGGGGAGAGGGAGAGATCCTTGGGGGCCGGGGTGCACATGGCGATCTCTTCTACCCCCGCCACCTTCGCCGGGATGGCATTCATCAATACGGAGGAGGGATAAGAGGCCTTCCCTCCCGGGACATAGATTCCTACCCGCCGCAGGGGCTGCTCAATCTGGCCCAAAAACCCCCCCTCTTCCAGGAAGAACCAGGAGCGGGGCTTTTGCCGGGCGTGAAAGGCCGTGATCCTCTCTTGGGCCAATCTCAAGGCGGAGAGGGCCTCAGGATCAATCGCCTCATAGGCCGCCTTGATCTCACGCTCCTCCACCCGAATTTGGGACGCCTCAAGGCGATAGCCGTCGAAGCGTTCACCAAACTCCAGCAGAGAGACATCCCCCCTCCGGCGAACCTCTGCCAGGATGGCCTTCACCTGATCCTCCACCTCTCCCTGGCCCATCTCTCCCCGGCGGCGCAGCCTCTCCACGCACTCAGAAAAACCGGGTTCCTTCGTCATCACCACTCTCATTGGGGACCCCTTCCCGTCTTCGACCTTCATTCGGGGACGCGCTCAATCCTCGCCCCCAGTGCCGAAAGCTTCCGCTCAATTCCCTCATAGCCCCGATCCAAATGATAGACCCGGGAAATCGAGGTGATGCCCTGGGCGGCCAACCCCGCAAGGACCAGGCAGGCGCTGGCGCGCAAATCGGTCGCCATCACCGGGGCCCCACTTAGCTCGGGGACACCCTGGATGATCGCCGTGCTCCCTTCCACCCGGATATTGGCCCCCATCCTCATGAGTTCATTGATGTGGAGAAAGCGATTCTCGAAAACTGTCTCGGAGATCGTGGAGCGACCTTGACCGACACTCGCCAGGGCCATCATCTGCGCTTGCATGTCGGTGGCAAATCCGGGATAGGGGAGGGTCTTGATATTCACCGGTCTCGGCCGGCGATCCATCCTGGCCCTGATGCCGCCATTCTCAATCTCGATCCCCAATCCCGCCTCTTTAAGCTTCTCAATAAAGATCGGCATGTGCTCGGGGATTGCCTCGCGGACGAAGACATCGCCCTTGGTGATCCCGGCGGCCACCATCAGGGTGCCCGCCTCGATCCGATCAGGGATGATGCGACGGCGGGCCCCCTTCAAATCCTTGACCCCTTCAATCGCGATGCGGCGAGACCCCGCACCTTCGATCTTCGCCCCCATGGAAATTAGTAACTGAGCCAGGTCCACCACTTCCGGCTCCCGTGCCGCATTCTCCAAGATGGTCTCCCCCTCGGCGAGGCAGGCCGCCATCATCAGATTCTCGGTGCCCGTCACCGTGGAGATGTCGAAGAGGATGTGAGATCCGTGGAGCCTCTCGGACTCTGCCTCCACATACCCCTCCCTGAGTCGAATTCGTGCTCCCATCCTCTCGAAGCCCATCAGATGAAGGTTAATGGGCCTGGACCCGATGGAGCAGCCCCCAGGGAGGGAAACCCGGCCCCTGCCCCAACGAGCCAATAGAGGCCCCAAAACCAAGATGGAGGCCCGCATCGTCTTCACCATCTCATAGGGGGCTTCCCACGCGTTCAACCCCTCCGCCCGCAGAGAGACGGAATGAGGATCCGGGGTCTCCGCCTTTACCCCCATCCTTATCAGCAAATGCAGCATGGTTCGCACATCCCCCAACTGGGGGACATTCTCCAGGAAGACCTCCTCCTCGGTGAGGAGGCTGGCAGCGATCAGGGGAAGGGCAGCATTCTTGGCCCCGCTCACGGCCACCTCCCCCCGCAGACGACAGCCCCCTTCGATCACGATCTTATCCAAGGCGCGCCCCTATCCCTCCCGCCTCTGGGCAGAGATCACCCGCTCTGCCCCCTGATCATCCCGCGCGATCAGGGGCTCCTCGAAGCCTCCGGTTTGGGCCAGAAGTTTCAAGATAGCACTCCCCTGGTCCCCGCCCATCTCCAGGATGAGCCAGCCCCCAGGCCTCAAGAAGTCAAGCGCTTGGGGAATCAGGCGGCGGTAAAAAAAGAGCCCGTCTCTTCCACCATTCAAGGCTCGATGCGGCTCGTAAAGCCGGATATCACGCGCCAGATTCGGGATTTCACCCCGGGGAATATAGGGAGGATTGGACACCACCTGATCCAATGCCCCTCCCAGCCTCTTCCCGCGAAGCGGTCTCAACAGGTCACCGCGAAGGAAGAGAATCCTGTCCGCCACCTCATGCCTCCGGGCATTCTGGCGGGCTACCCCCAGCGCCTCGCGGGAGGCATCAATGGCGTAAAACCTTGCCTCCCCCAACGCCCTCGCCAGACTTACAATGACCGCACCCGAACCGCAGCCCACCTCGGCAATCGCTCTTGCCTTGCCTGCCCTTGCTCTCTCCAGGGATATCTCCACCAGGCGTTCTGTTTCCGGCCGGGGAATGAGCACTGCCGGGGTGACCAGAAATTCCAGGGACCAGAATTCCTTCTTGCCCAGGATGTAGGCCACCGGAAGGCCCCGAGACCTCCTCCCGACCCACATCCTCAGGACCTCCTGGGCCTCCAGGGAAATCGGGCTCTCAGGATGGCTGTAAAGGAAGAGGCGATTGCATTTCAGGATCTCGGCCAGCAAGACCTCCGCGTCCAATCGCGGATTGGAGGCCCCTGAAGACCTCAGGAAATCCTCGGCCCAACGCAGGCCCTGCCAGATCAGCATAAAGCGGCCTTCAGCCTCTCTGCCTGGGCATGTTGGGCCAAGGCCTGGATCAAGGGATCGATCTCTCCCTCCAAGATGGTGTTGAGGGAGTAGAGGGTGAGGCCAATGCGATGATCGGTGACCCTGCCCTGGGGGAAATTGTAGGTGCGAATGCGCTCGCTGCGATCTCCAGTCCCCACCTGTTGTCTCCGGGCGGCGGAGATCTCTGCGTTCTGCTCCGCCCGCAGATTGTCCGACAACCGGGCCCTCAGGACCTTCATTGCCTTGATCTTGTTCTTATGCTGCGATTTCTCGTCTTGGCAGGAGACGACCATTCCGGTAGGCAGATAGGTGATGCGCACTGCGGAATCCGTGGTATTGACGCTCTGGCCCCCCGGCCCGGTGGATCGAAACACATCAATGCGGAGATCCTTGGGATCGATTTCCACTTCTACCTCTTCCGCCTCAGGTAAAACCGCAACGGTGACCGCCGAGGTGTGGATGCGTCCACTGGCCTCGGTAATTGGCACCCGCTGCACCCGATGTACCCCACTCTCATATTTGAGATGACTGTAAACCCCCTTGCCTTCCACCGAGAGGATGGCCTCCTTGATCCCCCCCACCCCGGTGTTATTGGAGGAGAGCATCTCGACCTTCCACCCTTTTGACTCAGCATATCGGGTATGCATGCGGAGCAGGTCAGCGGCAAACAGGGCGGCCTCATCCCCCCCGGTCCCTGCCCGGATCTCCAGGATGATGTTCTTCTGGTCCAAGGGATCGGCGGGGAGCAGAAGGGTCTGGATCCTCCCCTTTTCCGTTTCGAGCTTCTGGGTGAGGTCCTCCAGTTCGGCCTCAGCCAGATCACGCATCTCTGGATCCTTGGTCTCCTGTAGGATCTTTTTGGTCTCCTCGAGGGCGGATACCACCCTCTTATATTGATGATATTCCTCCACGACCTCCGCCAGTTCGGCGTGGGCCTTCGCGTACTTCTGATAGGAGAGGTGGTCAGCGATTAACTTGGGATCGCCCAGCCTCTCCCCTAATTCCCGGTATTGCTCCTTGATGTCCTCCAGCTTTTTTTCCAGATCGGTCATCTCGATATCGCCTCAATTGCCCCGCCAGGACCAGGCCCAGGACCCCGCTTCTCCCTTTCCATCTCCAGCACCTCGGAGAGGGCACGGATCGCCACCTCTACCTGGTCATCCTGGGGGTCGCGGGTAGTGATCTTCTGGAGCCACAAACCAGGCTTGGTAAGCCAACCCACCAACGGATACTTGCCCCTCCCCGAGAGCTTGATGAGCTCATAGGAGATCCCGGCGATCAAAGGCAGGAGGACGATGCGGGAGAGGATCTTGGCCCCCAGGGAGAGATCCTTGGGAAGCAAGGAGAAGACAAAGATGGAAATGACCATCACCCAGAGGAGAAAGGCCGTTCCACACCGGGGATGTAGGGGGCTCAGCCCTTTGGCCTTCGCCACCTCCAAGTCCCTGCCCTCCTCATAGGCGTGGATGGCGACATGCTCCGCACCATGATATTCAAATACCCTCCGCACATCCTTCAACAGGGAGATGAGCGCCACATAAATGAGAAATACGGCGATCCTCAGAAATCCGTCGATTAAATTGAAGAACAGGCTGCTGCGTCGAACCAGGGGAACCCATGCTGCGGTCAACTGCGTCAAGTAGAGGGGAAGAATGAAGAAAAGGGCCACCCCCAACCCGAGGGAGAAGACCATGATGCCTGTCAGTGCCCAGGGGCTGAGCTCCTCTCCCTCTGCGCCCTCTTCCACCAAGGCCTCATTGGCTGAATAATTTAAAGCGGAGATTCCATAGATGAGGGCCTCCACCAAGGCGACCACCCCCCGCAACAGGGGAAACTTCAAGAAGGGGAATCGATCGGAGGCGGGCCGCAGATCTTGCCTCTTTACGGTCACCTGCCCTTTTGGCTTGCGTACGGCCACCGTCAGGGATCGCGGGGCGCGCATCATCACTCCTTCGATCACCGCCTGCCCCCCCACGGAAAGGCGGGCCTCCGCAAGCTGGCTCAGAAAAAACAGCAGGACCTGATAAAGGCCTTTCCCGATCCTCATCGAATCAAAACCCCGCTCGCCATAAAGGCGGCCCAAAAACAAGGCAAGCCCCGAGTTGGCCATGAAGCAACCCGGGGCGAAGAGGAACGACTTTAGCTTGAAGTCCCCGTCGTCTTCTTTCCATATTTCTTCTGGAAGCGTTCTACCCTCCCCTCGGTGTCAATCAACTTCTGCTTCCCGGTGAAGAGGGGATGGCACTTGGAGCAGATCTCCACCTTCATGCTGGGGTGGGTCGATTTGGTGTGAATGGCCTCCCCGCAGGCGCAGGTGATGGTACAATCCTGGTAGGGGGGGTGAATGTCCTTTTTCATTGGTAATCGATCTCCTCTCTAATAGTAGTGGCCTAAAGCGTATTCATGGCCCGCAGGAATTCCTCGTTGGACTTGGTTTCCCGCAATTTCTCCTGCAAGAGATCCATGGACTCCACCACGCCCATGGAGTGAAGCACTTTCCTCAAGATCCACATACGATTCAATTCCTCTGGCTTGTAGAGGAGCTCTTCCTTCCGGGTCCCGGAACGATTGATGTCGACGGCGGGGAAGACCCTCTTGTCCACCAGCTTCCGGTCCAGATGCAGCTCCATGTTGCCCGTCCCTTTAAATTCCTCAAAGATCACATCGTCCATCCGCGATCCGGTATCGACCAAGGCAGTGGCAATGATGGTCAGGCTCCCTCCCTCCTCGATATTGCGGGCCGCCCCAAAGAACCGCTTCGGCCTCTGCAGGGCGTTGGAATCGATGCCCCCGGAGAGGACCTTGCCGCTGGAAGGGATGACCGTATTGTGCGCCCGGGCCAGACGGGTGATGGAGTCCAAAAGGATGGCCACATCCCGCTTGTGCTCCACCAGCCGCTTGGCCTTCTCCAGCACCATATCGGCCACCTGCACATGGCGGGTGGCCGGCTCGTCAAAGGTGGAGCTGACCACCTCTCCCTTCACCGATCGCTGCATATCGGTCACTTCCTCGGGTCGTTCGTCAATGAGGAGGACAATAAGGATCACCTCCGGATGATTGGTGGTAATGCTATTCGCGATCCTCTGCAAAAGAATCGTCTTGCCGGTGCGGGGAGGAGCGACGATAAGACCCCTTTGCCCCTTCCCAATCGGGGTAATCAGATCCATCACCCTCATGCACATCTCATCCGAGGTGGTCTCCAATTTCAATCGCTGGTTGGGAAAGAGGGGGGTCAAGTTATCGAAGAGGATCTTTTCTCGCGCCGTTTCTGGACTCTCGAAGTTGACCGCCTCCACCTTGAGAAGGGCGAAATAGCGCTCCCCGTCTTTGGGTGGCCTCACCTGGCCGGAGATGGTGTCTCCGGTGTGCAGATCAAAGCGCCTTATCTGGGAGGGGGAGACATAGATGTCGTCTGGCCCCGGGAGATAATTGTAATCCGGGGCCCGCAGGAAACCAAATCCATCCGGGAGGATCTCCAGAACCCCCGCAGCAAAGATGAGGCCGTTCTTCTCCGTCTGCGCTTCCAGGATCTTGAAGATGAGCTCCTGCTTTCTCAGGGAGCTGACCCCTGAAACGCTGAATTCTCGGGCAATAGTAGTTAGTTCGGAGATACTCTTCTCCTTAAGCTCTGCGATATTCATTACCTTACCTCGCTATGGGATATTGGAGACCGAATGGGAGAGAGATCGATGGAAGGCCACCCCTCGAATAAAGCTCCTGCCTGGCAGCGGCGAGGAATCTTCAACTGCAAGGAACCTCTTTCATTATCAGATGCGCTCGCTGTGCATTTTCAGATCGCTGATGGACATCCTGCAATGGGAAAGAAGAGAGTTCACGTCTCAACGATGCCAAGCTGAGGACACAGCTTTGAAGATCCATGCTGAATAAGACAAGGAAGATAGATGGCAGGATCTGCTCTCTGTTGAAGATCAGAACATCAACTACTTAAGCGAGGGGCTTATTGGCTACCTTCAGTTGAAGCATCACTTTTATACCCGAGGTGTTTCCCCTTGTCAAGGGTTTTTTATAGGGGCCTTCCCGGGTTCCATGCCCTGCAAGTAAAGCTCGTCATAGAGTATGGCCACGCAGGCATAGATGGGCACCGCCACAAAGGTGCCAAAGAGGCCCAAATAATAAGTCATGACCAAAAAGAAAAACATGATGCCCAGAGGATGGAGGGTAAGCTGGCGGGACATGATAAGAGGGATCAGGATATGGTTTTCCACCTGCTGGATGATAAAGAAGAGCAGGAGGACATAGGCCCCCCGCATCGGGTCATCCATGGCGGTGAGGGCCGCCGGGATGAGGGCTGAAAGGATGGGCCCAAAATACGGGACGATCTCCAGGAAGCCGGAGAGGATCGCAAAGACAAAGGCGTACTTCACCTTGAGGATCAGCAGGCCCACATAGGAGAGAAGGCCCACGAAGAGCATGGCCAATAAGAGCCCCTGGACCCAGGATTTCAGTTGGCCTAACATCCGTCTTCCGATCCGCGCCGCCTTCTCGCGGTGGCGAGGCGGAATAGACTCCACCAGGCAATCCTTGAGATGGGCGGGATTATAGAGGCCGAAGATGAGGATAAAGAAGACGAGGAGGCTGGTGGCTGCCAACGAGAATAGGCCAGAGGCGAATTGGCGGGCCAGGGGGAAGACCCTGCCCACATTCCGGTAAAACTCCTGGACTAGGTCCTTTTCCCGAAACTGGGGGATCAGCCGGGGAAACAACTGGTGGAGGGCATTCCACCGTTTTCCCACTTGTTCCCACAGGCGGGGGAGATCGGAGGAAAGATCCGTCACCTGGTTGATGAAGAGGGGGACGAAGAAGTAGCCGGCAAGGGCGAGGAGGACGAGGAAAAGAACGACCCCCAGGATCAGGGAGATCCATCGCCTGATCCCCCTTCTTTCCAGCCAGGAGAGGGCCGGGTGGAAGGCCAGACCAATGAGGAAGGCAAGGACAAAAGGCTTGATGATGAAAAGGATCTTGGAGAGGAAAAAGGCCGAGAGCAGAATCCCCCCGATCAGGAGCACCCTTCTCTCGAATTCCGTCATGGGTGAGGACTCAGTTCTCATGCCGATTGGCATTTTATATCTAACTCCCTTAAAAACAAAGAAGAAAATGAGGATGGCACAGGTCCAATCCCCAGGGAAGGGGATTCTTCCTCCAGAGCTCCTTCCTTAACAGAACCTCCCCGGAGCCAGGACATCGCATCCGTCAGACTATTCCCTCAGTAGAGAATAGGTTCTCGCCGCCCAATCACGTGGCTCAGGCCTGGGATGGTATTGGGCTGACGGCGCTTACCAGGAGTATGCGGGGAGGTGGGTTGTGCGGAGGAGATCCTTCAAGATTGGAGGAATCTGTCCAGAGATCCTTGATCTGCCTCTATCACCACATCGGCGTCCTGGGTGGCGCGAGGCACGCCATACAAATTACTGGCAAAGGAGCCGGTGATCATATAGGATATCCCGCATTCGTCCAGTCGTGAAACTGCAAGCTACGACGCCTCTTCGGGAATCATGGCAGGATATCCCGTCCCTCGGGGTAGGCTGCGAAGAACAGCTTTTCGCGCAGCATCAGCCGAGCCACTGCCAGCACGATCTGCCTCTCATCGTATTTCGGATGCTGCCGGCGTACCCCTTCCACCAAAGGCTTTCGACAGGTTGGGGAAAACGCAATGGCAGCCTGCAAGCGTTTCTCGGGACCCATGCTTCTGAAAATCTCCACTTGCACCTGCTCTGCTTCGAATGTTGTGTCAGGCGGTCTCACGTTACTCTTTATGCCAGGAATGTCCCCATTCGCCTCAACAGACCCTGAACCACCTCTCGTCAGGACGGAGTTTTATCCTTTTTCCGGACGTGCCTGACCTTCCGACTCGCCCCTCGTTCCTTCTAGGACAGGCTGGATGCCTCCTGGACAGAGGCCGGCTGCAAGGGCTATATTCCAGGCCTCGCCAGGTTCTTGAAATGCCCAGCGAGCGCATTTCGCGCCACCTCCTACGCCTGCCCTCTTTTCGAGGTGACACTGGCCTTCGTTGACCCGGTAGAAATCCCGCCATCCACGAGCAGGGTATGGCCGGTCATATAAGCACTGGCATCCGATGCCAGGAAAACGATGGCTCCGTCCAGGTCATTGGGCTGCCCAGGGCGTTTCAAGGGGATTCGGTCAATAATGTACTCCACCCATTCTTTGTTCTCATAGAGCACCTTGGTCTGCTCGGTCTTGAACCATCCAGGAGCCAGACAGTTAACGGTGATGCCGTAAGGACCCCAGTCATCCGCCAAGCTCATGGTCATCTGCTTGACGCCTCCGCGGCTGGCGCAATAGGGGGTGATGTTCGCATAGCCGAAGACGGTGGTTACTGAGCCGATGTTGATGATGCGCCCATAACGGCGCGGGATCATCCTCTTGGCCACTGCCTGAGCGACGAAGAAACTCCCGCGGAGATTGGTGTCCACTACCAGATTCCAGTCATCCCAGGTCACATCCACAGCCGGTTTGCGGACATTGCAGCCCGCGTTGTTCACCAGGATGTCGATTTTGCCGTAGTATTGATGGGCAGCCTCGACCATGCGCTGGATGCTGTCATAGTCGCGGACCTCCAGCTCAAGGGGGAGCGCCTTGCGTCCCAGACTGTCAATCTCCTTCTTGAACCCCTGGAGGGAATCGAGCTTCCGGCTGGTGATCACCAAATCCGCTCCGGCTCGAGCCAGGGCGCGGGCGAAGTGCTGGCCCAGCCCCCGGCTGGCCCCCGTAACCACTGCCACTTTCCCCGTGAGGTCGAACAATGACTGGCTCATGTCCTCTCCTTAAGGTTGCAGAATCACTTTCATGAAACTCCCTTCCTTGTGGTACAAGCGGTGAAACCAGCT
>JAZDMQ010000124.1:0-14981 GCA_043800755.1 bacterium | reverse complement strand
GGGGCGAAATTGGACATTGGGATTCACATTATGCAGGCACTTGGTGATGGCGGCCGTCAGGGTCGTCTTGCCATGGTCGATGTGGCCAATGGTGCCGACGTTCATGTGCTCTTTGGTGCGTTCAAATTTGAGTTTGGCCATGAAAAGCCTCCTTCATTCTATAAGAGAGAGGACCTTTCCCCCTCGTCCAGCAAAGAACCGCCCCTTTTCCCTCTCAATGATTGCCGATCTGATCGATGGATCTCAACGAGCCCGAACCGGATGTCCTCCGACGCGGGCAATGATCTCTTCAGAAATGCTTTGCGGGGTCCGCTCATAACGGGAAAACTGCATGGTATAGGTGGCTCGACCTTGGGTAACCGAACGAAGGGCCGTGGCATACCCAAACATCTCCACCAGGGGCACCTCGGCATCTATCACCTGAGCTGCCAACTTGGCCTCCACATTCATCACCCGACCCCTGCGTGCGTTCAAATCCCCTATCACCTCTCCCATGAACTCATCTGGAAGGACGACGGTCACCTTCATGATCGGCTCCAGAAGGACCGGATTTCCCTTCTTCATTGCCGCCTTCATCGCCAGCGAGCCCGCGATCTTAAAGGCCATGTCCGAGGAATCCACCTCATGATAGGAACCATCGAAAAGGGTCGCCTTCACATCCACCACCTGATATCCGGCGAGGACGCCGGCCCCCATGGCCTCCTTGACGCCCTTCTCCACCGCCCCGACATATTCGCGCGGGACGGATCCTCCCACCACCGCATTGACGAATTGGCACCCCTCTCCGGATTTCAGTGGCTCCACCCGAAGCCGCACATGGCCATATTGCCCTCTTCCCCCGGTCTGCCGGATGAATCGCCCCTCTGCCTCGGCCCCGGCGGTGATGGCCTCCCGGAAGACGACTTGCGGTTTCCCCACATTAGCCTGCACATTAAATTCCCGCAGCAACCGGTCCACAATGATCTCCAGGTGCAGCTCCCCCATCCCCCAGATGATCGTCTGCCCGGTTTCTTCATCAAGATAGGCCTTGAAGGTCGGATCCTCATTCGCGAGAAGGCCAAGGGATCGGGAAAGCTTTTCCTGTCCCTCCTTGGCTTTTGGCTCAATGGCCACTGAGATCACCGGTTGTGGAAACTCAATGGGACTCAAAATAATCGGATGGGACTCGTCCGAGAGCGTATCCCCGGTGCGACTCCCTTTCAGTCCTACCGCGGCCGCGATATCTCCCGCACCCACGCCCTTGATCGCCTCCCGTTTGTTGGCATGCATGCGGAGCAGTCTTCCCACCCTCTCTCGGCTATCCCGGCTGGAATTATACACATAAGAACCCGAGGCCAGATATCCGGAGTAGACTCGGAAAAAGGCCAACTGACCCACATACGGATCGGACATGATCTTGAAAACCAAGGCACAAAATGGGTCGTCCTCTCGGGGACGCCTCTCTTCTTCCTGTGAGGTCAAAAGGCTCACTCCCATGATCGGGGGAAGATCCGAGGGGGAGGGGAGATAATCCACGACGGCGTCTAGAAGTGGCTGGACTCCCTTATTCTTGAAAGAAGCCCCGCATAGCACTGGCACCTTTTTCAAAGAGAGGGTTGCCTTGCGGATGGCCCCTCGTATCTCGCGGCTGGTCAGGTCCTTTCCCTCCAGGTACTTCTGCGTCAGTTTCTCATCGTCCTCGGCCAAAGCTTCAATGAGCCTTTCCCGGTAAGCGTGAGCCTCCTCGCGCACGGTCTCTGGAATCTCTCTCTCGTGGTAAGCGGCCCCCAAGGATTCATCGTCCCAGCAGACCGCCTTCATTCTCACCAGGTCGATCACCCCTGCGAAATCCTCTTCTCTGCCCAAAGGCAACTGCAGAACCAACGGGTTGGAGCCCAGCCTCTCTCCGATCATCGCCACTGCCCGATGAAAATCCGCCCCGGTCCGGTCCATTTTATTCACATAGGTAATGCGAGGGATCAAATATTTGTCGGCCTGTTTCCACACCGTTTCCGATTGGGGCTCCACTCCTCCTACCGCGCAGAAAATCGCCACTGCCCCATCCAACACCCGCAGGGCCCTTTCCACCTCCACGGTGAAGTCTACATGGCCCGGGGTATCCAAGATGTTAATCTGATGATTCCGCCAAAAGCAAGTAGTAGCGGCTGAGGTAATCGTGATTCCCCTCTCCTTCTCCTGCTCCATCCAATCCATCTCCGCCGCCCCATCGTCCACCTCACCAATCTTATAGGTCTTTCCAGTGTAATAGAGGATACGCTCGGTGGTTGTCGTCTTCCCGGCGTCGATATGGGCCATGATCCCAATATTTCTGATAGCTTTCAAGGGTAGAGCCTTCTCTGGACCCATCGAATCCGATTCCTCTCTCTACCACCGATAGTGGGCAAAAGCCTTATTGGCCTCCGCCATCTTGTGGGTGTCTTCCCTCTTTTTCACCGACGTGCCCCGGTTGTTGGCAGCGTCCATGATCTCGGCAGCCAACTTCTCTTGCATGGTTTTTTCTGGTCGCTTCCGGGCATACCCCACAATCCACCGCATGGCTAGGGCGAGCTTCCGGTCCGCCCTCACCTCGACCGGCACCTGGTAGGTGGCGCCTCCCACCCGACGGGACTTGACCTCTAAGACGGGCTTTACGTTATCCATCGCCTGTTTAAACAACTTCAAGCCATCGGAGCCGGTCTTCTCCTCAATGATCTTCGTCGCCTTATAGAAGATGGACTCGACGAGGGATTTCTTACCCTGTGTCATCATGGCGCTTATGAACTTGCCCACCAACTTGTTATTGTAAACGGAGTCTGGCTGGGTTTCCCTTTTCGTCGGAACTGCTCTTCTGGGCACTGGCTTTTCTCCTCTTGGAAAAAAGGAAAAAATAATCGGCACTCAGCCCGAATTAAAGCAGACACATGAGTGCCGAATCATTCGCTAACTACTCTTCGGCCTCTTCGCCCCATACTTGGAGCGCCCCTGCCCTCGATCTTTCACTCCCGCAGTATCCAGGGTTCCCCGTATGATATGGTATCGAACTCCGGGTAGATCCTTCACCCTGCCGCCCCGAATCAGCACGATGGAGTGCTCTTGGAGGTTGTGACCAATACCTGGAATATAGGCGGTGACCTCAATTCCGTTGGTCAACCGCACCCTGGCCACCTTGCGCAGCGCAGAATTTGGCTTCTTGGGGGTAGTCGTGTATACCCTAACACACACCCCTCTCTTTTGCGGTGCCTGTTGTAAGGCAGGGGTGGTCACCTTCTTCTTAATCCTGGATCTACCCTTATTGATTAGTTGATTGATCGTGGGCAATTACTTTACTCCTTCTTCTCTGGCCGTCTCAAAGCCTTTGCATAATACCAATTGTTCCAAAATTGTCAAGACCTTTTTGGCCCTCTACCCCGATTTTTTAGATCCGCGCCTCTACCTCTTCCAAGACCTCCGGCTCCTCCTCCCTCACCGGCTCTGCCTCCGCCTCCTTCACCTCCAGCACCTTCGGGGCCTCCGATACCAGGATTCGGGTATCACGATATCCTTTCACTCCTGTGCCGGCAGGGATCAGCCTCCCCATGATCACATTCTCTTTCAGGCCTCTCAGATAATCGACCGCCCCATTGATGCTCGCCTCCGTGAGGACCTTGGTCGTCTCCTGGAACGAGGCCGCGGAGATGAAACTGTCGGTAGAGAGGGAAGCCTTGGTAATCCCCAAGAGCAGGGGCTTGGCGGTCGCGGGGGTGCCACCCTGGACTTGTACCCTCTGATTTTCCCTTTGGAACTCGAACCTGTTCACGTTCTCCCCCAAGACAAATGTGGTATCCCCCACGCTCTCGATCCTCACTCGTTTGAGCATCTGCCGGACGATGACCTCGATGTGTTTGTCATTAATCTGCACCCCTTGCAGGCGATAAACCTGCTGGATCTCATTCACCAGGTAGCTCTGCAGCTCCTGTTCTCCCAATACATCCAGGATATCGTGGGGGTTGATAGGACCATCCATCAGGGGCTCTCCTGCCCTTACCTCATCTCCCTCCAGGACGTTGAGATGCTTGCCCCGGGGGATCAGATATTCCTTGAGGGACCCGTTCTCATTGCGAATGATCACCTTCCTCATTCCCTTGACGTATCCCGGGGGAAGCTCCACCCTTCCATCGATCTCACAGATGACCGCTGCCTCCTTGGGATGCCGTGCCTCAAAGAGCTCCGCTACCCGGGGAAGGCCTCCGGTGATATCCTTGGTCTTGGTGGTCTCCCGTGGCATCTTGGCGATCGCTTCGCCTCCGGAGACCATTTGCCCATCAGACACCATGAGATGGGCGCCGGCAGGCAGCAGGCATTTGAAAATGGTGCGATTCGATTCGTCCTTCACCGAGATCCGGGATTGGAGCTCCTCTCTCTGGTGTTCCATGATAACCTTCTGTCTGAGGCCGGTTACCTCATCCACCTCTTCCCTCATGGTCACCCCTTCAATGACATCCCGTAATACCACCCGGCCGCTGTTTTCCGCCAGAATGGCCATGGTGAAGGGATCCCATTCCATCAACACGTCGCCAGCCGAGACCGAACTTCCCTCTTCCACCTTGATCCTCGCCCCGTAGACGGCCTGGTATTGCTCCTTCTTCCTTCCCTGTTCGTCCATGATGAGGATCGAGCCGTTGCGGTTCATGACCACCAAGTCGCCCGCCGCGGTTTTCACTGTGCGCAAGTCCTGATATTTGACGGTCCCCGAAAACTTGCTTTCCAGAACGGTCTGCTCCACCACCCGGCTGGCAATACCCCCGATATGGAAGGTCCGCATGGTCAGCTGGGTCCCAGGTTCTCCGATGGACTGGGCTGCGATTACCCCCACCGCCTCTCCGATCTCCACCATTCTGCCGGTTGCCAGGTTTCTTCCATAACAAAGGACGCAAACACCCCTCTCTACCTCACAGGTGAGGGCCGAGCGGATTCTGACCCGGTCCACTCCCGCGTTCTCGATCTTGCCCGCCAAGGGTTCTATGATCTCCTGGTTCGCCTCCACGATAATCTCTCCGGTGAAGGGATCCCGGATATCTTCCAAGGCAACTCGACCGAGGACACGATCCCGTAGGGGCTCGATGATCTCCCCTCCTTCGACCAACGGACCCACATAAATTCCGTTCAGGGTCTTGCAGTCTCTCTCACATACGATCATATCTTGGGCCACATCCACTAGCCTGCGGGTGAGATAGCCTGAATCCGCCGTCTTCAGGGCGGTATCGGCCAGGCCCTTTCTCGCTCCATGGGTGGAGATAAAGTACTCTAATACCGAGAGCCCTTCCCGGAAGTTGGTCGTGATCGGGGTCTCAATAATCTCCCCCGAGGGCTTGGCCATCAAACCTCTCATTCCCGCCAATTGCCGGATCTGTTGACGGCTGCCCCGGGATCCCGAATCGGCCATCATGAAGATCGGGTTGAACTCCCCGTCCTTTTGGCCCTCCAGTTCTCTGAACATTTCATCGGAGACCCGATCGGTCACATGGGTCCAGATATCGATGATCTTGTTGTACCGCTCGCCCTTAGTAATAAGCCCGTCCTGATATTCCCTCTCGATCTTCTTGACCTCGGCCTCCGCCTCTCCGATGAGCTCACCCTTGTTGGAAGGAATATGCATGTCATCGATGCCAATGGACAACCCAGACAAGGTCGCGTAACGGAATCCAAGATCCTTCAAGGCATCCAGCAACTTCACCGTTTCCGACTTTCCCAGCAGATAGTAGCACTGGGCGACCAGCCGGTTTAACTCTCGCTTGTTCATCTCCTGGTTGATGAAGCCCAAGGCAGGGGGTAAATGCTCATTGAAGATGACCCTACCCACCGTGGTCTCCACCAACCCACCGCCCATGCGGACCTTGACCTTGGCCAATAGGCCAATCTCCTCCGAGTCATAGGCCGCTCGAACCTCATCGATATCCGAGAAAACCTTTCCTTCTCCCTTCTCCCCCAGCCGAAACTTGGTAAGATAGTAACATCCCAGGACGATGTCCTGACTCGGGGTAGCGAGGGGCATTCCATTGGCAGGAGACAGGATGTTGTTCGGGGAGAGCATCAAGAGAGAGGCCTCCAATTGGGCCTCAGGAGATAGGGGCACATGAACGGCCATCTGGTCCCCATCGAAGTCGGCGTTGAAGGCCGCACAAACCAGGGGATGGATTCGGATCGCTTCCCCCTCTACCAACACCGGCTCGAATGCCTGGATGCCCAAACGATGGAGGGTCGGGGCCCTATTCAGCAGGACCGGATGCTCTTTGATCACTTCTTCCAGAGCATCCCACACCTCTGGCCGACCCCTCTCCACCATCTTCTTGGCACTCTTGATCGTGGCGGCCTGCTCGCTGCTCTTCAGCAAGCGGTTGAAAATGAAGGGCTTGAAGAGCTCCAGGGCCATCTTCTTGGGCAGGCCACATTGGTGCAATCGAAGCTCCGGGCCGACCACAACTACCGAACGCCCCGAATAGTCCACCCTCTTCCCCAACAGGTTCTGGCGAAAACGGCCCTGTTTCCCTTTCAGCATGTCGCTCAAGGACTTGAGGGGCCGATTGTTTTGCCCCTTGAGCGCCCTTCCTCTCCGGCCATTATCGAAAAGGGCATCGACTGCCTCCTGCAACATGCGCTTTTCATTCCGGATGATCACTTCGGGGGCCCGCAATTCCTGAAGCCTCTTCAAACGGTTATTGCGATTGATTACCCGCCGATACAGATCATTGAGGTCCGAGGTGGCAAACCGTCCTCCATCCAGCGGCACCAAGGGGCGCAGTTCGGGGGGCAAGACCGGCAACACCTCCAGAACCATCCATTCTGGCCTATTGCCCGAGCCCTGAAACGCCTCCACAATCCGCAACCGCTTGGTGATTTTCTTCTTCGTTTGCTGGGAGGTTTCCTTCTCTATCTGGGCCCGCAACTCCACGGAGAGGACATCCAGATTCACCTCCTGGAGGAGGGAACGAATCGCCTCCGCCCCCATTTCAGCCACGAAGCCATCCCCGAACTCCTCCCGTATCTTGCGATAGCGGTCCTCGCTGAGAAGCTCTTTCTTCTTCAGCGGAGTGTTGCCCGGGTCGATAACCACATATTCCTCGAAGTAAAGGATCTTCTCCAGATCGCGCAGAGACATATCCAACAGATAGCCAATGCGACTGGGCAACGCCTTGAAGAACCAGACATGGGATACCGGAGAGGCGAGTTCGATGTGGCCGAGGCGCTGCCTTCTGGTCTTGGATCGAGTAATCTCCACCCCACACTTGTCACAGACCACCCCCCGGTGTTTCATCCCCTTGTATTTTCCGCAGTTACATTCCCAATCCTTGGTGGGGCCGAAGATCTTCGCGCAGAAAAGGCCATCCCTCTCCGGTTTAAAGGTTCGGTAATTAATGGTCTCTGGCTTCTTGACCTCCCCCGAGGACCAGGAACGAATCTTTTCGGGAGAGGCTATTCCGATCCGAAACGCCCGAAAACCTGTGGGGTCAATCGGCTTTTCATCGAAGAAACCGAAAAATCTATCCAAGGTTCCTACCTCCTTATGGAACTTGGCCTTTGCTTCCTATTCCTTCTGCAGCTCCACATCCAAGGCTAAGCTCTGCAGTTCTTTCAGCAGAACATTAAATGACTCGGGGGTGCCCGGCTCCAGGTTTCCTTCACCCTTCACGATGGATTCATACATCTTGGTTCGACCGGCAATGTCATCCGACTTTACGGTGAGCATCTCCTGGAGGCAATACGCGGCCCCGTAAGCCTCCAACGCCCAGACCTCCATCTCCCCAAACCTCTGTCCACCGAATTGAGCTTTGCCCCCCAGGGGTTGTTGGGTGACCAGAGAATAAGGACCTATCGAGCGGGCGTGGATCTTGTCGTCAACCAAATGGGCCAGCTTCATGAGACTGATGTAGCCGACGGTCACCTCCTGGTGGAAGGGTCTTCCGGTCCTCCCGTCATACAAGAGGGTCTTCCCGTTCGAGGGAAGGCCGGCCTTTTTTAGCCATGCCTTGATCTCCTGTTCCTTTGCCCCATCAAAGACCGGGCTCGCCACCCTCTTTCCGAGGGTCGCTGCCGCCCATCCCAGGTGTGCCTCCAGAATCTGTCCCACATTCATCCGAGAGGGAACTCCCAGGGGATTCAGGATCACCTCAATCGGGGTGCCATCCGGCAAATAGGGCATATCCTCTTCCGGTTGGATCTTGGCGATCACCCCTTTGTTTCCATGTCGCCCCGCGATCTTATCCCCAACCGAGAGCTCTCGTTTCATGGCGACGAAGACCTTCACCATCTTGAAGACCCCGGGGGAAAGCTCATCTCCTTTGCGCAGGCGAGCAACCTTCTCTTCAAAGGACTCCTTCAAAATCTCCGCCTGATGCTCCGCCGCCTCACTAAAGGCTCTGATCTTTTCCTGAACTTCCCCGCTCAAGGCCAGGCTCAACTCCATCAAGTCTTGATAAGCGAGGGAGTTCAAGGGTTCCCTGGTCAACGCCTTTTTACCGGGGATTGTCCCTTTCCCCGAATTCAATTTGATGGACCGCTTGGGGCTCTTGCCGAGGAGTTGGGCCCTGATCTTCGCGTCCCGTTCGTCGTGCAGGATCGTGATTTCATCATTCAAATCCCTGCGCCAACGGAGGATCTCTTCCTCTTCAATGGCTCGGGCCCGTTCATCTTTCTCTATCCCTCTGCGCGAGAAGACCTTCACATCCACCACGGTACCATTGATGCCCGGAGGAATGGTCAGGGAGGCATCCCGGACATCCTCCGCCTTCTCTCCAAAGATAGCCCGCAGCAAGCGCTCCTCCGCGGTAAGCAGGGTTTCTCCCTTGGGGGTCACTTTCCCTACGAGGATGTCCCCAGGCTTGACCTCGGCCCCAATGCGAATGATTCCACTCTCGTCGAGGTCCTTGAGGGCTTCCTCGCCCACGTTGGGGATGTCTCGCGTGATCTCCTCCTTGCCTAACTTGGTATCCCGGGCCTCGATCTCAAACTCCTCGATGTGGATAGAGCTAAAGCGATCGTCCTTGACCACCTTCTCGCTGATGAGGATCGCATCCTCGAAATTGTATCCCCCCCAGGACATGAAAGCGACCAAGACATTCTGCCCCAAAGCTAACTCTCCGTTGTGACAGGCAGGTCCATCGGCGATGATCTGCCCTTTCTTTACCCGGTCTCCCCTGCGGACAATCGGTTTCTGGTTGATACAGGTGTTTTGATTGGAGCGCTGAAACTTGAGGAGATTATAGATGTCGATCCCCGCTCCATCCCCGGGCTCCTCTTCATCAACCCCGGCGCGGATAATGATCCGGTCAGCGCACACGCTTTCCACCACCCCGTCCCTCTTGGCAACCACCACTGCCCCTGAGTCACGAGCCGCCACATGCTCCATCCCTGTGCCCACCAAAGGCGAGACCGGCCTCAACAAGGGGACGGCCTGCCGCTGCATGTTGGCTCCCATCAGGGCCCGGTTCGCATCATCGTGTTCCAGGAAAGGAATGAGGGATGTGGATATTCCCACCAGTTGCTTGGGGGAAACATCCATATATTGGACTTCCTTGGAAGAAACCAATCGGAAGTTCCCCCCCGAACGGGCGGAGACCATCTCGGTCAGGAACCTTCCATTCTTGTCCAAATGGATATTGGCTTGGGCGATGACGAACCGCTCTTCCTTATCTGCGGTCAGATACTCGATCTGGTCGGTCACCCTTCCATTGATCACCTTCCGGTATGGGGTCTCTATGAATCCCAGGTCGTTGACCCGGGCGTAGGTGGAGAGCGAGGCAATGAGCCCCACATTGGGACCTTCCGGGGTCTCAATGGGACACATCCTTCCATAGTGGGTGGGATGCACGTCCCGCACTTCAAAACCGGCCCTTTCCCGACTCAGACCTCCTGGACCCAACGCACTCAGCCTTCGCTTATGGGTCAACTCCGCGAGAGGGTTGGTCTGGTCCATGAACTGTGAGAGCTGCGAGCTTCCAAAGAATTCCTTAATGGTTGCACTCACGGGCTTGGGATTGATCAGATCGTGAGGCATCAGCGTTTCCACTTCTTGAGTGCTCATGCGCTCCTTCACCGCACGCTCCATGCGGCCCAATCCGATCCGGAACTGCTCCTCCAAGAGCTCTCCTACCGAGCGCACTCGCCGATTTCCCAAATGATCAATATCGTCCACCGCCCCATGCCCGTGCTTGAGCAGGACGAGATAGCGTATCACTTCCACGATATCCTCACGGCGCAACACCCGAGCCTTCAGGGATTCTTCCATTCCCAGTTTGGAGTTCAGCTTATACCGCCCCACCCGGGACAGGTCGTACCTCTTGGGGTTGAAAAACATCGAGTCCAAAAGCAGCGAGGCACTCTGGACGGTAGGGGGATCTCCCGGGCGAATCCGTCGGTAAATTTCGACCGAGGCCTCTTCCGGAGAACGCGTATTGTCCCGTAACAGGGTCTCGCGGATATCGAAGACGTCCCAAGTCTCCTGCCCCGCGAGCAAGGAAAAGGGATGGGTCTCCCGCTCCATGATCATCGCCATGGCCTCAGGGGTTATCTTTTTGGCCGTCTCCAAAAGAATCTCTCCGGTTTTGGCATCGACGCAATCGCTGGCCAGGATATGACCCAAAACATCCTCCCGGGAGACAAGAACCTTGTCGATTCCTGCGTCTTGCATCTTCTTGATGGTACCCTTGGCCAGCTTCTTTCCCGCTGAAAGAATGACCTCCTTTTTCGCCTTATCGGTTACATCCTGGGCAACCCGATAATTGATGGCGGAGGCTGAGCTCAGGTCCAAATAGATCTTTTGCTTACGGATGATCAGCTTGTCTTGCTCATAAAAGAGCTTGAGAATCTCATCATTGTTGGAATATCCCAAGGCCCTCAGTAGGATGCTGCACAGGAACTTCCTGCGCCGATCGATACGCACATAGAGGACATCATTGGAGTCGAATTCGAACTCTAGCCAAGATCCTCGATAGGGAATGAGGCGGGCTGAGTACAAGGTCTTACCGCTGGAGTGACTGCGCGTTCTATCGTGCTCAAAAAAGGCGCCTGGGGAGCGATGAAGCTGACTTACTACGACCCGTTCGGTGCCATTGATAATGAAGGTCCCTTGATCTGTCATCAAGGGCATCTCACCCAGGTAGACCTCCTGCTCCTTGATGTCCCGAACGGTCTTCGGCTCCGACTCAAGGTTTTTGTCCCACACCACCAGCCGAAGGGTGACCTTCAAGGGAACCGAGCAGGTCATTCCCTTGGCCCGGCATTCTTCCGGGGAATACTTCGGCTTCCCAAATCGGTAGCGAACGAACTCCAGGGAAGCAGATCCCTCGTAATCTGAAATGGGGAAGACGGTAGCGAAAACCTCCTGCAAGCCCGATTCCTCCCTCTTCTCCGGGGGGACAGCCTTTTGCAGGAATTGTTCAAAGGATCTCTGCTGGATTTCAATCAGACTTGGGATGGAGACGATCTCGGGAAGCTTGGCAAAGCTTTCACGAGCGAGAGGAAATTCATCTCCCACAAAGGACATTGGCGTTACCTCTTATACTACCCAATACGGCGGTTGACGAAACATTCTAATTCCCTGTCTTTAAGTTCGGTTTCCCCTTCACTTATTGGATCTCAACGGTGGCGCCGACCGCCTCCAACTTCGACTTCAACTCATCAGCCTCTGCCTTGGAAACACCTGATTTTACCGGCTTAGGAGCACCCTCCACCAAGTCCTTCGCCTCCTTCAGGCCCAATCCAGTAATGGCGCGCACTTCCTTGATCACCTGGATCTTCTTGTCTCCCACCCCGGCCAGGATTACATTAAACTCGGTTTTCTCTTCTTGCGGTGTGCTGGGGGCCGCAGATGCCAAAAGCCCTGCCATTGCAACCATGGGAGCTGCTGCTGCCGAGACTCCAAATTTCGCCTCTAAGTCTTTGATCAACTCAGACAACTCCAGCACCGTCATGCTTTCAATGGTCTCCAATATCTCCTCTTTGCCCATTCTTGTCACTTGCCCATCCTCCTTCTCCAAAGGGTGATGATGATCTGAAATGAGAAAAATAGAAGGCCCAAGTGAGGCCTAAGCGCCTTTTTCCTTCTGGGCCTTAATGGCATCCAGCGTCCCCATCATTTGCTGAATGGGGCCGCGAAGGACTCTCACAAATCCGCTCAAAGGTGATGCCACAGCATTCAGGATTTGAGAAATCAAAATCTCTCTCGGCGGCAACTCCGCAATCGCCAATATCTGTTCCTTCTGGTACAGCCTTCCCTCTATGATCCCACCTTTGATGTCCAAGTTGCTCGCAGTACGAAGAAATTGGGAAAGCAGCTTGCTGGAGACGACTGGATCCTCCTCGCTGAGAGCCAAGCCATTCGGCCCAGACAATAGGGAATCCAAGCCAGCAAAAGAGCTATCCTTGATGGCAATTTTGGTCAATCTATTCTTGATGACCCGGTATTCAACCTTGCTCTTCCGTAAGAGATTTCGCAGCGCCGTCATGTCCGCAACATTAAGGCCCCGGAAGTCCGTTAATATGGCGCTCTTGGCGGAGCGGAATTTCTCCTCCAACTGCTTCACCTCAGATTCCTTCTTGGGAGTGCTCACCAATCTGCCCCCTCTCCTTATGGATTTACCCTTTTTCCCGGGTGACGGCCAGATTGGGATCGATCTTGATCCCTGGCCCCATGGTAGACGAAATGGAGATACCCTTTAGGTACTTCCCCTTGGCAGAAGCAGGTTTGGCCTTCAAAAGGGCCTCCAATAAAATGGAAGCGTTCTCCACCAGTTGATCCTTCGAGAAGGAGATCTTCCCCACCGGGGCGTGGACAATCCCCGCCTTCTCCACCCTAAATTCGATCTTTCCCGCCTTGAATTCTTGCACCGCTTTCCCCACCTCGAAGGTCACGCTTCCCGTTTTGGGATTCGGCATGAGTCCCCGCGGGCCTAAGATCTTTCCCAGTTTTCCCACCTGGCCCATCACATCGGGCGTTGCAATGGCCCGATCAAATCCCAGCCAACCTTGCTGGACCTTCTCAATTAAGTCTTCGCAGCCCACATAATCCGCCCCTGCCGCCTGCGCCTCCTTTTCCTTCTCCCCCTTGGCGAAGACCAGTACCTTCACCTTTTTTCCAACCCCGTGAGGAAGGACTACCGTTCCTCTTACCATTTGGTCCGCGTGCTTGGGGTCAACTCCGAGGCGAACTGCCATCTCTAATGTCTCGTCAAACTTCGCAGAGGCGATGGACTTCGCCCGTTCAATCGCCGTCCCCAGATCAAAGAATCCCGTCTTGTCCACTTGGGCTGCCGCATTCGAATATCGCTTACCTTTCGCCATCTCCTGCCCCCTATTGGGTGATCTCAATGCCCATGCTGCGGGCGGTTCCCTCGATAATCTTCACTGCTGCTTCCAAATCCAGCGCATTCAGGTCGGGCATCTTTGACTTGGCAATCTCCCTTACCTGGGAAACGCTGACCTTTCCCACCTTCTCCCGATTCGGCTCCTTTGAGGCCTTGGCAATGCCCGCTGCCTGCTTCAAGAGGATAGCGGCGGGGGGGGTTTTGGTAACAAAAGTAAAGGATCGGTCTGCATAGATGGTGATTACCGCCGGAATAATGAGGCCCTCTTGATGTTGGGTCTGGGCATTGAAGGTCTTACAAAACTCCATAATATTGATCCCGTGTTGCCCCAGGGCAGGTCCTACAGGGGGGGAGGGATTCGCCTTTCCCGCAGGCACCTGAAGCTTTACCACCGCCACCACTCTTTTGGCCATACGATTAAATCTCCTCTCCCGGCTCGCTTAAAGGTTCTCAGATCCTTTCCACCTGCAAAAAATCGAGGTCAACCGGCGTGGAACGCCCGAAAATGCTGACCATCACTTTAAGCCGCCCCTTATCCGGCTTTACTTCCTCAACAACCCCAGAAAAATTGGTAAAGGGCCCGTCGATGATGCGGACGCTCTCTCCAGGGGCATAGAGCACCTTGTGCCGGGGCTTCTCCCCCCCGGTTTCCACCTGTCTGATAATCTCTCCCACTTCGTCCTCGGAAATGGGAACTGGCTTGGTACCAGGCCCTACAAAGCCAGTGACCTTTGGGATATTCTTCACCAGGTACCACAGGTCATCGTTCATCTCCATTTTTATCAGGAGATAGCCAGGAAAGAATTTCCGAGTCGAGACCTTCTTCTTTCCCTTCTTGAGCTCTACGACCTCCTCAGTAGGAATCAAGATCTTGGAAATCTTGTCGGCGAGACCGAGCGCGGCAGTCTTCTGCTCAATGGACGCCTTCACCTTGTTTTCAAAACCTGAATAGGTATGAATCACATACCAACCTTGCGCCATCACCTACCCCTACCCAAATGGGTCATCATTTGATCAAATAGCCCAACACCTTCTGGAGGGCCACATCGACGATTCCCAGGAAAAAGGCCACAATAAATGTACAGAGGATAACCACCACCGTTGATGCAACGATCTCTTTTCTCTGCGGCCAGGATACCTTCTTCAACTCACTCCAGACTTCGCGCAGATATCGCTTGACCTTTTCGAAGTAATCCTTCATGAACCCAATCTCCTGTTTAACCTAATCCCTTTGTTCTCAAAGTAAGGACTTGATTCTTTACCAATGGTGGCTGAGATGAATGGCAGGCCTGGAGGGATTTGAACCCCCAACACCCGGATTTGGAGTCCGGTGCTCTATCCGTTGGAGCTACAGGCCTGGGGGTAAGTTGTTTCGCCTTACTTGGTCTCCTTGTGGAGGGTATGAGCCCGACAAACCTTGCAGAACTTCTTCAGCTCTATCCGGTCGGGAGCAGTCTTCCTATTCTTCATAGTTGAATAGTTCCTCTGCTTGCAATTGGTGCAAGCAAGGGTAATGATCTCTCTCATCGCCTCACTCCAATATCTCGTTGATGACCCCAGCTCCCACGGTGTGGCCTCCCTCACGGATGGCAAAGCGAAGTTCCTTCTCCATGGCGATCGGGGTGATGAGCTCAATGGTCAGGTTGACATTATCCCCGGGCATCA
>JAZDMQ010000120.1:0-3332 GCA_043800755.1 bacterium | reverse complement strand
CCGGGCAACAGGTAGGGATTGCTCTTCTCATAAAGGGTGTGGGCGCCCACCGAGGTGGTGGTGCATCGGCGCTTCGGGTTGAGCGCCTCCAACAGGAAATGGTCCTCCCGCAGATAGCCCATCATGCAGTCCCCACCGCTCCCTGGGGTGGCGGCGATAGCCGCGCATTCCAAGATCTTGCCCATGTGCATCGCCAATCCAGGATCGAACCCTCTCATGATCGGCAGGGCCGCAAACATGGCCGGATCGTAGGACCTGCCAGCTACGGTCACCTCTGCCCCGGCCTTCAAGGCCCTGATGAAGGGCTCTACTCCCATCTGACCCACGATGTGCGTGCTCGCGGTGATCTCCTCCCGAGCCAGGGGCCCCGTAGGCGGCAGCGGAGAGATTTGCCCCGCTTCAAACGCCCTGAAAACCACTTCTTTATCTATCTCCCCATGGATGACCGCCAGCCGAAAGGCAAGGTCTTCTTCCCGGGCGATCTCCCGGACAATCTCCAGGGTCCAGCGCAGATGGGGTTCGGCCCCGGACCCGCCGGCTGAGCCCACCAGGACCGGGATCTTCAGGTCCCTCCCCGCCTTCAGCATGAAGCTCAGGTCCCGATAGGTGGCCTTCCGATCTACATACGAGACCCCTGCCCCCAAATAGTGGGGACCCGGATCGGTGGAGCCCGCATCCACGGCAATCACATCCGGGCCTCGCTCCAGGCCGGCGTGGAAGGATTCTGGCGGGAAGCCGTAACCCAAAGTGGCCGTGGTGGACAATACCTTGATTTCCGTTTCCTTCATGCTTTTTATCCTTTTATGAGAGAAAGGTGGAAAAGGCCAAGAGCACGGTAAGCAGGATCATCACCAGGGAGACCGACCAGGCAATGACATTGTAACCCCGAGAATTGACATACTCACCCATGATCTCCCGATTGTTGACCAGGGACAGCATGAAGAGGAGGACCAAGGGGAGGAGGATGCCGTTGAGCACCTGCGAGAGATACATGATGGGCACCAGGGGGACCTGGGGAAAGAGGATGATTCCCGCCCCCAGGACGATCAGGACCGTGTAGATCCAGAAGAACTGAGGGGCCTCCCGAAAGGATTTGTTGACCCCCCCCTCCCAGCCCATCCCCTCGCAGACATAGTAGGCGGTGGCCAGGGGGAGGATGGAGGCAGAAAAGAGAGAGGCATTGGCCAGCCCGAGGGCAAAGAGGGCCGAGGCGTACTTGCCGGCCAGCGGGGCCAGGGCCAACGCAGCATCCTTGGCATCCTCGATCTGGATATGGTGCTTGTAGAGGGTGCCGGCGCAGGCGACAATGATGCAAAGGGCCACCACGTAGGTGACCACCGAGCCCAGGACGACATCCCAGAAGGTCGCCCGATAGTCCTTGGGTTGGATCCCCTTCTCCACCACGGCCGACTGGAGATAGAATTGCATCCAGGGGGCAATGGTGGTCCCCACCAGGGCAATGAGCAGCATCAGGAAAGGCGGGTCCCAGCGGACCTCGGGAATCGCCATCTGCTGCAGCACCTTTCCCCAAGGGGGCCGGGAGAGCAGGGCAGAAATGACATAGGTCAAGTAGATCGCACTGGCCACCAGAAATATCTTCTCCACCGCCTTGTAGGTCCCCTTCACCACCAGCCACCAGACGACGAAGGCCCCGATCGGCAGGGAGAGATACCGCTTCACCCCGAAGATCTCCATGGCGGCGGCCCAACCCGCGAATTCGGCCATGGTGTTGCCCAGGTTGGTGAAGAAGAGGGCCACCATGAGATAGAAGGTGATCTTGATCCCGAAATTCTCCCGGATCAGGTCGGCCAGACCCTTTCCGCTCACGGCGCCCATGCGGGCGGCCATCTCCTGAATGACGATCAGGGCGACGGTGATAGGGATGAGGCTCCAGAGCAGGGCATAGCCATAATGGGCCCCGGCCAGGGAATAGGTGGTAATCCCCCCCGCGTCGTTATCGACGCTGGCGGTGATGATGCCGGGGCCGAGGAGGGCCAGGAAGGCGAGGAATCGCTTGCGGGAGAACCCCTTCCCAAGGGCCATGGTGCGCCACCATTCTATGTAGAGTAAATCCGCGGAAAGCGCTTCTTCCAGGCAGTGGGGATGACCACATCGATGGCATCATCCACGGTGACGATCCCCTGGAGGTGATCCCCCTTGTCCACCACCGGGATCGCCAGCAGGTTGTACTTGGCGATGAGCTGCGCCACCTCCTCCTGTTTGGTCATTGCCTCCACCTTGATCACATTGCCGATCATAAAGGTAGTCACTTTGGCCTCCGGCGCCGCCACGATCAGGTCGCGCAGGGAAAAGACCCCTAAGAGATGCCCCTCTTCGTCCACCACATAAAGGTAGTAGATGGTCTCGGCCTCCGGCTCCTCCTTGCGGATCTGTTCAATCGCCTCCCGGGCGGTGAGGGTGGCGGGGATGGCCATGTATTCGGTGGTCATGATGCCGCCGGCTGAGGTCTCCGGATAGGCAAGGAGCTGGCGGAGATCATGGGCCTCCTCCTTCTCCATGAGATTCAGAAGCTCCTGGGCCTTCTCCTGCGGCAGGTCGGCCAAGAGATCGGCGGCGTTGTCCGGGGCCATCTCCTCCAGGATATCCGAGGCCTTTTCACTCTCCATCTCGGAGAGGGCGGTGGCCTGTTGGGTGGGATGCATCTCCTCGATGGTATCCGCCGCCACTTCATGGTCCAAGGATTGCAGTACCGCGGCCCTCTGGTCCGGGCTCAGCTCGTTGATGATATCCGCAATGTCCGCAGGGTGAAGGATGGCCAGCTTCTCCAGCGAGACCTTGAGGCTCACCTTGGAGACCTTGCTGGAGACCAGATTCACATTGGACCAGTCGATGAAATGGGGCGCCAATTTGGAGCCCAGGCGCTGCGAGAGAAAACCGAGGCCCAGGCGCCTCAAGATGGCGTGGGTGCTAATGTCCACCGCCATCACCCGAATATTCCCATTCACCCGGGCCAACTGGATATCCTGAACCCGAATCACCTTGCGGCCCTCGGTATCCACGATCTGCTTATCCAGGATCTCCTTGATCAGCCACATCTCTTGCTCGGACTGGGGGTGTTCTTCCACCTGCTCCAGGCGACAGGAAAGAAAGATCTCCGATTCCTCAAAGTTCAGCACCTGGGACCAAGGGACCTTCTTCTGTTCTTTACTGTGGGAGAGTCTTACAATGAGGGAGGTGACGGGAGGGTATTCCCGCTGAATGAACACCACCAGATCCTGGAGGGTGCCCACCTGCCGACCAGAGAGGTCGAACACACTGGTATGCTGGAGACGGCTGGCGAAAAACACTTTTCCTTCTCCGCAAAGAAGGCC
>JAZDMQ010000064.1:0-15128 GCA_043800755.1 bacterium | reverse complement strand
GCCCGGGAGGAGATCTCATCCGCATTGAGCTGAAACCCGGCAGGGGTATCCAGGAAGATGGCCTGCACCGGCCCGGAGATCTTGGAGATCACCGTCCGGTAGACTTTGCTCATGGGATCGGTCATCTCCCCGGAGCCCATGAGGGTGACGGTTCCTGGGGAGGACAGCGAGGGATGATCTTTCATAGATTGTCCCGAGGGGAGGCCAGGGTACCTCAATAGATGCGGCAGACCCGGCCCCTCGATTCGCAGAGCTTGGGCTCGCAGGGGAGGGGTGCGGGGTTTCGGCCAAAGCAGAAGCCGAGATTCTCGTAGAAGGCCACCTGATCGAGATCCACAAAGCGCTGGGCGATCGCCTCGGCGGTGGGCTGATAGAAGATCTCCTTCCCCTCCACCTTGATGACCGTTACCCCAAAGACGCCCCTCAGGGCCAGCATGACCGCGGCAGCCCCCACCTCCAGGCCGAAATTGACATCGTAGGCCGAGGTGAATCCAGAGCGGACGAGGTGGCTGGGGCGGACATCCCTCACCTCGGGGATCTCGTAGAGGTCCTCCACATACATCCCGGAGGCCTTCATGAATTCTTTGGTCTCCGGATCGGCCTTCAGCCTCTTGGTAATCTCCTGGGCCACATAACGGCCAGCCCCGGCCAGTCGCTTATGCCCGAAGGCATCCGGGCCCGCGCTCTCATCCACCAACTCTTCCCCGGAGGCGGTCTTGATTCCCTCAGCGACCACGATGGTATAGGTCCCGGCCTTGATGTCGCTATCGAGCACCCGTTTAAAAAAGCGTCTCTTGATGTCGCCGAAGACGATGTCCAGATCAACCGGGACCTCGGGGATCAGGATGCAGTCCGCATCGGCCGCCACCCCTCCTCGAAATGCGGTATGTCCGGAATACCGCCCGAAGACCTCGGTGACCATGATCCGATTGTGGGTTCGGCCGGTCGTCTTCAGGGCGCTGACGAAGTAGACGATGCGGTTGATCGCCGAGTCCCCTCCCACGCTATAGGGGTTGAGGTCCAGGTCCATGGTCTTGGGGGCGTGGATGCAGGGGATTCCGTGCTCGGTCAGATCCACCATGACAGATCCGGTATCGTTTCCCCCGCTGATGATCAGGGCGTCGATCTCGAACTTCTCCAGGCCTGCCTTGATGCGCTGATACTTTTGAGGGTCAGGGATTTTCTGCACGCTGACCCGGGAGTGGCCTGCTTCAGAGCCAGCGGCCCCAATATTCAAGGAATCGATCCTCTCCTGGGTCAGTAGGACCAGGGAGGACATCTCCACCAGGTTGTAGAGCCCGGCATAGCCATTGGGGATGACATAGGAATGCAAACCGCACCTCAAGCCGGCCAGGGTCGCCCCCTTGATGACCGCGTTCAGCCCGCCGCAATCCCCGCCGCTGGTGATAATTCCAATTCTTCGAATCGCCATTGCCTGACCCTCCTGATGGGATGGGACCTTGTCTGTCGCCCCTCCATCGGTTAAAAGATCCTGCACGACTCTTATCCCAGAGGCCTATATCGTCTTGCAGTGGAGGAATCCGCCGTCCACTGCCATGTCCAGTCCGGTAACCCAGGGGGACTCGTCGGAGGCCAAAAAGAGCGCCGCGTAGGCCTCGTCCTCCGGCTTTCCTAGCCGGCCCATGGGGTGATGGCCGATGATTCGCTCCAACTTCTTAGGATCGGTCTCCCGCATCTTATTAAAATAAATGCGCGTCAGATCAGTCTCCACAAAGCCGGGGGAGAGGGAATTGACCCGGATCCCATAGTGGGCATAATCCACGGCCATGTTGCGGGCCAGGGCGATCATCCCGCCCTTGGAAGCGGAGTAGGCGGCGCGATCCGAGCAGCCCATGCCCCCCACCACCGAGGCAACATGGATGATGGAGCCCCCTCCCTGTTTCATCATCGTCGGCAGCACATATTTGGAGCAGAGGAAGGCTCCCTTGAGGTTGACCGCCAGGGTCTGATCCCAGGCCTCCTCTGAGGTCTCGTGGACCGGGGTGCGAGAGGGGTTAATCCCGGCGTTATTGACCAGGACATCAATTCGACCGTGGGCCTTGAGCGTCTCTTCTACCATCTTCTCCACCTCGGAGGCCCGGGTGATGTCGGTCCGCAGAAAGAGAGCTTCCCCTCCCTCGGCCTTGATCTGCCGGGAGACCGCCTGTCCGGACTCCTCCTGGATCTCGGCGACCACCACCTTGCTTCCCTCGCGGGCAAAAACCAGGGCAATCCCTTTTCCCAAGCCGGAGCCGGCGCCGGTGATGATGGAAACCTTTCCTTGCAATCGCATGAAGAATCTCCTCGCTTTCTGAATTGGGCTTAGATGCGCTTGACGCTCGTGAATCCCCCATCCACCGGCAGGTTCAATCCGGTGATCCAGGGGGCCTCATCGGAGACCAGAAAGAGAGCTGCATAGGCCACGTCCGAGGGCTTGCCGATCCGCTCCAGCGCATGGAGGTCGAGGATGTGCTGCCAGGCTGCCGCGTCTTTCCGCCTCGCCTCAAAATAGTCGTGGGTGAGCTCGGTTTCCACAAAGCCCGGGCAGAGGGAATTGACCCGAATCCCATAGTGGGCATAGTCCACCGCCATGCTCCGGGTGAGGCCCACCACCCCTCCCTTGGAGGCGGAGTAGGCGGCCCGGGAGGAGCAGCCGATCAGGCCGGCAGCCGAGGCAATGTGGAGGATGGCCCCCTGGCGCCGCTGCATCATCTCCGGCAGGACCGCCTTGGAGCAGAGGAATACGCCCTTGAGGTTGACCGCCAGGGTCAGGTCCCAGTGCTCCACGCTGGTCTCGGCCACCGGCACACGGGAGGGGTTGATCCCGGCGTTATTGACCAGGATATCGATTCGGCCAAAGGCCCTCAGGGCCTCCTGGGCCATTCGCTCCGCATCGGCCGCCCGGCTCACATCGGTCGGTACGCAAAGGGCAGATCCACCTGACTCTTGAATCTCCTCCACCACGGCTCGCCCCGAATCCTCCCTCAGCTCGGCCACCACCACCGAACTTCCCTCACGGGCGAAGAGCAGGGCGATCTCCCTCCCCAGGCCCGATCCCGCCCCGGTGATGATGGAAACCTTATCCTTTAACCTCATGACTCCCCCTTCTATCAATGATGCAGCCCGCCCGCACCCTCCACCTCCGGAGCCAAGCGCGGCTCTCGACACTGCCTCTTGTAGATCCCCCGGATGGTGGTGAAGATCTCATTGTATTCCCCCTGGCGGAAGTCCGGAAACCCCCAATCGTAAGGCTTCCAGCCTCTGTCGTAGTACAGGGCCGGGTCGGCATAGATCCCCTGGCCCAGATAGATCTTCTGGCCGCTGGGCTTGCCCGAGGCGAGAACGATCTTATAATAATCCAGGTAGCCTGGGTCCAGGTTGACATGCCTTCTGCCTCCCTCGGTTCGCTCCTGCTCCAGCCGATTGGTCGTGAGCTTGATGGAGGCCAGAGCCGAAGGATCGATGAGCTGCTCGAAGGAGAAAAACGCCCGCCAAAGGTTCGGTCCCATCTCCTTTGCGTAATAGCCCGTAAATTGGAAGGAGGAGGGGACTGAGACAAAGTCGATGGGGCCAAATTCCTGCTCCAGTCGCCCTTTCGCCCAGTCCATGTCCTCCTGGGCTCCATAGAGGATCCCCACCAGAAGCTTGACCGGCTGAGGTTCTCTCGGCTCAGCCAAGGCCCAGACCCTTCCGTTGTTTCCATTCCAGCCGTTGCCTTTTCACGATCGATAGGGCCTCCTCCACCCACCGGGGTTCGATGCCAAAGAACTCCTGGATCTGGCGGTGATAATCCTGGCGGATATTCGCCTTCTTCTCCTCGGAAAGGGAGGTGAGGCGGAGGTGGTTACCCCGGATATAGAGCTGTCCTTTTTCCGTCAACTGGTTCAGGAGGATGTTGTGCATCGTGGGCTTGGAGAAGGAGGCGATCCAGTGCTCCCGGAATTCGCCATCGGAGACCGCCCGATCGGAGAAGCGATATCGCCACTTGCGACCCCCGATATCGGAGGTGAAGACGTGGAAGAGGCCACTATTCGCATCGTACTCAAGCTCCACCCCACCTCGCGGCGTATAGGAGACCTGGGGGCCCTCGAATGACAAGGGAAGCGGCTCCCAGAGCAGATAACCGGGATCGACCAGATAGCGGCCGCCGGAGGCCTCCACCACCATCACGCAGTGGATATTCTCCCCGGCCTGCATGTGGGCCATCGCCTTATGGCAGGAATAGCCCGAGCCGACCAGGATCTGTTCCAGGAAATAGGTCAGGGAGAAGCAGGTCCCGCCCAGGCGGTGCTCGATGTGGTCCTCCATGAGCTCCCGGGGGAGGCGAAACTTTGCCTCCGGATCCGGGTTCTTTGCCACCTTGATGATCTTGCTGATATTCTCGTAGGGGATCCGGGCGTAGTGCCGCAGGATCTGGCGGAGGTAATCTAGATCTGGTCGCGGCTGGCTCAGGGCGAAGTGCCTTTCAAAGAGCCAAACGGCCTCTTGATGGGATTGGGAAAAGGAGCCCATGAATCGCTCAAGCCTCCTGGAAGTCGGCCCCAGTATAGCACAAGGCGATCCTTCGTCAAATAAAGAATGGGAAAGGGTCGCTGATGGGAGGAGGGCTAATCCGTGATCAGGGTGCCGATCAGGTCCTGGAGGCGGGGGATCTGGTGTGAAATCAGGTAGGCCCTCAGCCCTTCAATGATCTTGAGGCAGGAGCCAGGGTCCACGAAGTTGGCCGTGCCCACCGCTACGGCTCGGGCGCCGGCGATCAGGAACTCCAGGGCGTCTTCGGCGGTCATGATCCCCCCCAGGCCGACGATGGGAATCTTCACGGCCCGGGCAACCTGATAAACCATGCGCACGGCCACGGGCTTGATCGCCGGGCCGGAGAGCCCGCCCGTCACATTGGCCAACTTGGGCCTTCTGGTCTCGATATCGATGGCCATCCCTAAGAGGGTGTTGATGAGGCAGAGGCCGTCTGCCCCGGCCTCGGCCGCGGCGCGGGCCATCAGGGCGATGTCCGTCACATTGGGGGAGAGCTTCACCAGGAGGGGAAGGTGGGTGGCCTGGCGAACCCGGCCCACCAGGGAGGAAAGTAGATTCGCATTGGTCCCATAGACGAGGCCGTCGGCCAGGTTGGGGCAGGAGACATTCAGTTCAATGCCGGCAATGCCTTGCTCCTGGCTCAGGCGGGAGGAGAGGCTCGCAAATTCCTCGATGGAGGTGCCGGCGATATTGACGATCAGGGGAGGGGAGAGCTGGCGCAGGTAGGGGAGGTGCTCCTGCAGAAAGGCCTCCAGTCCCGCGTTCTGGAGGCCGATGGCATTGAGCATCCCGGCCGGGGTCTCCACCACCCGGGGCGGGGGGTTGCCCGCCCGGGGCTTGAGGGTGATGGTCTTCACCACCAGGGCGCCCAGGCGGTTGAGGTCGAGATAGGGCTCGAACTCCCTCCCGTAGCCGAAGGTGCCGGAGGCGGTCATCACCGGGTTCCGCATGCGGATGCCCGCCAACTCCACCGAGAGGTCCGGCTCGAAAATCCCCCCTCCCGCGGGCCTTGGTCCTTTAGGGGTGGAGCCCCGCTTCACCATTGGATCAACTCCGCGTCGAAGACCGGCCCATCCTTGCACACCAGTTGATAGGAATCGGCCTGTGTTTTCGTCTTCACCGCGCAGCCCGTGCAGGCCCCGATGCCGCAGGCCATGTATTCCTCCAGGGAGACCTGGCAGGGGATCTTAGCCTGATGGGCGATCCGGGCGACCTTAGCCAGCATCGGCCGGGGGCCGCAGGCATAGAGGATGGAAGGGAGGGGGCTGCTGGCCCGGGATTCAGACAAAAGCTTGCCGAGCAGGTCAGTGGCCAGGCCCTTTTCCCCCAGGCTCCCGTCCTCGGTGGAGATGTGTACCTCTGCCCCCAGGGCCTGGAGCTCCTCGGTGCACAGGATATCCCCGCTCCCTTTCCCCCCGATGATGGCGGTCACCTTTGCTTCCAGGTCGGCGCGGTGGGCCTGGGTGCCAAACCCTTCCAACAGAGCGTAGAGCCGTCCGGCCAGGCCCCGCAGGGGCGCGATCCCCATCCCCCCGGCCACCAGGAGGGCCGATCCTAAGTCGAAGGGGATGAGAAATCCCTTGCCCAGCGGGCCGAGGAGGTCGATCTCCTGACCAGGCTTGAAGGAGGCCAAGGCCTCCGTGCCCCTCCCCACAATCCGATAGAGGATATCGAGAGATCCCTCCTTCATCCAGTGAATGGAGAAGGGAAGGCGCAGCAAGGGATCAGGTCCCTCCCCGATCCGCACCATGAAGAATTGGCCCGGCTCAAACCCCACGCGCAATCCAGGGCCCTCCAGGCCCATCTTGAAATAGGAGGGGCGAACCTCCTGATTAGCGGCGATCGTGGCCCTCAATCCTCATCTCCTCCACCTTGTGGTAATAGTCCTGTAGCGGCCGGACCCCCACCCCCCTCTGGCGCAGATAGGCGATCGCCTCCACTGCGGCCTGGGCCCCGGCGACGGTGGTGGTGTAGGGGATCCCCATGGTGATGGCAGACCGGCGGATGGAATAGGAGTCTAACCGCGAGGATCGGCCCTCCGGAGTATTGATCACCAGAGCGATCTCGTTGTTCTTCATGCGGTCCACGATGTGGGGCCGTTGGCCCTCGGTGACCTTGAAGACGGGTTCCACCTTGATCCCCGCCCGCTCAATCGCCCGGGCCGTGCCCTCGGTGGCGACCAGCCGGAAACCCATCCGGGCCAGGCTGCGGGCGACGGGGATCAACCGGCGCTTGTCCCCATTGCGCACACTCAGGAATACGGTCCCCGACAGGGGCAGCCGGCCATTGATCGCGATCTGTGCTTTGGCGTAGGCCCCCCCGAAGCTGGCGTCGATCCCCATCACCTCTCCGGTGGATCTCATCTCCGGCCCCAAGATGGCGTCCACGCCGGGGAACTTGACGAAGGGCAGCACCACCTCCTTCACCGCCACATGGGAGAGCTTCCTCTCCTCGGTGAAACCCAGATCCTTGAGGGTGTATCCCACCATGAGCTTTGCCGCCAGCTTGGCCAAAGGCACGCCGATCGCCTTGCTCACGAAGGGGACGGTGCGGGAGGCCCGGGGGTTGACCTCCAGGACATAGATCTCTCCCTCCTTGATCGCGAACTGGATATTGATCAGCCCCACCACCCCTAACTCCAGGGCCAGGGCCCGGGTCTGCTCCCGCATCTCGTCCATCAGCCCGGGGGAGATGGAGCGGGGCGGGATCGAGCAGGCGGAATCCCCGGAGTGGATCCCCGCCTCCTCGATGTGCTCCATGATGCCGGCCGTCACCACCTCCTGGCCGTCGGAGAGGGCATCCACATCGATCTCCAAGGCATCCTCGATGAACTTATCCACCAGGACCGGATGTTCGAAGGAGGCCTGCACCGCCGAGGCCATGTACTGGCGAAGGGAGGAGGCATCGTAGAGGATTTCCATGGCCCGTCCCCCCAGGACATAGGAGGGCCGAAGCAGGACCGGATAGCCGATCTGCTCTGCGATGGCCTCCGCCTCCTCCACCGAGGTGGCCGAGCCGTTGGGGGCCTGTTTGAGGCCCAGCTTCTGCAGCAGTTGCTTGAAGCGATCCCGGTCCTCGGCGCGGTCGATGGCATCCGGGGAGGTGCCCAGGATCTTCACCCCCTCCTGCTCCAGGGCGGCGGCCAGCTTCAGCGGGGTCTGGCCCCCGAACTGGACGATGACCCCCACCGGCTGCTCCTTCTTGACGATAGCCAGGACATCCTCCAAGGTGAGGGGCTCGAAGTAGAGGCGGTCCGAGGTATCGTAATCGGTGCTTACCGTCTCCGGGTTGCAGTTGACCATGATGGTCTCGAAGTCCACCTCCTTCAAGGCCATCGCCCCGTGGACGCAGCAGTAATCAAACTCGATCCCCTGGCCGATGCGGTTGGGTCCGGATCCTAAGATGACCACCTTCTTCCGGTCCGTGGGATCGGCCTCACATTCCCTCTCATAGGTGGAATAGAGATAGGGGGTGTGGGCGATGAACTCCGCCCCGCAGGTATCCACCCGCTTGAAGACGGCCTCGATCCCGGCGGCCTGGCGGGCGGCCCGGATCTCTCCCTCACTGGAGTTGAAAAAGTGGGCCAGGCGGCGATCGGAGAAGCCGAAGCGCTTCGCCTCCCGGAGCAGCTCGGGAGGGAGGGAGGGCTTGCCCTTCCGGCCCTCCTGGGCCGCCCTCTGGATCCTCTCCTCCATCCTCACGATCTCGGCCAGGTTGTTGAGGAACCAGGGATCGATCCGGGTGAGCTCATAGATCTCCTCCACCGCCATTCCCCTGCGAAGGGCGTCGGCTATGTAGAAGACCCGCTCGGCATTGGGCACCCGCAGCCTCTCCCGGATCGCATCCTTGGCCTTGGCCTCCTGCTCCGGGGTGTGGGGCTTGCCATCCAGGGCCGGGAACCGGGTCTCCAGCCCGTAAGAGTCGATCTCCAGGGAGCGGAGGGCTTTCTGTAGGGATTCCTTGAAGGTGCGGCCGATGGCCATCACCTCCCCCACCGATTTCATCTGGGTGGTGAGGGTCTGATCCGCCTGGGGGAATTTCTCGAAGGTCCAGCGAGGGAACTTCACCACGCAGTAGTCGATGGTCGGCTCGAAGGAGGCCGGGGTCTCCTTGGTGATGTCGTTTCGGATCTCATCCAGGGTGTAGCCCACGGCCAGCTTGGCCGCGATCTTGGCAATGGGGAAGCCGGTGGCCTTGGAGGCCAGGGCCGAGCTGCGGGAGACCCGGGGGTTCATCTCGATCACCGCCATCCGGCCATCCTCCGGATGGACCGCGAATTGGATGTTGGACCCCCCGGTCTCCACCCCGATCTCGCGGATGATGGCAATCGCTGCATCCCGCATGATCTGATATTCCTTGTCGGTCAGGGTCTGGGCCGGGGCGACGGTGATGGAGTCCCCGGTGTGGATGCCCATGGGATCGAAGTTCTCGATGGAGCAGATGATCACCACATTGTCGGCTAAATCCCGCATCACCTCCAGCTCGTATTCCTTCCAACCGATGAGGGAGGCCTCGATCAGGCAACGATGGACCGGGCTGGTCTCCAGGCCCCACTGGATCGCGGCCTCCAATTCCTGCCGGTTGAAGGCGACCCCCCCTCCGGTGCCGCCTAAGGTGAAGGAGGGACGGATGATCGCGGGGTAGCCTACCCGCTTGACGATCTGCTGGGCCTCCTCAAAGGAGTGGCAGTAGCCGCTCTCGGGCAGGATCAGGCCAATGCGCTGCATGGCCTGCTTGAATAGTTCCCGATCCTCCGCGGCCTTGATGGCATGCAGCTTGGCGCCGATCAGCTCCACCCCGTAGCGATCCAGGGCCCCGGACTCGGCCAGCTCCACGGCCATATTGAGGGCGGTCTGGCCTCCCAGGGTGGGGAGGAGGCAGTCCGGCCGCTCCTGGGCGATGATCTTCTCCACCGTCTCGGCGGTGATGGGCTCCACATAGGTGCGGTCGGCCATCTCCGGATCGGTCATGATGGTGGCCGGGTTGGAATTGACCAGGATGATCTGGTAGCCTTCCTCCCGCAGGGCCTTGCAGGCCTGGGTTCCGGAGTAGTCGAACTCGCAGGCCTGGCCGATGACGATGGGGCCGGAGCCGATAATCAGGATCCTCTGGATGTCAGACCGCTTCGGCATCTTTCTTTAGCTCCAGTATCTCTGCATCAGATCTCGGAATCGCCCGAAGAGATAGCCAGGGTCGTGAGGGCCGGGGGAGGCCTCGGGATGGTACTGAACTGAAAAGAGGGGCAGATCCTTATGGGCGATCCCCTCGCAGGTCTGATCGTTCAGGTTGAGGTGGGTCAAAAAGACCTCTTCTTCCCCTCCTCCCTCGCCCAGGGGAGAGAGGTCTACCGCGAAGCCGTGGTTCTGGGCCGTGATCTCCACCTTCCCGGTGGCCAGGTCCTTCACGGGATGATTCCCGCCGTGATGGCCGAACTTGAGCTTGTAAGTCCTGGCCCCCAGGGCCAAACCCAAGATCTGGTGTCCCAGGCAGATGCCGAAGATGGGCAGCTTGCCGGTGAGCCTTCTCACATTCTCGATCAGATAGCTCACCGGCTCCGGATCGCCCGGGCCATTGGAGAGCAAGAGGCCGTGAGGCTTGAGCGACAAGACCTCCTCCGCCGAGGTAAAGGCGGGAACCACGATCACCTCAAATCCTGAGCTCACCAGCTTGCGCAGGATATTGAGCTTGATCCCGCAGTCGTAGGCCACCACCCGAAATCGCCCTCCTGCGCCATCGCCAGCCTTTTCCTCCTGGCCGAGGAGATCCCGCAGTTGGAGGATGGAAAATTCCTCTTTCTCAGGAGTCGAGGGCCGAGGAGCCCGCCCTCCCGGGGTTGGCCTTTCCCACTCCCACTCTTTCCCTTTCCAGAGATAGGGCTGCTGGCAGGTGACCTCCTTGGCCAGATCCAGGCCCACCATGGGCGGGGAGGCCTGGGCCTTGGCCGCCAGGCTCCCCGGATCCAGGTCCGAGGTAGAGATGACCCCCTGCTGGGCGCCCGCGTCCCGGATGTGCCGGGTGAGGGCCCGGGTGTCCACCCCCTCGATCCCTACGATCCCCCACTTCTGCATGAAGTTGCCCAGGGACATCTCGGATCGCCAGTTGGAAGGATAGGGGCAATACTCCCGCACCACGAAGCCGTCCACAAAGGGGCGGAAGGATTCGAAGTCCTCCGCGTTCACCCCGCAGTTTCCGATCAGGGGATAGGTCATGGTGACGACCTGGCCCTTGTAGGAGGGATCGGTGAGGATCTCCTGATAGCCCATCATGCTGGTGTTGAAGACCACCTCGCCGGTCGCCTCCCCCTCGGCCCCGAAGGAGTAGCCCTCAAAGAAGACCCCATCGGCCAGGGCCAGGAGGGCCCTCTTCCGTTGTTTCTCAGCGGCCATCGAAGACGATCCTTCCTCCGCAGAGGGTCATCCAGGGCGCCCCCTTCAGCTTCCATCCGGAGAAGGGGGTGTTCCGGCTCTTGGAGCGGGACTTCGAGGGATCGACCAGTACCTCTTTTTCAAGATCCAAGAGAGTGAGGTCAGCATCCGAGCCCTCGGCCAGGCACCCCTTCTTGAGCCCTAAGATCCCGGCCGGGCCCGCGGTGAACCGGGCCACCAGGTCGGGGAGGGGCAGGACGCCCTTATGATAGAGCTCGTGCAGGGAGAGGGAGACCGCCGTCTCCAGGCCGACGATGCCGGTCACCGCATAATCGAACTCTACCTCCTTCTCCGAGACTGCATGGGGGGCGTGGTCAGAGGCGATCGCCTCCAGGGTCCCGTCCGCCAGGCCCTGCTTCAGGGCGGCGACATCCTCGGCCGAGCGCAGCGGGGGGTTCATCTTCAGGTTGGTGTCGAAGCTGGCCAGGGCCTCCTCGGAGAGGGCGAAGTGGTGGGGACAGACCTCCCCGCTCACCCTGACCCCCCGGGATTTTGCCTCCCGAATCAGGCGGGTTGAGCCCGCGGTGCTGACATGGGCGATGTGGAGGCGCGCCCCCGTCATCTCGGCCAGGATGATATTCCGGGCCACCATCACCTCCTCCGCGGCCGCCGGGATCCCCCGAAACCCCAGGCGGGTGCTGGTGAAGCCCTCGTTCATCACCCCGGAGCCGGAGAGGCTCAGATCCTCGCAGTGCTCGATGAGGGGCAGATTCAGCATGCCCGTGTATTCGAGGGCCCTTCGCATCAGGTTTGAATTCATCACTGGCCGGCCATCGTCCGAAAACGCGACGCAGCCTGCGGCCTTCAGGTCGCCGAATTCCGCCATCTCCTCCCCCTTGAGGCCCTTGGTGATGGCGCCGATGGGATAAACCGAAATCAGTGCGAGAGTCTTCGCCTGATGCAGGATGAAATCGGTCACCGCCTGATTGTCGTTGACGGGATTGGTGTTGGCCATGCAGCAGATGGCGGTGAAGCCGCCCGCAGCCGCAGCCACAGAGCCGCTCGCAATGGTCTCCTCGTCCTCCCGGCCCGGCTCCCGCAGATGGGTGTGCATGTCGATGAACCCGGGGCAGACGATCTTCCCCCGGGCGTCGACGACCTCCTCGCCATTCAATCCCTTTCCCAACTTGGCAATACGACCCTCCTGAATCAAGACATCCAGGACCTCGTCCAGGCCCTGGGCCGGATCTATGACCCTTCCAGATTTGATCACCAAGGACATTCCTTCCTCCTTGCTTTAGACTCCACCCAGGAGCAGAAAGAGGATCGCCATGCGGATGGCCACCCCGTTGGTCACCTGGTCGAGGATGATGGAGTAAGGCCCATCCGCCACCTCCGGGGAGATCTCTACCCCCCGGTTCATGGGCCCGGGATGCATGATCAGCACATCCTCCTTCGCCTTCTCCAGCCTGGCCCGATTGAGGCCGAAGAGCCGGGAATACTCGCGCAGGGAGGGAAACAGACCCTGTCCCTGGCGCTCCAGTTGGATGCGCAGCATCATGATGACATCCACCCCGGAGATGGCCTCATCCAGGTCGGTATAGACCTCCACCCCCAGCCGCTCGACATAGCGCGGCAACAGGGTGGCCGGCCCGGCGACCCTCACCTCCATGCCCATCTTCCGCATGCCGTGGATATTGGAACGCGCCACCCGGCTGTGGGTGATATCCCCCACGATCGCCACCTTCAGGCCCTTCAGGGTCTTCTTTTTCTCCCGGATGGAGAAGAGATCGAGCAGTCCCTGGGTGGGATGCTCGTGGGCCCCATCCCCGGCGTTGATGACCGGGATGGGGAGGGCGTCGGCCAGGATCTTGGGGGCCCCCACGGCGGAGTGCCGGATCACTAGGATATCGGGCCTCATGGCCATCAGGTTCTTGCCCGTATCCTTCAAGGTCTCTCCCTTCACCACCGAGCTGGAGGAGGTGGAGATGTTCACCACATCGGCGGAGAGCCTCTTGCCGGCGATCTCGAAGGAGGTCCGGGTCCGGGTGCTCGGCTCGTAGAAGAGGTTGATCATGGTCCTGCCGCGCAGCGCGGGAACCTTCTTGATCTCTCGATCCGATACTTCCTTCATTGACTCGGCGGTGTCGAGGATGAACTGGATGTCCTCCGCCTCCATCTCTTCCAACCCCAATATGTCTTTCGCCTTCAAGACTGAAGCCACCTTCCACCTCCATCTCTGTCTTTTCGCGCCTATTTCAGGGCATCCGGAACCTGGGCAGCGGCAAGGGGACGCGACGGCCGGCGCTTGACGGGCCAGCGCCCCGTTGCCTCATTCCCTGGAGATGACCACGCTGTTTTTCCCGTCCTCCTCCTCCAGCAGCACCTGGACATCTTCCCCGCGAGAGGTGGGCAGGTTCTTCCCCACATAGTCGGCCCGGATCGGCAGCTCCCGATGGCCCCGGTCGATGAGCACTGCGAGCTGAATCAGGCGGGGCCGCCCCAGATCGATGATCCCGTCCAGGGCCGCCCGGGTGGTGCGGCCGGTGTAAAGGACGTCATCCACCAAGACCACCGCCTTGTCCGCCACAGGAAAGGGGATGTCGGTCTTGCGCAGGACCGGATGGATTCCCTCCTCCCCGAGGTCGTCCCGATAGAGGGTGATATCCAGGGCCCCCACCGGCACCTCGACCCCCTCGATCTCCTTCACGCGGGAGGCGATGCGACGGGCGAGATGGATGCCCCGGCTGCGGATTCCAATCAGGACCAGATTCTCCGCCCCCTTGTTCCTCTCCACGATCTCGTGGGCGATACGGGTCAGGGACCGTTCGATCCCTTGCTCATCCAAGACCTCAGTAGACTCCCTGTTGTTCATCGCGGCTCATCCCTCCCTTCGGGCCTTCTCAGGCTCCGGGCACAAAAAAACCTCCTCACCCCAAAGGGGAAGGAGGTTCTAACGGCGCGATTGATGATGTAGGTATTAGTTTTCATGGCTCCCTTTCTAACCTCACCGAGTTAGATTAAAAGGTAGGCCTATATTACCGCAATTGCGGAGAAAGTCAACGGAAATTTTGAAGGTCACAGAAGATTCCCTGCGGAGGAAGTCCTATCTGCCGTAGAAGAAGCGGAGCGGCCTGAGTTCCTGCCAGACCCCATCACAGGCGGAGAGCTCCTCTGGCGTCAGCTTCACTTCCACCGCCCCTAAGTTTTCCTCCAGTTGCTTTATGGAGCTCGCGCCGATGATGACGGAAGTGAGGGTGGGGTTGTTGAGAATCCAGGCCAGGGAGAAGGGGGCCAGGCTCTGGCCATTCGATTCGGCGATCTGCTTGAGCTTGGCCACGGCCTCGAAGTTGGTGGCGGACCAGTAGCGTTCGTAATAGACCGGTCCCAGGCGCTCGATAGTGAATCTGCCGGGAGCCGTCGGCTTGCTCGGGTCGTGCTTGCCGGTCAGCAGGCCGGCCGCCAGCGGGTTATAGGCCGTGACCCCCACCCCTTCGCTGGCGCAGAGGGGCAGGAGCTCATATTCGATGTCCCGGGTAATCAGGTTATAGGGCGACTGAATGCACTCGAAGCGGGAGAGGCGGTTCCGGTCGCTCATCCAGAGGGCCTTGCAGAGCTGCCAGGCAAGGACGTTGGAACAGGCGATATAGCGGACCTTCCCCTGGGAAACCAGGTCATGGAAGGCCCGCAGGGTCTCCTCGATCGGGGTGTCGTAGTCCGGCACATGGGCGTAATAGAGGTCGATATAGTCCGTCTGGAGGCGCCGCAGGCTCTCCTCCACTCCCTGCAGGATGTGCTTTCGGGACAGTCCAGCATCGTTGGGTCCAGGGCCGACCTTGCTGGCGACCTTGGTGGCTAGGACGACCTGCTGCCGCTTATCCCGGATGGCCTTGCCCACGATCTCCTCCGAGCGCCCCTCCGCGTAAGAATCAGCGGTATCGAAGAAATTGATGCCCGAGGCAAAGGCATGGTTGATGATGCCGATGGCCTCCGCCTCGTTGATCTGATTCCCGTAGGTCATGGTCCCCAGGCAGATCGCCGAGACCTTGAGGCCCGTCCTGCCCATCTTTCGATATTGCATTGCTCAATCCTTTCCGATTCAAAGATCCTCGATCAGGACGCCTTTGCCGGATCGTAGGCTCGCTCTGGCCGATTCGATGTGCTGGAGGAATCGCGGATCGTTTTCTAACCGGTAGTCAAACCAATCCTCTTCCGATTCGAAACCGATCA
>JAZDMQ010000001.1:0-19880 GCA_043800755.1 bacterium | reverse complement strand
GGGAATCGATTATAGTTCAGTGAGTGTCGGCCGGAAGAAGCTGCACACCCTGTTGGGAAAAGGTAAAGGCCTGGCGGCGCGGATGGAGGGAATCAAAGGGAAATTGACTCAAGAATAAAGATTTGACCCCACTTGTTTGTGTTGACCCCACTTGTGTTTGCCGGGGTCCAGCGGGGCCTCCGTCCCGGCCAGCGACAACTGCCCCGCGAGGGCCGCGTCCAGCTTGTGGGCGAGCTGGCGCCAGTGCTCCGGGGGCCAGACTCCCCCAACGAGCAGATGATCCGTTTATGCCAAGTAATATTTTAGATCACTTCGTCACTATTATGGCAATTTTCGGAGGCCCGCACTCGAGAAAACAAGGACTTACACACGTGACCAGGGCAGAAAAAGCCCAAAACGACCTGGTCGCCGCGGAAGTTAGGTTAAAATTCGAAGGGTTTTTCCAGCGTGCTCCAGACTGTTCTATTCTTAACGGTTGGCCCATAACCCAAAGGTCCCAGGAAATGAGAGAAATCATGGATGGGCATCAGGTTGCAATTACGTGACCATTTCGTGGTTGCATGGCAGCCGACTCCGCTCGGGAAATTGCTAATTACCTCCCCTTTTCGCCACCCTGGGAGAGAATTGCCTCCAGAATAGCCCGCACTTCCTTCTTCTGTGGATCCTTTCCGGTGAAAGGAGAGCGACCTTCAAAGTCGGCCAGGGCTACTGCAGGGTCGAGGGACAAAGTGCCAAGGAGAGGCAGGTCTATTAGATGGCTTGTCAAAGGGCGCAGGTCCATTCCCGGGGCGACTTTGTTTATGACCACGCCGAGCTTTGCGATCCGGATATCCTTGGCTAACCGGCTTATGGTCTGTGCGGTTTGGACGCTCCTCAGCCCTGGCTCGATCACGATGATCATCATGGTCACTGCCTCGGCGGTCGCGCGCCCCAGATGTTCGATGCCGGCCTCCATATCCAGGATGACCACCTCTTCCGGTCTCAGGAGCAGGTGCGTGATCAGCGCTTTCAAGAGGGCGCTTTCCGGGCATATGCAGCCGCCTCCGCCCAGAGGCACTTCCCCCAAGGCGAGCAGCCGCACGCCGTGCACCACTCGGCTAAACTTCTCCGGCAGGTCATGTACATCCGGATTCATTCTGAAGAATGACCCATAACCACCCTTTGCGCCGGTTCGTTCGTAGATGAGCTCCTTCATTCCGCTGATAGGCTCTGGCCAGTCCTTAGGGGGTAGCCCCAAAGCGGAAGCGAGATTCGCGTCGGGGTCTGCATCAATGGCGATGACGGGCCGGCCCTCCTCAGTAAGAGTCCGGGCCAGTAGCGCAGCCAAAGTCGTCTTACCGGTCCCACCTTTTCCTGAAATAGCAAGCTTCAATTAGGTCGCCTCCTTACGGGAAAGATTGTGTGATCTGTATCCTGTATCCAGGCAAATGGTGAATCTCCATTCCTATTAGCTGCACCAAAAAGAAGGATGTGGATGAATTCTCCCGTTTCCCGCACCAAAGCCAAAATCTGTCCTATTCTTCCCCGGGACTGGGGAAAAAAACTTGACTAATATGACAGAAGGATATAATAGAAGGCGGTGTAAAGGCAACAATAAATAGACGTGGTGGACGCGAAGGAGTCCGGGGCCAAAAACAGTAAGGACATGTCAGAGGAAGGAGATGCCGAAATAATGGACAACAAGCAGCGCAGCATAGATGCAGCATCTTGTCACATGATCGATATTTCTTCGGGTATGAGCATCGAATTGGCCTTCGATCGCTACGATGCTATGCAGCCCCAATGCGGTTTCGGGGAGTTGGGAATTTGCTGTCGCATTTGCACCATGGGGCCGTGCCGCATCGATCCGTTTGGCGAAGGTCCTAAACGCGGCATCTGCGGCGCTACCGCCGATATCATTGCCGCCAGAAACCTCGCTCGGATGATTGCGGCCGGTGCCGCCGCACACTCCGACCACGGGCGGGACGTTGCCCACACGCTCCTCATGGCCGCCGAAGGCAAGGGCGATTACAAGGTGAAGGGGGAGAGCAAAGTGCGGGCTCTGGCCCGTGAGTTTGGCATCCCGGAGAAAGGGAGAAGCAAAGAGGAAGTAGCCCGTGATGTGGCCGAACGAGCCTTCTCCCAGTTCGGGCAGCAACATGGAGAGCTCCAGTTCGCGAAAAGAGCCCCCCAAGATCAACAGCGACGCTGGCGCGAAAACGGCGTCATGCCGCGGGGAATCGATCGAGAAATTGTCGAGATCATGCATCGGACCACCATGGGGGTGGACAACGACCCCCGGAACATCATCCTGCAAGGAGTTCGGGCGGCCCTCGCGGATGGCTGGGGCGGATCCATGATTGCCACGGAGCTCTCTGATGTCCTCTTTGGTTTGCCACATCCCCTGCGGTCCCAGGTCAATCTCGGCGTGCTGGAAGAGGAAAAGGTGAATATTATTGTCCATGGGCATGAACCGACGCTTTCGGACATGATCGTTGTTGCCACACAGGACCCAGAACTCATCGAACTCGCCAAGCAAAAGGGCGCCAAAGGCATCTCCCTCGCCGGTATCTGCTGCACCTCGAATGAGATCCTCATGCGCCATGGCATCCCCGTCGCCGGCAACTTCCTGCAGCAGGAACTGGCCATTGCCACCGGTGCGGTGGACGCGATGGTCGTCGATGTGCAGTGTGTATTCCCTGCCCTCGGTGAACTCAGCTCCTGCTTCCATACCCGTTTCATCTCCACCTCGCCCAAGGCGAAGTTTCCCTACGCCCAACATATCGAGTTCCGCGAAGACCGCGCTATGGCGGTTGCCAAGGAGATCGTGCGGGCCGGCATCGAGAACTTCCCCAACCGCAAGGGGAAAGCGACGATTCCCGACATCCGGAGTGACCTCGTCGCCGGATTCACCGCCGAGAGCATCTACGATTTTCTCGGCGGCAAATTCCGCGCCACCTACCGTCCACTCAATGACGCCGTGATGAGCGGTCGGCTCCGCGGGGCAGCGGCAATCGTCGGCTGCAATAACCCCAAGCATTGCCATGACTATGGCCATGTCGAAATGGCCAAGGAGCTCCTGCGCCACGATGTGATCATTCTGACTACGGGCTGCTCCGCCATCGCCAATGCCAAGGCCGGTCTCCTGAGACCCGAGGCAGCAGAGGAGTGGGCTGGTGAAGGCCTTCGGGAAATCTGCCGTGCTGTCGGAATTCCTCCCATCCTCCACCTCGGCTCCTGCGTCGACATCAGCCGCATCCTCACCGTTTGCTGCAATGTGGTGAAAGAGGGCGGGCTTGGAACGAGCATTGCCGACCTTCCGGTGGCCGGCGCCGCTCCCGAATGGATGAGCGAGAAGGCGGTAGCCATCGGCTTCTATGTCATCGCCTCGGGTGTCTACACCGTGCTCGGCACCAACCTGCCGGTGCTGGGCAGCAAGGAAGTCATGGACTTCATCTGCGGCGATATCGAGAATATCTTCGGCGGCCGCTTCGAGTTCGAGCCGGATCCGGTGAAGGGAGCGCAACTCATGATTGCCCACATCGATAAGAAAAGGATAGAACTCAATCTGCGGCCCATCATGTACGCGCCGCGTAAACTGGATGAGGTGTCCGAGCCCGTGCTTGTGGGCTGAGAATTCTTCCTCTTCCAGGTAGCCGTGCTGCAAATGGGCTTCAGGGCAGCGAGGAGTCAACTGATGAAAGGCAAACGTAGTATCCTGTACATTAATATTTCGCGATGCTTGGCATGTCGCAGTTGCGAACTGGCCTGTGTTGTGGAGCATTCGCGCGCCAAGGAACTCGTGGGGGCCGTTTGGGAGACGCCGCGCCAGCTGCCTCGGGTGTGGGTGGTGGCGGCTGGAAATGGGGCGGTGCCTCTTCAGTGCCGTCAATGTGTGAATGCACCCTGCGTGGAGATTTGCCCCACCAAGGCGATCCAAAGGGCAAGTGAAGAGAGCCCGGTGTACATCAAGCATGAACTGTGCATCGGATGCAAATGGTGCATCTTGGCGTGCCCCTTTGGCGTGATCAGGATGGACAGCGAGGGTCAGACCATTATCAAGTGCGATGAGTGCTCTGAACGGGTCGCCTTGGGCGGAATACCTGCCTGCGTCTCGGCGTGCCCGACGAAGGCGCTGCAATACAAGCCCCTGGACGAGATACTGGAGGCCAAGCGGGAGGCCTTCCTGGTGCAGATCGAGCGGTCGCTTGATGGAGGCAAGAAGTGAGCGAATTGGCCCACATTGACACCGATCGGGTGATCAGCAAGATCCTGGAGAGGTATCCAAAAGAGCCGTCCTCCCTCATCTCCGTGCTACAAGATTTCCAGGAGGAGTGCCACTACTTGCCGCGCGAGATATTGGATCGCGCCGGCGAGGCTCTCGGTACTTCTCGGGCCCGGGTATATCATGTCGCCACCTTCTTTAAGGCCTTCAGCCTGGTCCCTCGGGGCAAGCATATCATCAGCATATGTCGGGGCACAGCTTGCCATGTCAAGGGCGCAGAGAAGATCGATAACATCCTCCGAGCGGAGCTGGGAGTCGATGATGGCCAAACCACGAAGGATGGAGTGTTCACTGTCCAGAGCGTCCGGTGCCTCGGGTGCTGCTCATTGGCACCGGTCCTCATGATTGACCAAGAGGTTTACGGCGACCTTCGGCCGAACAATATCACTAAGATCCTCAAACTCTATAGATAGCGAAGTGGGAAATTGTGAAAATCGGGACGCCACAGCAATTACATGAGACGCGGGCTTCCTCCTGTAAAGCCCTTTTTGACGGCAAGGTGAGGGTGCTTGTCGGCATGGCGACCTGTGGGCTTGCCGCTGGTTCCCGGAAAGTATTTGACGCTTTGCAGGATGAGATGAAGAGGCAGGAACTGGATCTTCGGGTCATTGAGACAGGTTGTAAAGGTGCATGCTTCCTCGAGCCTCTCGTGGATGTGATCCTACCCGGCCAGGCCCGGATCACCTATGGTCGGGTTACCTCAGAGGATATCCCGAAGCTCTTGCGGGCTATGGCCGAGGGTGAAGTGTATGAGGAACGGGTAGTAGGGCGAATCGATGTGGAGCCTTTCTTGATCGAAGGGACAAACAAGAGATACCGGCGCGGCAAATTGTCTGTCCAGATACAGAAGGTTCCTCCTTACTCGAAAATACCCTTCTTCCGCCATCAGATGTATATTGCCATGCGCAATTGTGGTTCCATAGATCCCTCGTCGATCGACCAGTATATCGCCATGGGAGGGTATGCCGCCGCTGCAAAGGCCCTCTTGGAGATGAAACCAGAGCAAATCATCGAGGAGATAAAGGCATCCGGGCTGAGGGGGCGCGGGGGCGGTGGTTTTCACACGGGGCGTAAATGGGAATCTTGTCGTCGGGCTCACGGCGATCCCAAATATGTGATTTGTAATGCCGATGAGGGTGATCCAGGCGCTTACATGGATCGTGCCATCGTTGAGGGCGATCCGCACAGTGTCATCGAAGGGATGATAATCGGATCGTATGCTATAGGAGCCCATACAGGCTACATCTATGTGCGAGAAGAATATCCCCTGGCGGTCAATCGCCTGCGAGTTGCAGTGAAGCAGGCTGAGCAATACGGCCTCTTGGGTGAAAAAATCCTTGGTTCTGGCCATGATTTCCGCATTCGGATCAACAGGGGCGCTGGTGCGTTCGTTTGTGGTGAATCCACTGCGCTTATGGCTTCGCTGGAAGGACGTGTTGGAGAACCACGCGCCAAATACATTCATACGGTGGAAAGCGGACTCTGGGGTAAGCCGAGCTGCCTCAACAATGTGGAGACCTGGAATAACGTCCCGGTGATCATCGCCCGAGGTTCGAAGTGGTATTCGGATATCGGAACAGAGGGCAGCAAGGGCACAAAAGTCTTCTCGCTGGTGGGCAAGGTGAATCGAGTCGGGCTGGTGGAAGTGCCAATGGGGATGTCACTGAGGCAAGTGATTGAGGATATTGGCGGCGGTATTCCTGAGGGCGGGCAATTTAAGGCCGTTCAGACCGGGGGGCCCTCCGGAGGGTGCATACCAGCAGAGTATCTGGATTCGCCTGTCGATTTCGACCGTCTCACCGAGTTGGGCTCGATGATGGGTTCCGGCGGGATGATTGTCATGGACGACCGCACCTGTATGGTGGACGTGGCCCGGTACTTCCTGGCGTTTCTCAAGGAGGAGTCGTGCGGCAAGTGCATACCGTGCCGCGAGGGGACGGCGCGGATGCTCGAAATCCTGGAAGACATCTGTGGAGGACGAGGTCGCCCAGGCGATATCGAGTTGCTGGAGGAATTGGCCACTGGGATCGCCGAGGCCTCCCTCTGCGCGTTGGGGACATCTGCCCCCAACCCGGTGTTGACGACCCTGAAATACTTCGCCGAGGAATATCGGATCCACATCGAGGAAGGGAGATGTCCCGCTAAGGTCTGTCGGGCCCTCATCACCTACCGGATTCTGCCCGAAAATTGCACGGGTTGCACACTGTGCGCCAAGGCATGCCCGGCCAACGCCATTGCCGGGGAGAGGAAGGAGCCTCATGCCATTGATCCTTCCCAGTGCACGAAATGCGGAATCTGTGCCGACACCTGCCGGCACCAGGCAATTGATGTGACATAAGGAAGCGGCAACTCATGGAAAAACAAGAAAAAAAAGGTGTGCAATTCATCCTGGACGGACAGAGCGTAGAGGCCGCCCCCGGAGAGACGGTATTGCATGTGGCAAGGCGGCACGACATTCAAATCCCCACTCTCTGCCACCACGAGTCGCTCTCCCCTTATGCCTCCTGTCGACTCTGCCTGGTGGAGGCCTTCTGGGGAAAACGCTCAAAGGTCGTCACCTCCTGCGTTTACGAGCCTTGGGAAAACGAGAGGATAGAAACGAATAACCAGCGCGTTCGGCGCGCCCGGCGCATGGTAATCGAGCTTCTGCTGGCACGCTGTCCCGGGGCGAAGCCTATTCGGGGATTGGCCAGTGAATATGGCATCGAAGCGGCCAGATTTCCGGTGGGACATCCGCCCGGCCCGGAGGACTGCATACTCTGTGGACTCTGTGTTCGCGTCTGTGACGATGTGGTCGGCCAGCACGCGATTGGTTATGCGAACCGCGGGATGGAGAGGTTCATCACTACTCCCTATGGCGACCAGGGAAGGGAATGCATTGGCTGCGGCGCCTGCGTCTTCGTCTGTCCCACCGGGGCCATCCGCTATGAGGATATCGATGGCGAACGAGTCCTGAGGGGCCTGAACATTCGTCTGGAGATGGTGAAGTGCAGCGTATGCGGGAAGTTTTTCGAGACCGCAAAACAGATCGAAGAGGCACGCCATAGAGTCAGCTTACCAGAGGAGTTAGCCAGAACGTGCTATGCATGTCGTGGTGCGACGTTTGGCGAAACTCTCAAGAAGGTGCTGAACGGGCATGATTTGAATCGGGGAATCGGGAAGCGATAGAGGAATGATGCGGGGTTAGCTAATGTACTGCAAGATGTGCTTGTAAAGGGGCCCGAGGCACCATTCAATCGTGACCCCTGCGATCATTCCGGGAGGCCCTGGCTGTGAGGGCGGCAGTTTCGCAGCAGGCCGGGGTAACAACGAAATACAAGTGCACGGAGGAAAAGGATTATGTCAAGGATCATAGCGAGCGCGGCTATAAGAGGGGCTCACCAGGTCGTCAAAGAGGCCGAGGCGCAACTGGAGCGCGCCCGTATCGAGAAGGGAGAGGATGCTAAAGTCGAATTCCCGGGAACGGCCTTTTACCTGCCTATGGCCAACGCGCTCTTAGGGGCTGAGGTAAAGACCGTCGGCGGAATGGCCCCGGTTCTGGAAGAGGCCAAAGCCCAGCTTCACGAGGTGCCTTCAGATCGATTGTGGCTCCCCTATCTGGGTCACACCCTCGATGCCGGCATCGCGACGCTTCTCGCGGAGGAGATCGTGGTAGCGGTGCGTTACCTATTTGGTGAGGAGCCGCAGCCCGACTGCGAGGGTTTTTTCACCGATACTCAAATGCGCCAGTTGGGCATACAGTTGGTAGACGGCCGCATGCCCGGATTCGCTGCCATACTCGGCGCGGCGCAGGATACCGAAACCGCGGTCGCGATCGTACGCGAACTGCAGAGGCGGAGCATACTCATCTTTGCTGGCTCCAGATCCAACGGGACCAGCATCGTGGATCAGCTCAAGGAGGCGAATGTGGAGATGGGCTGGGATACCTACATCGTCCCTTACGGCCGCGATACCATCAGTGCGATCTATCCGCTCCACTGGGCCATTCGTTCTGCCCTCACCTTCGGTGGGCTCAAGCCCGGTCAGGGGAGGGAATGCTTGCTTTACTGCAAAGAACGGGTCTTCGCCTTTGGCCTTGTGCTCGGTGAGGTGGACGATCTCAAGTATGCCACCGGGGCTGGCGCCATCAACATGGGTTTCCCGGTTATCGCTGACACCGACGTACCAGAGATTCTGCCCACCGGCATCTGCACCTACGAACATGTGGTGCGCGAACTGGATGCAAGGAAACTCGTGCCTAAGGCCATAGAGGTACGCGGGGTTAAAGTGAAGGTCGAGGAGATAGATATCCCGGTTGCCTTTGCGGCGGCATTCGAAGGTGAAAGGGTCCGCAAGGAAGACCTGTATATCCAATTCGGCGGAAAATACTCCGAGGGTGTAGAGTTCCTGAAGACGCTGGACGCGGATAAGGTGGAGGACGGAAAAGTCGAACTCTTCGGCTCCGACCTCGACGCAGCCCAGGAAGGTGGTGCCATGGACCTGGCCCTTGTCGTCGAGGTCGCAGGCCGCAAAATGAAGCCAGACTTCGAAGGCATTTTGGAGCGCCAGATACATCGGTACCTGAACCAGGCCATGGGCATCAGTCACATGGCACAGCGGGACCAAGTGTGGATACGCATGCACAAAGATACACACAAGGCTGGATTCCGGCTCAAGCACTTCGGCACCATTTTGCACGCCAAACTCCACGAGGAATACGGAGGCATCGTGGATAAGGTTCAGGTGAAAATCTACACTGATTCCAAAGAGGTGGAGAGAATAATGGCCGAAGCTTCGCCGGTATTTGACGCCCGCGATGCGAGGGTGGCGGGCATGACCGACGAATCGGTCGATACCTTCTACTCCTGCACCATCTGCCAGTCCTATGCGCCCAACCATGTGTGCATAATCACGCCGGAACGGCTTGGCCTCTGCGGTGCTTACAACTGGCTCGACGGTCAAGCCGCTTACGAGATCAAGCCCACGGGACCCAACCAGCCGGTAAAGAAGGGTCGCACTATCGATCAGCGAGTTGGCGAATGGCAGGATGTGAATGAGTTTGTACACGCCAAATCAAACCGCACGGTGGAGCACTTCTCAGCGTACTCCATCATGCAGAACACCATGACTTCTTGCGGCTGCTTCGAGGTCATCGTCGCCGTCATCCCGGAAGCAAACGGTGTCATTGCTGTCAATCGCGAATACCTCGGCGACACGCCTATTGGCATGGCGTTCAGTACGCTGGCAGGCTCAGTCGGTGGCGGTGCGCAGACACCTGGCTTTGTCGGTGTAGGTAGACTTTACCTTACTTCCCGCAAATTCATTTCCGCTGAGGGCGGCCTTCGGCGGCTCGTTTGGATGCCCCAGGAACTCAAGAACGCGATCCGCCCCCGGCTGGAAGAACGGGCCAAGGAATTGGGTCTGCCGGACCTCGTGGACAAGATCGCGGATGAGACGGTGGCCACGGACACTGCCACATTGCTGGCGCATTTGCAGCAGGTAAGCCATCCAGCATTGGAGATGGAACCACTCATGTAGTGAGCACTCTGCAGAAAACATAGTCGAAGGCGAAGCCGACCAGTCAAAAAGGAGAAACGGGACATGCCGTTATCGGGCCTTGAGATTTACAAGCATCTTCCTAAGACGAACTGCAAGGATTGTGGGGTGCCGACCTGCTTGGCGTTCGCCATGAAGGTCGCGGCGGGTCAGGCAGGATTGGACCAGTGTCCCCATGTCACTCCCGAAGCAAAAGCCGCGCTTAGCGAGGCGAGCGCACCGCCGCAGCAGCTGATAAAGATAGGCGAAGGGGGGAAAGCCATCGAGATCGGGCAGGAAACCGCACTGTTCCGACACGAGGATCGCTTCCATCGTCCCGTTGCGGTCGCAGTGCGCATGAAAGACGACCTTGACGATGCCGCCATCCGGGAACGCTCTGAGCGGGTCGCGAATACGAGATTCGAACGCATGGGGAATACCCTGGCAGCGAACCTCGTGGCGGTGCACAACGTCTCCGGTGATCCCACCCGTTTCATTGAGGCAGCGAAGGTCGCCAGTGCTGCCTCAGGCAAGGCGCTCATCCTCATGGGGGAAAACATCGCCTCCCTCCGCGCCGCAGCGGAGGCGCTTAAGGCGGAACGGCCACTCTTGTGGGCGTTTGGCGGAAGCAGCGAAGAGGCTATCCCGGTCGCCAAGGAACTCTCCCTGCCACTGGTCCTCGAAGGGTCGGGTTTCGATGACGTGGTAAGGCTGTCAGAAAAGGCGAGGGCGGAAGGACTCAAACAACTGGTCCTTTCCCCCGGGCCAGTTCGTGCCGGCGAGGGTCTGCAGTTCCTTACCCAAACTCGACGTGCGGCGATTCAAAAGAAGTTCCGCCCGCTTGGTTACCCGGTAGCGATGGTCTCCTTTTCAGAGGATCCAGCCGAGGCTCTCGTTGACGCTTGCTGGTATGTGCTCAAGTACGCCGGGGTGATCGTGGTAGATCTCATCCAGCCCCATTACCTGCTCAGCATCCTCACCACGCGGCAAGATATCTACACCGATCCCACGGTCCCGGTCAAGGTGGAGCCCGGCCTGTACGGGGTGGGTGAGCCAGGCCCCCAGGCGCCGGTTCTCGTCACCACCAATTTTGCCCTCTCTTATTTCTCGGTTGAGCCGGAGGTTGAGGCGTCAAGGGTGCCAGCGAATATCCTTTCGGTGGATACCGAGGGGACAAGCGTACTTACTGCCTGGGCGGCTGATAAGTTCAACGCCAAGACCATTACCAAGGCCCTGAAGGAAAGTGGTATCGAGGCCAAGGTGAAACACAGGAAACTCGTTCTGCCCGGACTGGTGGCGGTCCTGAAAGCCGGCGTTGAAGACGAATCTGGATGGGAGGCGATAGTTGGGCCCAAAGAGGCCTCAGGGCTGGTTTCGTTCCTCAAGAATCAGTGGAAACCATGAGTGCGGAAAAGGGAAACAAGACGTGCACCCTGGAATTTCAGCCGGACGAGTTGAAGGTCGAGGTTCCGCTCGGAACGACCATTTTGGATGCGGCGAGAAAAGCGGGTGTATTCATAGACAGCCTGTGCGGGGGCGAAGGGGTATGTGGAAAATGCCGCGTCATTGTGCGCGAGGGCGAGGTTGTGGGCGGAACCACGGATTTTTTTACCCGCCACGAGATCAGAGAGGGGTATATTCTGGCCTGTGAGGCCCGGATTGCGGGCGACCTGGTGGTAGAAGTCCCACCGGAGTCGCGGATCCGAGCGCGAATCATCGAAGTGGATGCGGGCGAAAAGCGCCTGAGCGAAATTGCCGTCCTCGAACGCCGCCCCACGATCCTCGATCCATTGGTCAAGAAATACTACCTGGAAGTACCAGCGCCGAGCCTAAGTTATAACCGTGCAGACCTCGATCGCCTGGAGCACGCACTGCGCCACGCCGTCGGGGGCGGCGAGTTCCAGATGGGCCTCAAGGTCATCCGCACGCTGCCCGATGTGCTCCGGCAGGCGGGACACCGAGTTACTGCTACCACGGCCTACCGAGGGGCATTGACCGAGATCACGGAAGTGGCCCCGGGAGACACCTGCAAGCGGAATCTTGCAGTCGCCGTGGACGTGGGGACCACGACCATTGTCACCTATCTCGTTGACCTGCAGACTGGCAAGACATTGGGTACTGCCGCCAAGTACAATTCGCAGGCCATCTACGGCGCTGATGTCATTCACCGCATCCTCTGGTGCTCCGAACAGCCAGACGGCCTTCAGCAGCTCCACGACCGCATCATCGAAGACATCAACCTTCTCATCAGAGAACTTCAAAACCAGCTCCGCATCAGCGTCTCCGACATCAGCGTGATTGCTGCCGCCGGAAACACTACCATGATGCATCTTTTGCTGGGCATCAATCCTACATGGATCCGGCCGGAGCCGTATGTCGGCGCGACATACCAGCCGCCGCCGTTCCGCGCTGCGGAGGTTGGCCTCACTATTAATTCGCGGGGCCTCCTTTATTCCCTCCCCTGCGTAAGCGCGTTTGTGGGCGCGGATATCACTGCTGGTGTTATGGCAATCGGCATGGCAGAGGCGGAGAGGCCCAGGATGCTCATCGACGTCGGCACCAATGGCGAGGTGGCCATCGGCAACAAAGACTGGATGGTTTGTGCGAGTGCCTCGGCTGGTCCTGCCTTCGAAGGCGCCACCACCCGACACGGTATGTGGGCCATGCGCGGTGCCATCGATCACATTCGCGGCTGGAGTGGGTACAGCCGTTTCAGCTACTCTACGATCGGAGACGAGCCACCGGCAGGCCTCTGCGGTACTGCATATGTGGACCTTCTGGCGGAATTGCTGCTTATGGGCGTTATTGACAAGTCGGGAAGATTCAATCCCCAATGTGGTCTCGAGAACCTGCGGGAGGGCACCGATGGCCAAAGGGAATTCGTTATCGTGGGGGCGGGCGAAAGGGGTGCCAGCCGCGACCTGGTCATAACGCAGGCCGACATAGAGAATCTCCTGCGGGCTAAAGGTGCCATCTATGCTGCAACCAAAGTCCTGTTGAAGTCCCTCGGGCTTAAAGCCTCTGATCTCGAGGAAGTAATGATTGCCGGCGCATTCGGCCACTACCTCGATATGGAGAACGCGGTCTTCATCGGTCTCCTTCCGGATGTGGATCCCCACAAACTTCGGTTTGCGGGCAACACTTCGGCAGCGGGCGCCAAGATGGCGTTGCTGAATCGTGAGCGCTTTGCAGAGGCGAAGCGGCTGGCTGGCTCCATGACGTACTTTGAACTCAGCACGGATCCAACCTTCATGGAGGAGTTCACCTCCGCTTGCTTCCTGCCACATACTCATATCGAGGAGTTTCCATCCCTGCAGGCCAGGATATCCAATAGGTAGGGTTTTCATGGGTTACCTCATAGCGGTTACTGGCAAAGGAGGTACTGGCAAGACTACGGTGACGGCCTCTCTCGTAAGGCTATTACTGTACGAGGGAATCCGCCCGGTTTTGGCAGTGGATGCTGATCCCAACAGCACTCTGGCACCTCTCCTTGGATTGACCCCAGGACGGACCATAAGCGATGTACGCGAGGAGATCATGCGGGCGAAGGCTTCAGTCACCGGTGTGCCCAAAGAGAGGATGTTAAAGTTCAAACTCGAAGAATGCATCATTGAGTCTGCCGGGTTCGATCTTCTTATAATGGGTCGACCCGAGGGCCAGGTTTGTTACTGTTACGTGAACACCCTGCTGCGGGCCGCCCTCGCCACTCTAAGGGGAGGCTACAAGGTGACGGTGGTAGACAATGAGGCGGGCATGGAGCATCTCTCGCGCATGAATACGGACGATATCGACTGCCTGGTAGTGCTCAGCGAACCGACCTTGGTAAGTGCTCGCACGGCTGCCAGAATTGTGGAACTTGCGAGAAGTCTTCCCGTGAGGATAGGGCGGCGCGTGCTGGTATGGAATAAAGTCCCCCCTACCGGGATTTCCGAGGAAGTGTATGGGGCGTTGCCAATGGAAGGGTTCGATTCGACTGTAACGCTGCTTTTTGACGAGGGCGTGGCACAACTGGCGATAGAGGAAAAAAGCGTGCTGTCGGCGAAACTGCCGCCAGGGTTTGCAAGGCTTTTTGAGGCCTGTATCGCCAATGGACAAGTGATTTTGTCAAAATGAGAGGAGTACTATGAAGGCGAAAGAGACTGCACAGCGCTGGTCTGCGGCCATCAACCGGGTAACCATCGGAGCTGCTTCCGGCAACGGCGGCCATGGAAAGTCGGTCACCATTGGAGGGGCGAAGTGCATCCCCTGGATGGCCTATGAAGGTGAGGCAGGGAATCGACCTGCCATTGCGGTCGAAATCTGGGACTCAGGTGCCGGATCGTGGCCCGAGGAGCTCAGGAAACAGTATGGCGACGTCATCGACAACCCGATGGAGTGGGCAAAACGGGCCGCAGAACTGGGTCCTGACCTGATATGTCTCCGGCTTATAGGAACCCACCCTGACAGGGGTGATCGAGGGGCCGATGAAGCCGCCAAGGTGCTCGAAGGGGTGCTCTCTGCAATCGACTTGCCGCTCATCGTGTGGGGCTGCGGTTTGGAGGAAAAGGATAATACTGTCCTTCCTAAATGCAGCGAAGTGGCAAAAGGCAAGAACTGTCTGTTCGGCACCATCACAGAAAAGAATTACCGTACCCTGGTCGCCGCTTGCCTCGCCGACGGCCACAAACTTATCGCCGAATCTCCCCTCGATATCAATATCGCCAAGCAGGTCAACATACTCGCACACGATGCAGGCTATCCGCCCGAAAACATCGTTATGTATCCCACCTCCGCTGCCATGGGCTATGGCTTCGAATATGTCTATAGCATCATGGAGCGGGCCAGAATCGCTGGTCTCGGAGGAGACCCCCTGCTGCAGCAGCCGGTGCTTTGCGATGTAGGGAGGGAGGCCTGGAGCGCCAAGGAGGCTCAGGCCTCTGAAGATGCACTACCCGGTTTTGGCCCCGCCGAGGAGCGTGGCTTCCTTTGGGAAGGGCTTACCGCCACCAACTACCTGCAGGCGGGTGCGGATCTTCTCGTACTTAGGCATCCCAAGGCGATAGCCTTGGTGCGTAAGGCTATCGACAGGTTGGTCGCCGAAGCTGCTTCAATGGCCACATAGGAGCGGAAAGGAGAAGCGCAGATGTATATCATCGGTGAACGAATAAACGGCATGTTCAAAGATGTGCGCAGGGCGATAGTGGAGAAAGACAAACAGGCTATTCAAAATGTCGCGCTCGCTCAAGTGAAGGCAAATGCCCAGGCCCTTGACCTCAACGTGGGGCCCGCCAGCGATAAACCCATTGAGGCGATGATGTGGCTGGTGAATACGGTGCGCGAAGTCACGGATGTGCCTCTCTCCATTGACAGCCCCAAATGGGAAGTGCAGAAGGAAGTTGTGCCCAATGTCCCTGGCCGCGCCATCATCAATTCTTGTAAGGCAGACGAGGCCGAACTGGAGAGATACATGGGTCTGGCCATAGAGAACAACGCCTCTCTCATTGCCCTCACCATCGACGAAAAGGGGGTTCCATCCGATGCCGAGAAGAGGGTCGAACTGGGAGCGCTCATAGCAACCAAGGCAATGGAGTGCGGGCTACCGATGGATAGCTACTTCATCGATCCCATCATCATTCCGGTGAATGCAGCGCCTGCGGCTCCCGCCAATGTTCTGAATGCACTGCAGCAACTCAGGCTACTCAGCAGCCCCCCGCCCCAACTCTTACTCGGCCTCTCCAATGTCTCTCAGGGCTGCAATGAGCGTCGGCTCATCAATCGCACCTATCTTGTGATGGCCCTGACGGCGGGCATGGACTCGGTGATCCTCGACCCCCTCGATACGGAACTCATGAACGCTGGCATTGCAACCGAACTACTTCTCCAAAAGACTATTTACTGCGATTCCTTTCTCGAAGCTTACCGGATGCGCGGCGCCTGACATGGCGTGTAAGCGTGAGGTATAGCGGGTGATAAAGCCGCCCGAGAGACAATCTCCTTACCAAGAAGCCCTCGCCCGCGCCTTTGAGGCTGTGCGTACCCGGAACAGCCAATATCTTTCCGCCCTTGGTGCGGTGGAGACAGGAAGCGGATGCTACGAGCTTCCCGTGCTGGAGGGCCGGTTTCTGGTGAACCTAAGAGAGGAGAAAATCTCAGTCAAAGGCAATGCGGCCGAGGCGGAGGCCGGAATTCGGGTGGAATGGCAAATACTGGCCCTGCACTACCTTTCTGCACGGCCACCGTACCCAAAATTCGCTCGCTGGATAAGCTTTGGCGACATTATGGAGGCTCGGGGCTACGAGGGCGTTCACCGCAGGCGCGTTTTGGATCGACTCTGCGCCACCGCCGGGCGGGATCGCGATACCTTTGTTGAGGCGAGTCTTCACCTCGGTGCCCAGCACTTCGAAGGGGGAGACCAGGGCTTTCGGTTTCAGGTCTTTCCGTCTATACCGGTAGCCATCGCCTGGTATGCGGGAGACGAGGAATTCAAACCGAATGCCTCCTTCATTTACCCCGATTATATAATGTCTTTCTTGTCAGTAGAGGATATAGTCGTGCTTTCGGAGAGACTGGTGGGTCGCCTCCAGAATGGGGAGTGGTGATGGCTCCGCGAAACCTTTACATCGTTGCCACCGGCCAACACGTAGGTAAAACCACCGTTTCCCTTGGTCTGATGCACGCCTTGACGCAACGCGGGCTCAGAGTGCATTTTTTTAAACCGGTGGGACAACAGACAGTGGAGCAGCAGGGGGTGAGGATAGATAAAGACGCTGTGCTGATTCAATCGGCGCTGTCGATCGATAGCGGGCTGGCGAAGATGAGTCCGGTGACGGTGCCCAAGGGATTTGTCGAAGGCTACCTTTTCAATCGGAATGTTGAGCCGCTCAAGAGGGCGATCCTCGAGTCTTACCAACAGATTGCCCAGGGGTGTGATGTAATAGTGATCGAGGGCACAGGACATGCGGGTGTGGGGTCCTGCCTTGACCTGTCCAACGCAGAAGTTGCCTCCTTGCTCGGCGCACGGGCGCTGATGGTGGTGGAAGGTGGGGTCGGCAGCACGATCGATGAAGTAGCCCTCAACCTGGGCCTATTCCAGATCGAAAAGGTGCAAGTAATCGGCGTGGTGGCCAACAAGGTCTGGCCAGAGAAACGCCAGCACATTGAAGAAATGCTCAGACAGGGCCTGGCGAACTTGGGGCTTAGATTCCTTGGGGCTATTCCCTATGATGTGAGACTTACCTATCCACAGGTGGGGCAAATCGCCCGAGAGCTCGGGGCTGAGGTGGTTTGTGGTGAACGATTCCTGGATAGGCAGGTCCATAACATATTGGTGGCGGCAATGGAGCCACAGAATGTCCTCCCGCGGATAGGACCGCACTCCCTTATGATAACCCCCGGTGATCGCATCGATAACATATTGCTGGCGGCCAATAGCGGTCTTTTACGAAGTAGTCGGGAGGAAGGGGTTGTCGCCCTCCTCCTTACTGGCGGTTTTGCCCTCCATCCAGCCATCCTTTCTCTCGTCGAATGCTCTGGTTTGCCCGTATTGGTATCAGAGGAGGACACTTACCCGGTCACAGCGAGGGTTCAGTGCATGGTCTTCAAGATGCTTCCTGACGAAATCGAGAAGATACAGCAAGCTCAGCATCTTGTGAAGCAGTACGTAAACATCGACGAAATCCTTCCTTACCTGCTGGGTAAGGCCCCTGCTTGATCCATCTTCGACACACGCCAGGACGAATGAGGGACAGCAGTCCCCCCTTCGCGGTACCTTTCTCCAGCGCTCAAGTGGGTAAATTCTGCCTCGACCGCAGAAGTCGTATCTGTGGAAGTGTTGAGGCAAAACAGACCCAACAAACACTCCTGCAGGATTTGCTTTAAGGAATTGGTTCTCATCTCTTGGTCTCTCAATCCTGTCCTCCAGCAAACACAAAAGGCACCGTGATCTTGTCGTAGCAGATCTGTCCGGTGTCTTTCCTTTCCCATCTCCCGGCGAAAAAGCCCAAAGAATTGCAGCGGAAGAGGACTTATAGGACATCACCTCTCTGGTGCCCCGGAAATTCTCGATGGGACGCCTTCCGGACTCACCAAACAGCAAGTTATAGACATTAAAGAGGCAGGGGCATTCCTGAGCTTGCCTCTCCCAGGCAGGATACACCCATGCAAACGGGATAGTTCAGCGCTCCATCCTCGGTTCTGATGGTTGCCCATAAGGAAATGCGCCTCACCATCTGACGGCTAAGCTTTGGGAGCTATGAAACAAACCTTGACCTCTACGCGCTGCGTGGTCAATATCCTGCGTGCTCCCTTCCTCATGGCCTCCATCCCGTCCTCAGCGGTCATCAGCGGCGTGGTCTTGACGGCTTTAACCGCTTCCCCTGGTGAGGAAGTCATGGAAGAGGCTGTTGCAGTTACATTATTGGGTATCTGGCAGATCACTACCACCGTTCTTATACTTAATCACCTCCTTTATACGGTGAAGAGTCCCGATGGGAGACCCTTCGGGTTTACCATACAAAAAGCCCTTTGGGGTAAACCTACCCTGAGGGCTCTTGCAGTCGGGATCCAGGCGAGAGATTTGTCCGTCCTCGCCTTTTCTATAACCCTGATTCCAGAAAGGATTTCGATGAGGAGAGATGCACCTCCCTCCTTCTCCCTTCCCTGGTCTTTGAAGGGTCAGCTGTAGGTCAGCAAAGGTGCCTCCAATTTTCTCGTAGGCACAAAAGGCGCCGTGACCTTGTGCCAAAAGATCTATCCGGCGCCTGTTCTCATCCACTCCTCCGAGCCTCCCGAGCCTTACATTAGAAGAGGAAATGGAGGATTGGAGATCAGTCTAAGTTGTTGAATTGGCTCCTTTTCGTTTAATCCCTATCTACTTCCTCAAGGTTTGTCTTGTCGATAATTTTTTCATGCGGTTGCAGCTTCGTTGAGAAGCAAAAGGGGCAGGGCCATTTCTGCCCCTGCCTCCAATCATGAATCAGGCAGCCGAGGTCAGGCCGGCTGGAAGGAAGAGTGGGGGAGGATAGGGGTCATCGAGGATAGGGGGAGGATAGGGGTCAAATCTTTATTCTTGACTTTCTTTCCCTCCCTCTGCTACCCTCTCCGCCATGGCCCGTCCCCTCCGCATCCAATTCGAGAACGCCTATTACCATGTTACCTGCCGGGGCAATGCCCGTCAGGAGATCTATGTCCAGGATCTGGACCGTTCGGTCTTCCTGAGGCTACTGGCCCGCTCCGCCGAGGTCTACCAGGTGGAGGTGCTGGCCTACGTCCTGATGGCCAATCATTTTCATCTGCTGGTCAAGACCCCTCGGGCCAATCTCCAGGAATTCATGCGCCACTTCAACATCTCTTATACCTCTTACTTCAATCGCGCCCACGAAAGGACGGGCCATCTCTATCAGGGACGCTATAAGGCCTTCCTCATTGATGCGGATTCGTATCTCCAAGAGGTTTCTCGCTATGTCCACCTCAACCCCCTTCGCTCCCAGGGCAAGGCCAGGAAGGCTTTGGCAGAAAAGAAGGAGTATCTCAGGAAGTATCAGTGGAGCAGCTATCCCACGTACCTCTCCCCTCGAGCCGGGAGATCCTTTCTGCAAGTCCGGGAGATCCTGGCCTACTTTGAAGGCGATACGCCCGAGGGAAGAAAGCAGTATCGGGATTTTGTGGAGGAGGGATTGACAAGGGGAATGGAGAATCCTCTGGAAAGAGGGAAGGGGCATGGAATCATCGGATCCGCGGCATTCCTGGAGAGGATGAAAGAGGGATTCCTTTCTGGCCAGCCCCGGTCCCGGGAGGTCCCCGCGATCCGAAAAGTGATAGGGGAGGTGGAGCCCGAGAGGATTCTGGAGGCAGTGGCCATGGAATTCCAGGTGAGCCGGGAAGACCTACTCCAAAGGGGCAATCGGGGCATCGCCCGGCCGGTCCTGATGGAATTTCTCTACCGATATGGGGGGCTGAATCAGCGTGAGATCGGAGAATTACTGGGAATCGATTATAGTTCAGTGAGTGTCGGCCGGAAGAAGCTGCACACCCTGTTGGGAAAAGGTAAAGGCCTGGCGGCGCGGATGGAGGGAATCAAAGGGAAATTGACTCAAGAATAAAGATTTGACCCCACTTGTTTGTG
>JAZDMQ010000161.1:0-5434 GCA_043800755.1 bacterium | reverse complement strand
CTCCTCTGGGACGAGAGCTCCAAGGAGTTGGTCTTCGAGGTGGCCCTGGGTCCCTCCTCCGCCCAGCTGAAGGGGGTTCACCTCCCGCCGGATCAGGGCATCGCCGGCTGGGTCTTCCAGCAAGCAGAGTCGGTGCTCATCGCCGATGTAGCCTCTGATCCCCGCTTCTACCGCAAGGTGGATGAGTCCACCGGCTTTGTCACCAAGTCCATGATCTGCGTCCCCCTCAAGGTGAAGGATAAGACCATGGGGGTGATCCAGGTGATCAATAAGCTGAACGGTTCTCCCTTCAACGAGAACGATGTCAATCTCCTGGCAGCGATTGCCATGCATGCCTCGATCTCCATTGAGAACGGGCGACTCTTCAAAGACCTGCAGATTGCCTATGAGGACATCAAGGCGAAGCAGGGGCAACTCGTTCGATCGGAGAATGAGAAATTGAAGGCCCTAGGGGAGATGGCCGCCGGGGTGGCCCATGATTTCAATAACATCCTGCAAGCCATATTGGCCCGGGTTCAGCTCCTGCAGGATCAGACCCAGGATAAGGGAATTACGCGATGGCTGAAGGTGATCGAGCAGGCTGCCATGGATGGGGCAGAGACGGTGCGGCGCATCCAGGAATTCGCCCGGGTGCGCACGGATAAGGCCTTCAGCAGCGTGAACCTGGTAGAGATCATCAAGGATGCAGTCATGGTCACCCAGGCCCGATGGAAGGATGAGGCACAGCATAGGGGGATCTACATCGATCTGGAGAAGGAGCTCAGCTCCACGCCGCCGGTCCTGGGAAATCCCTCCGAGCTGCGAGAGGTGCTCACCAACATGATCCTCAACGCGATTGATGCCCTGCCGGAAGGCGGCAGAATCCGCCTCTCCAACTGGACCGAGGGGGGCCATGTGGTGATCTCGGTTGAAGACAATGGAATGGGCATGTCGGAGGAAGTGAAGAAGAGGGTATTTGACCCGTTCTTTACCACCAAGGGGGTCAAGGGGACAGGCCTGGGTTTGAGCGTCTGCTTTGGCATCATCTCTCGCCATGGGGGGCATATTGACATTTGGAGCGAGGAGGGCAAGGGCACAATCTTTACAATCTGGCTGCCCATGGGAGCGGAGGCCAGGGAGAAGCTTGTTCCGGAAAAGGCCAAGCAGGACAGGAAAGCCAATATCCTGCTCATTGACGATGTAAAGGCCCTGAGGGATGCCTTCTCTCGCATGCTGGCGCGGGCTGGCCATCAAGTGCGGGTGGCGGCAAGCGGGCGAGAGGCGCTGGAGATCTTCAAACAGGAGACCTTTGACCTCGTGCTCACCGATTTAGGGATGCCGGAGATGTCGGGATGGGAGGTGGCGAAGTATGTCAAGGAGAAGAACCCCCGGGTTCCGGTGATACTCATTACGGGTTGGGGGGCGCAACTGGACGATCAAAAGGCGAAGGAGAGCGGGGTGGATCGGATCCTGGCGAAGCCCTTCACCATCCAGGATATCATTCAGGTTGTCTCGGAGGCTTTGGCCATTTATGAGCAGGAGTGATCCTGTGAGAGCGACGAGGGAAAGAGATGGGGGCTGAAAAGGGAAAATTAGGGCTGGGTACCTTGGTATTCTTGTCGCTGGTGGCATTGGGGATCTACTTGGGGTTTAAGCTAGCCCCTCCCTATTGGGAATACTATTCCCTCAAGGAAGCGGCCCGGCAAGGTTTGGTCTCTGCGTCTGCCCCTCCCTATCGAGATGCGGATGCCAAGGAGTTTGTGCTCGAAAAGGCAAAGAGGGTGGGCCTTCCCCTAAAAGAGGGGGATCTGATCCTCCTCCGCGATGGCAAGGCCGTACGCATCGAATTCTCTTGGGAAAGGGAGGTCGTTCTCCCCTATTACACGCGGCATTTCGCCTTCACCGTCAAGGACTCTGAGCCCATTCACTAAGGTCCGCTCTCCCCTACCCTTGAAACCGAAGACTGCTCGGCCCATCATTGTCCTCGTAGGACCCACCGCTGTAGGTAAGACCGCAATCTCAGTCGATTTGGCAGAGCGGTGCCGAGGGGAGATCATCGTTGCCGATTCCCTTCAGGTCTATAAGTGTATGGATATCGGAGCGGCGAAGCCCTCTGCAGAAGAGAGGATGAGGGTCCCTCACCATCTCTTGGACCTAGTGGAACCGGACCAGCCCTTCAATGCCGGGGACTTTCGGCTCCTGGCTGGGGCCAGGCTGAAGGCGATCCAGGAGAGGGAAGGCTGGCCGATGGTGGTGGGAGGTTGTGGGCTCTATATCAGGGCATTGGTGGATGGCCTCTTCTCAGGGCCCTCCCCGGTGCCAGAGGTTAGGCAACGACTGCAGAAGCAGGCCCAGGTGGAGGGCGCGGAGGCCCTCCACCAGAGGCTTTCCTCCCTCGACCCCACCTCCGCCCGAAAGATCCACCCCCACGACACCTACCGCATCATACGAGCGATGGAGATCTTTGAGCTTTGTGGTAAGAAGCCTTCAGAGGTTCGAGGGGCTCAATGGACCAGGAATCAGGATGGCCCATTCCTCTTCATCGGCCTTTGGCGTTGTAGGCCTTCCCTGTATCGCCTCATTGAACAAAGAATCGAGGGCATGATTCGGGCGGGATTTCTCGCCGAAGTAGAATCCCTCCTATCTCGATTTTCTCCAGATTGCAGGCCTTTTCAGGGACTGGGCTATAGACACATGATCGACTATCTTCAGCAAAGGTGCTCATTCGAGGAGATGGTTTCGTTGTGGAAACGGGACACCCGGCGCTATGCGAAGCGGCAATTGACCTGGTTTTCGAGGGATGAGCGCATCACCTGGATCTCTCTGGAGGAGGGAGAAGAGGTGGCGTGCCGGAGGATCGAGGGCTTGATCCAGGGGGCGATTGCCTAAAAGGATCATCGGAGGAGAATGGCAAGGATTGGGGAAAGGGAGAGGGCGCTGTTGGTGGCCGTGAAATTCCCGGGGGAGAGTCTGGGGGAGGTGGAGGACTCTCTCTCCGAACTGGGAAGGCTTGCCGATTCCGCGGGTGCTGAGGTCATCGATCAGGTGATTCAGGAGCGGAAGGGGAGGGATGCCCGCCTCTTCATTGGGGAAGGAAAGGCCTCGGAGTTGAAGGTCTCCTACCAGGGACAGATCGACTTGGTGGTCTTCGATGGCGACCTCTCAGGCTCCCAGCAGAGGAATTTGGAGGAGATGCTGGAATGGAAGGTCCTGGACCGGTCTGCCCTGATTCTCGATATCTTCGCCCAGCGGGCCCACACTCGCGAGGGCATGATGCAGGTGGAGCTCGCCCAATTGGAGTATCTCCTTTCCCGTCTGGTAGGTAGCCGCCCTGCCCTTTCACGCCTGGGCGGGGGGATTGGCACCAGGGGACCCGGAGAGACGAAACTGGAGGCTGATCGTCGGCGCATCCGCAAGAGAATGGCTCATATGCAGAAGAGGCTGGAAAAGGTGCGGCAAACCCGGGAGATTATGCGGCGGAGCCGCCAGAGGCGGGGTCTGCTGGTTGTTTCCTTGGTGGGATATACCAATGCGGGGAAGTCGACCCTTTTCAATGAGCTCACCCGGGCCAATGCGGTGGTGGAGGATCGCCTGTTTGCGACCTTGGATCCCATGGTGAGGCGCATGCGCCTCCCGGGTGGCCAGATCGTGCTGCTCTTCGACACGGTCGGTTTCCTCCGCAGATTGCCCCACCAGTTGATTCACGCCTTTCGGGCCACGCTAGAGGAGCTCTTGAGCACAGACCTGCTCCTCCATGTGGTGGATGCGTCGCACCCCAAAAGAGAGGAGCAGATCAGGGCAGTGGATGAGGTACTGGGGGAGATTGGTGCGGCCCACCGGGCAGCGCTGTTGGTATATAACAAGGTCGACCGCCTGGATGGGAAGGAGAACCTCCGTTCTCCCCGCGCCCCGACTGAGCGAATCGAGGTATCCGCCCTCACCGGGGAGGGAATAGAAGATCTCCGTCGTCGCGTTCAATCCTTTCTCTTTTCGGACGATCCCGCCCGCCCAGGCTACCCTAAAACAGAGTTAGACGCCTGAAAAAATGAAAAAGCCCTCTTGGTATCAGGGGTTTCGGTGAGTATAATGGCTCACCTGCAAGGTGAAATCCCATCAAGCCAAGGAGGGCTCATGCGCATGATACGACAAACCGTCTTGGACTTCAAGATCGAAAGCACCAAAGAGCAACTCACCGCCCATGGCGGATTAGCCCTCCTAGCGGAATACAACCACGGGATGGGATTGCAACAGCTATCCGACCGGCATCTGCCCGGCCCCGGCAGCAACCGGGGCTATGCCCCTTCGGTGTTTGTAGACAGTCTGGTGTTGCTGTTGCAGGCAGGTGGTCAGAGCCTGGAGGACCTGCGGGAGTTGGAGCAGGAGACTGCCCTGATGCAGCTGGTGGGTCGGGAGGGGATCCCCGATCCCGACACGGTGGGAGATTGGCTCCGCCGGATGGGCGATCCCCAGACCGGGCAAGCGGGACTGATCGGCTTAGGTCAGGTCCGAGACCTCCTCAACCAGCGCATCCTGCGCCGCGATGGGATTACGGAATACACCCTGGATGCGGATGCGATGCAGATCGAAGGAGAAAAGCAACAAGCCGAGTGGACCTACCAAGGCGTCAAAGGGTACATGCCCCTGCTGGGCTTTCTCTTCGAGACCCCGCTCTGTCTTGCGGAGGAGTTTCGGGAGGGGAACGTGGCTCCCCAGGCAGGACAGCTGAGCTTCTACCGAGAGTGCCAGGCTCGCCTGCCTCCAGGCAAGCGCATTGCCTACTATCGAGCCGATTCGGCCTCCTATCAGGCGGATCTGATCAACGCCTTGGAGGCGGATGAAGTCTATTGGGCCATCACCGCCGATCAGGATCGGGCGGTCAAGGAGGCGATCCGAACTATATCCGAGGCGGACTGGAAGGAGCCCACCCTCGGCTGTGGCTATGAGATCGCCGGGACGGTGCACACCATGGCCCGCACCGATCATGCCTTTCGGCTGATCGTCAAACGGGAGCTACGGCGGCAGCCGGATCTGTTTGGAGAACAAGACCGGTATGTCTATCATGGGGTAGCCAGCAACTGGCCCATCGAGCAGAAGAGTGCCGCAGAGGTCTTGGCCTGGCACAATCAGCGGGGCCAGGCGGAGAACTTCCTGAAAGAGCTCAAGGGCGGCCTGGGGCTGGATCGCATGCCCTGCGGACAGAGCTTTGCCAATGCCGTCTTCTTCCGCCTCGGGGTGATCGCCTACAATCTCTTCCTGGGCTTCAAGCGCCTCTCCTGTCCCCAAGCCTGGTGGCATCACACGATTGCCACCCTTCGCTGGAAGCTGATCCAGATCGCTGGCCGGATCGTGCACCATGCGGGGCAGGTGATCTTGAGGCTGGCTGTGGATGGGGAGAAGCTACTGCTCTTGCGGTCCATCCGGAAGCGGTGCTTTGAGCTGGCGGTCCTGACCTGAG
>JAZDMQ010000159.1:0-37261 GCA_043800755.1 bacterium | reverse complement strand
GGCAGCGAAAAGAAAACCTTGATTCCCTCCCCGGTTAACGAGATGTCCAATCGTTGGAGCCCGGATGGGAAGCGGATCCTTTTCTGGTCCTGGCGGACCGGGAACCCAGAGCTTTTCCTGGTATCTCCAGATGGGTCTGGCCTCACCCAGTTGACCGACAACCTGGCCTGGGATATGTTTCCTGCCTGGAGCCCGGATGGCAAGAGGGTTGCCTTCGACTCGGACCGCATGGGCAACTTCGACATCTGGGTCATGGAGGTGCCGGACTGATCTGAAGAGAGCCTGCTGGGAGACCTCGGGGCGAGGGGGCAGGGCAGGGGGGTGGCAGATGCGCTTGGGGGGCAACGAATACAACCGAACGGAGTTTGCCGGGGCCTTCGGCGACCTGGCGACCTTGATCCCCTTCGTGGTGGGATACATCACCCTCAACCGGATGGACCCCCTGGGGATCCTGGTCACCTTCGGCCTCTTCAAAATCTTCGTGGGACTTTACTTCCGGACCCCGGTTCCGATCCAGCCCATGAAGGCGATCGGAGGGATGGCCATCTCCCATGCGGGGACGATCACTCACGGCATGATCTGGGGATCGGGCCTGTTCACCAGCCTGTTCTGGCTGGCTATGGGGGTCACCGGGGCGATCACCTGGATTGAGAAAATCACCCCCAAGCCGGTGGTCCGGGGGATCATGCTGGGATTGGGATTGAGCTTCGTGACCGAGGGGCTGGGGATGATGAAGGAGCAGCCCCTGGTTGCCGTCGGGGCCGTCATCCTCACCCTGCTCCTCTTTGATAATCAGCGCCTTCCCGCCATGTTAGTTCTCCTGGGATATGGGATCGCCCTGGCCCTCGCCCAGAGGCCGGAGCTGATGAAGGAGCTCTCCCATCTCTCCCTTCGCTTCCGCTGGCCCGAGGTCTCGCTGGGGCGCATGTCGTGGAGGGAGCTCCTTTCCGGCATGGTGGTCCTGGGAATCCCCCAGGCCCCCCTCACCTTAGGCAACGCCATCATCGGCACGGTGGCGGAGAACAATGCCTACTTCCCGGACCGCAAAGTGACGGCCAAGGCGATCAGCATCGATCACGGCTTCATGAATCTGGTGAGCGTCTGCCTGGGAGGAGTCCCCATGTGCCATGGGGCAGGGGGCAGGGCGGGCCATATCCGTTTCGGCGCCCGGACCGGAGGGGCGCTGGTGATCTTAGGGGTGTTGGTGCTCTTCACCGGCCTTTTCCTGAGCGACTCGGTGGTCCTCCTCTTTCAGGTCTTGCCTCGCTCGATTCTGGGGGTGATCCTCTTTTTCGCCGGAGTGGAACTCGCCCTCGTCATTCGCGATCTCAAGTTAGAAAAGCAGAACCTGTTCGTCCTCGTGGTGACCGCAGGGGTTGCGATGTGGAATATGGGCGTGGCTTACCTGGCGGGATTGTTTCTTTACTATGGCCTTCAAGGCAAATGGATCAAGATATAATGCTATTGAATTATGTGAAGTAAGGGGGTGGAAGCCCTGCGTGCTCCCACCCCCCCCTCTGGAGCTTGAGTTCACTTGCTCTTAAACTCTTGGATCCGCTCCTCTACCCCTGCAAGCTCCTTCCGCAGTTGGTCTCCGTATTCTTCCAGCCATTCCTGTTGCTCCTTTGCAGAAATGAAGCGCCGGAAGGATCCACATCCACAGCTGCAGTCACACTGCGAGGCTGCAAACCCCCTTTGGCCCCTACCTGGTTGACACATTTTAGGTCTTCACCTCCCTTCCACTTAAGAAGTTAAGCAATAAATTAACTACTTGAGTAAAAAAACTACCTCTTTCGGGACTCCATTTCTCTTATCCTCTCTCGGACGATTCTAAGCTCATTTCGCAGCTCCATTTCATATTTCTTTAGTGAGTCTAAGCTCCCATCTTTCGGTTTTCTCTCCCGAAGTTTACTTGTTTCTCGGCACTCGCATGTGCAAATTTCATTTAACACGCACCGGCAGTCCTCCAATGCTTCCTCATCTATTGAATGAGGTATCCAATACCCCTTTCTTTCGCTCGTTACAAGACCTGCTTGCCTTAATATCTTGAGGTGTTGTGACACGGCAGCAGGTGTGATATTAAGACCCTTTGCAAGATATTTGGTGCCCTGTGGGCCCTTGGATTTCAGGAGATCGATTATTTTGACCCGCGTTTCCACGGCCAATACCTTCAACAATTCGGAGGGTTCTAACTTCACGTTTCCCTTCTCTCCTTTTAAGTGGTTAAGTATTTTATCAACTGCTTAACTATAGGAAATAAAAGTGGCTCTGTCAAGTGTTCTTTTCATCCTGCTGGCGAGAGCTTGGTGGTGACGGAAGCCACGATGGCTGGCGCGGTCTTTGGACCCTTGGGCGGGAAGGAGGAAGGAGGGGCGCATCTTCATTTGTCATTTGCGATGGGGGAGTGGTCCCAGGCCTAACTGACTAATTGTCCACCGCAAAAAAAGAAAAGGGGTTGCGATTTCGCAACCCCTTGATTCTTCGTGGCCCCAGCGCGAATCGAAGATGCATAGCGAGCGCATTCCAACGGCTTGCCGCCGGGTGAGCGAACTAATGATATAGGTGAATTCAGCGCCCCTTAGCTGTGCCCCAATACCGGGTGGGGCTGATAGAGCTCCTCCAGAAAACGACACTCGTCGTCGGTCAATGCGATTTCCAAGGCAGCTACCGCATCTTCCAGGTGATGCATCTTGCTGGCACCAATGATGGGAGCCGTAACTCCCGGCTGACGAAGCAGCCACGCCAGGGCAATTTGAGCCGGCGGGACGCCCCGGCGCTTGGCCAGATCCAGAACTCGGTCTGCGATCTGGAAATCGGTCTCTTTGAAGTACATGCTGGCAGCGAAGTCATCGCTGCGGGAGCGGGTGGTTTCCCCGCCGCCGGCACGCTGGCGGGTCCCGGTCAAAAAGCCGCGCGCCAGCGGGCTCCAGGGAATGACACCGACCTTCTCTGCCCGGCAGAGGGGCAGCATCTCGCGCTCCTCCTCTCGGTAGACGAGGTTGTAATGGTTCTGCATCGAGACGAAACGATTCCACCCATGCAAATCGGCCAGGTACAAGGCCTGGGCGAACTGCCAGGCATACATGCTGGAGGCCCCGAGGTAACGCACCTTGCCCGCCTTCACCAGGTCGTGGAGGGCTTCCAACGTCTCTTCTATGGGCGTTTCGCTGTCCCAGCGGTGAATCTGGTATAGGTCCACATAATCGGTGCCCAAGCGGCGGAGGGAGGCCTCGATGGAATTCATGATGTGTGCCCTTGAAAGCCCCCGCTCGTTAGGCCCTTCGCCCATGGGCTGGTTCACTTTGGTAGCGATGACCACCCGATCGCGCTGGCAGAAATCCCGCAGGGCACGGCCCAAGATCTCCTCGCTGACCCCTATGGAATAAACGTCCGCGGTATCGAAGAAGTTGATGCCCAATGCCAGTGCGCGCTGGACGAAGGGGCGACTCTCTTCCTCAGGAAGCACCCAATCGCGCCACTGTTTCGAGCCATAGGTCATCGTGCCCAAACAGATCCGCGAAACTTTGAGACCGGTCCGGCCCAGGTTGACGTAGTTCATATGATACCTCCTAAATGTTGATTTCCATGATTATTGCCACAAGAATGCCTATCAGCTTTTTCACAATAACCACTCCTTTAGACCCAAGTCTCCTGTTTCGTTTCAGCAGCTATTTACTCTTTCCATCTCCTGTTGTCAATAGCTGTTCAGTGGCTTGGCAAGGGAAGATTCTCATCCCTCTCTGAGCTCTATATCCTTCCGCCCTAATCCCAACCCAGCCAGTTCAACCAGAGGTTCCGCCGCCCTCTTCGTTCCTCCCGCTCAGTCGAGACGCGCATCGCCTTTCCATCGGTCACCAGGATGATCGCCCCGTCGCGCGAGGTCTGGAGCACCCTGGCCCCAGCCTTTTCGTACCGTCTCACGGTCTCCGGGGAGGGATGACCGAAGGGGTTGAAGGGGCCGGCGCTGGCGATGGCCAGGGCAGGGTGGACGGCCCGGATGAAGGGAGGGGTGCTGGAACTCCTTCCTCCGTGATGGGGGATCTTGATGACCTGGCAGGCGAGGTGGGGCCTCTGCCGCAGGATCCGCGCCTCTGCCTCTGCCTCGATATCCCCGGCGAAGAGGAGGCTGATTTCTCCAAAGCGGATTCTCAGCACCAAGGAGTTGTTGTTCTCGTCGGAGAAGGCACCCCGGCGAGAGCCCCGCAGGTAGGGAGGGGAGGGGTGAAGGATTCTATACTCCAGGGGAGGCTCTTTCAGGACCTCCCCTGCACCCAGGGGATGGAGGGGGATGCCCTTTTGCTGCAAGAGGGAGCGGAATTCAAGGCTTAGGGGAGAGCCCTCAAGCCCTTTGCCCTGCCAGGCCTCTCCTACCGGAAAGCCGTTCAGAATGGAGAAGAGGCCCTTCAGATGATCGGGATGGGGGTGGGAAGAGATGAGGCGATCGAGTCTGCCCACCCACCGGTGAAGCAGATAGGGCCTCACCACCTGCTCTCCCACATCAAAGTCTCCCTGCCGGCTGCCTCCCCCGTCGATCAGGACCGCCTTTCCGGAAGGTAGCTCTAAGAGTGCGCAATCCCCCTGTCCCACATCCAAAAAGGTGACCCGCAGATCAGTTCGGTGGTGCAGATGATAGAGCTTGACACCGATGGAGGAGAGGAGCAGGCAGAGGCATATGATGGCGCTGATCTTCGCCCAGCGGCCCTTGGCCCATTGACAGGCCGAGATCAAGAACCCGTAGTAAAGGACGATCATGGCCATCGAAGGGCCATAGATCAGGAGAGAGGCGCCGGGCAACAGGGAGAAGAAGTGGGCCAACCGGGCCATGAGGGCGATGAGGATCTGGAGAAGTTGGGCCAGCCAGTGGAGGCCGGAGAAGAGGAAGAGGGAGAGGAAGGCGAAGATCAGGCCCAGGGCGGTAATGAGGCCACTCAAGGGCACAATGGGGAGGTTGGCCAGGATCCCGATGAGGGAGGCGCGGTGGAAGTGGTGGGCCAAGAGGGGGAGTGTGGCCAGAGTTGCGGCCAGAGAGATCATCAGGGAGTTCAGCAGCCATCGGCCGGGACGAGGGAGGAAGGGAGGCGGAAGGACCTGCATCAGGAATAGGATCCCGAAGGTGGCCCCGAAGGTCAACTGAAATCCTGCCTCCAAGAGATGAGAGGGGTTCCAGAGCAGGATGAGAAAGGCAGAGAGGGCCAAGGTGTTCAGAAGATCCGCTTCCCGCTCCAAGAGCAAGGCGCCGAGGAAAAGGCTGGTCATGATGGCGGCCCGAACCACCGAGGGGCTTCCTCCGGCAAGGAAGGCGTAGAGTATGACCCAGAGGATGGTCAGGACCGCCCGCAGCCGCAGGGGGAAGCGGAGGAGGCGCAGGAGAAAGTAGAGGACGCCGGCCACCAGGGTGATGTTGAGGCCAGAGATGGCGAGGATGTGATAGGTGCCGGAGCGGACGAAGGCCTCCTGCAGATCATGATCCAGGAGAGACCGATCCCCCAGGGTGATCGCTTGCAGGAGGCCATGGTAAGGAGGCGCAATGGTCCTCTGCATCTGCTGCAGCATCCTTTGCCGTAAGTCGTAAAGCCACCCCAAGAGGGCTGGTTTCCCGAATCTTCCGAGGCGGAGGAGGCCACCTTCTGACTTGCCTCGCCCCTCCAGGTAGATGCCCTCCGATTGCAGGTACCGGGAGAGACAGAAACCGCCGGGATTGAGATAGCCGCGAGGCCTGCGCAACTGGACGGGCAGGCGAATTCGCTCCCCATAGCGGAACCGATCCTCCGGCTCCGGCAAGAAGATCCTGGCCCGGCCCTGGGTGGCCCGGGCATTCTTCTCGCCGAATAGGATGATCTGATCCAGGACCAGTCGGACCCTGTCGTCCCCTTCTGGTGTCGGGGAGAGGGCTTCCGGGGGAGTGCAGATGGTGCCTTCCAAGAGAATGGGACCCTCGATAGAATCCGGAGGAAGATTGGCCAGATGCAGCGGTGAAGGGGGATGGGCATGGAGGTCATAAAGGATGATGCCCAGGGCAAAGAAGGCGGACAGGATGAGGCCGAGAAGCTTTTTGGGGCCCAGGTATCCCCAGGCGATAAAGCCCAAAAGGAGCAGGAAGAGGAGGAGGAGAAAAAGGAGGGAGGAGGTCCGGTCGGGCATCTGGATCTGGGCTGCGAAGGCAATCCCCAGGGCGTAAGCACAGGTGATTCCGATGATGGGTCTCTTCACCTACATCCTCCTGAAAGGTAGCCCAGGTGAAATCTAACAGTCCGGAGGATCCAGATCAACAAAATTATGGGATGATTCTCGGGCTCTTGCCACGCTATGAATTTTCTGGGTTTACAGGCAGGGGAGATTGATCTATCATGAACCCTTAGACTGAATTCCAGGCTGGGAGGAGGAAGGGCCGCTTGAAGATCCTTGACCGTTACATCCTCAGAGAGATGACCTCCACCTTCTTGGTGGGGATCGGATCCTTTACTATCGCCCTGCTTCTGGACAAGATCATTCGACTTATCGAGATGATTGTCAACAAGGGGGTAGGACTCTGGGTCGTCTTTCGCCTCCTCCTCTTCATGCTTCCCTCTTTCCTGGTCCTCACCATTCCCATGGCAACCCTGTTGGCCACCCTGACCACCTTTGGGCGAATGGCTTCGGACCGGGAGGTGGTGGCCATGAAGACGAGTGGAATTAGCCTCTATCGGCTTCTCTGCGCCCCCCTCCTTTTCGCTACCGTGGTCTTCATCTTGAATCTTTTTTCCGCAGTGTACCTCCTCCCCTGGGGGAATCATGGTTTCAAGAGCCTCCTGTTCCAACTCGCCCGCTCCCAGGTGATCGTTGGCCTGCGGGAAGGGGTCTTTAACAGTGACCTCGAGGATCTGACGATCTATGTCCGTAACCTGAAGCGGGAGGGTCGGGTCCTGGAGGGCATCCTCTTGTCCGATGCGAGGGAAAAGGATAGTCCCAAGGTGATCATCGCCCGGAGGGGCGAGTTGATCCATGATCCTGAAGGAATGAAGACCACGCTCCGCCTCTCGGATGGTTCCATTCACTTCACCTTTCCCAAGGATCCAGCACTCTATCGAGAGCTCTCTTTTAGCCAATATGAAATGGAGATGGACTTCGGCGGCTTCGCTGGAAATCCGCTGGAGCGGAAGAAGCTCGACCGGGAGATGACCTTTTCCGAACTCCTGGCCAAGCTCCGAGATCCGGAGACCGCGAAGCTCCATCCTCACTATATCACCGAGTTTCACAAGAAGTTTTCCATCCCCTTCTCCGTTTTCGTATTCGTTCTCATCGGGACGCCCCTGGGGATTCGGGTGAAGCGCTCCGGGAAGTTCTCCGGATTTTCCCTTAGCATCGCCTTGGCCCTCATCTATTACCTGCTCTTCGTCCTGGGAGAGACTTTAGGCGGCAAATCAAGGATCTCTCCCATCCTGGGGGTTTGGGCCCCCAATCTCTTGCTGGGAGGGTTGGGGGCCTCCCTTCTCGTTCTGGAGGCGAAAGAGAAATGGCCGGAATGGTCCTCCTGGTTTCGCAGATGAGGTCGGCTTGAGATGAAATTGGTGGATCGGTACATTGGCCAGGCCTTCCTCAGGGTTTTCGCCTTGGCAATCGCCGTCTTTGTCTTCCTCTATGTGATCATCGACCTCTTCGATAACACCTCCCGCTTCATCGACGCGGGGGCGACGGTGAAGGTGGTCTTCCAGTATTACCTCTGTCGGATCCCTTACATTGCCCTCCAGGTCCTTCCGGTCGCCGTCCTCTTTGCCAGCCTGCTCAGCCTGGGGAACCTGAGCCGCTTCAATGAACTGGTGGCCTTCAAGATGGGAGGGCTCAATCCCTATCGCCTGGGGGCCTCAATCTTCATCTTCTCCGCCCTTTTCGTCTTGATTGCCTCACTGGCCAGCGAATACCTGATCCCCTTCACCAACCGGAAGGCCTTGGAAATCAAGCGGACGGAGATCCAACGCCTTCCTCCCTTCAGCCTGACCAAGGAGAATGACATTTGGTACCGGGTCAAGGGCAACCGATTCCTCTATATCTCGCTGGTGGATGTGGGAGACCAGAAGCTCCACAACCTGGCCCTCTTCGAGTTCGACCGGTCGAACGACCTGGCCAGGAGATGGGATGCCCGGGAGGCCAAATGGACCGGCTCCCGCTGGATCTTGCGAAATGGATACCTCCGCACTTTCCAGGATGGATTGCTCTCCGGGGTTCAGGAATTTGCGGAAATGGAGGCCGACATCTCGGCCAGCCCCCTCGATTTTGCCCGGGTGGAGAGGGAGCCAGAGGAGATGAATTTCCGCGAGCTGAAGGCCTACATCAAGAAGCTCTCCGCCAGTGGGGTGAGGACCCAGGCCTACCGGGTAGACCTGCAGACCAAGCTGAGCATTGTCTTCACCAGCCTGGTGATGTCCCTGTTTGGGGCCTCCTTTGCCCTGCGTTCAAGGGGGAGAAGCCTGCTGGTGGGGGCAGGGGTGAGCCTCCTGGTGGGGTTGGGGTACTGGATCGTGCTGGCCTTGGGGATCTCTTTGGGACATATGGGGAAACTGCCGCCCCTCCTGGCGGCCTGGGGAGGGAATCTCCTTTTTGGGGCCGCAGGCCTCTTCCTTCTTTCACGGGTGAGGGACTGACCAGGACCTGCACTGCGCCCCGTCTGGTGGGTGGGCACCTCACTTTGGACTCAATTGGGGGAATAAGAGAAAATGATGCTGAATTGGGACCTATGGGTGTTGATTGGTTTTGCGGCGCAGGTCTTGTTTTCGATGCGCTTTGTCGTGCAGTGGATCGCTTCGGAGCGGAAGAGACAGAGCGTCATCCCGGTTAGCTTTTGGTACTTCAGCATCGCGGGAAGCCTGGTGCTCCTTCTCTACGCCATCCATCGCAACGACCCAGTCTTCACCCTCGGGCAGGCCTTCGGGACCTTCGTCTATGTTCGGAACCTGATGCTGATCTACCGGCGGCCGGCCTCCTGATCGGGCGAGGCCTTCCTCTCCTTCGGCGGCCACGAGACATATACTTCTCGATTCACCACGCCCTCTGGCCTGTCGCCCCGCAGGGCCTGGATGACATTTTCCGCGGATCGCAGGCTCATCGCCCGCAGGGCAGGGTAGGTGGCCCCTCCGATATGAGGGGTGAGGACCACATTGGAAAGCTGCAGCAAGTCCCCTTCCTTCAAGGGTTCCTTCTCATAGACATCGAGTCCGGCCCCCGCAATCCATCCCTCCTGCAGCGCCCGGATCAGGGCGGCCTGATCGAGGATGACCCCTCTTGAGGCATTGATCAGGAAGGCGGTGGGCTTCATCCGTCTTAATTCCGCCTCGCCGATGAACTTCACCGTGGCAGGGGAGGAAGAGAGGTGGAGGGTGACGAAGTCGGAAGCGGAGAGGATCTCCTCCAGACTGACATAGCGGACTCCATATTCGGCGGCGAAGCCGGGGTGTTGCATCTGATCGTAGGCCAGGATCTTCATGTCGAATCCCCTGGCCCGCTTGGCCACTGCCTTTCCGATCCGGCCCAGCCCGATGATCCCCAGGGTCTTCTGCCAGACATCCTCGGCGATAACCAATTGCCAGCGACCCTCCCGCACGATCCGATCCAGCGCGGGGATCTTCCGTGCCACCGCCATCATCAAGGCAAAGGTCAGGTCTGCCGTGGCATTGACATTTGCCTCCAGGGTGATGGTTACCACGATGCCCTGTTCGGTGGCCGCCGCCAGATCGACATTATCCACCCCCACCCCCAGGCGGGAGATCACCCTCAGCTCCGGGCATGCCTGCAGCACGGACCGGCCCAAGGGCTCCTCCACCCCGGCGATGATCCCCTGCTTGCCGCGGAGGAGCTCGATCAACGCTTCCTCGCTCCAAGAGCCCGCAGGGCGGCGCTGCAGCACATATTCCAGGCCGGATTCCTCCAGGAGGTCGAAGGCCTCCTGGTTAGTGAGTCCGAAGATATGAGAGGTGATGAGAACCTTACCCAAGGCCGGTTGAGCCATCAGGAAATCCTCCCCAGATCGAGATCACCCCTGCCCAGTTCAAACGCCTGCCCACGGAGAGAGGGCTTACCTGTAGGAATCTACTAAAGGCGGATGGCGGAGTCAACAGAATTGCAGAGGGGGAAGACGCGGGTGGGCGTCCCCGGCGTCCTCTTGGAGGTCCTCCAATCCCCTCACCTCTGGCAATGGGGGCAGAAATAGGTGCTCCGCCCTACTATTGGTCGGTTGAGGATCCGGGTCTGGCAACGGGGGCATGCCTCTTCCGCCCGACCATAGACCTGTAAGAGGTGCTGATATGCGCCCTTCCTTCCCTCGGCATCGGCAAAGCTGATGATGCTCGTTCCCCCTTCTTGGATGGCTCTCCTCAGCACCTCACGAGTCGCGCGCTGCAGCTTTTTTAGCTCTGGCCGAGTCAGATCGCAGGCGGGCCTGGAGGGGTCGATGGAGGAACGAAAGAGGATCTCGCTGGCATAGATGTTGCCGATGCCTGCGAAGAGTCGCTGATTCATGAGGACCTGTTTGATCGCTGCCTTCCGCCGCCGAATCCCCTCTTCCAGCCGGGCCAGCGGAAGCCTTCCCTCCAAAGGGTCCCATCCCAGACGGGCCACCTCGGGGATCTGCGTGAGGGGGAGAAGGGGATAGAGCCTGATCCGTCCAAAAGCCCGAGGATCGTCATAATGGAGCTCTGATCCGTCGGCAAAACCGAGAATCAGATGGGTGTGTCTCTGAGGAGGATTCCCCTCGGGATAGAATGAGAGGCGGCCACTCATGCCCAGGTGGATGAGCAGGGAGAAGTCCTCCCCTTGGGCGATGAGGTACTTGCCGCGCCGCAGGCACTCCGTCATCCGCCTTCCCAGAAGCCGTCCCCTTAGCTCTTTCCCGCTTGTCCCCCTCAGGACCTTCTTTCCGCGAACGGTCACCTGGGAGATCCGTCTTCCGAGGATTAGCCGCCGCAGGGCCTGGCGGATCGTCTCCACCTCTGGAAGTTCGGGCATCAGCTCCTCCTCGTCAATTTGTCCATTGATCGATGATAAGATCCGTGATAAGAGAGTACGGGCAAACAGGAAAGGTATTCCGTTTGGACCCTCTCAGGGATAGGGACCTGACGTTACTGCACTTGCTCTTACCACAGATGCCCTCTCTCTGTCAAAAGCCGGGCTGGTTTGCCTTTACATGCTGACAGGATTGTGATAATTCTAAGTTGTTGTCCTAATGCACATACCAGAGATCTGGGAGGTAGGGATGAGGAAATTCGAGATATCCAAGATCAGGAATATCGGGATCGTTGGCCATGGGGGTGAGGGGAAGACCTCGCTCGTCGAGGCCGTGCTCTTCAGTGCGGGTGCCATCAATCGCCTGGGAAGGGTGGAGGAGGGGACCACCACCACCGATTTCGATGAGGATGAGATCGCTCGCAAGAACAGCATCAGCTCTGCCCTGGCCTTTTGCGAGTGGAAGGGGCACGAGATCAATATCATTGATACCCCAGGCTTCTCCAATTTCCTGGCCGACACCAAGATCTGCCTGCGGGTGGCCGATGCCGCCCTGGTCGTGGTGAGCGCCGTATCCGGGGTGAGGGTCCAGACGGAGAAGGTCTGGCAATTCGCCAACGAATACGACCTCCCTCGGCTCCTCTTCATTAACAAGATGGATCGGGACTTGGCGGACTTCTTCCGGACCTTGGAAGAGATTCGCGGGGGCCTGTGTCCGGTTGCCTGTCCGGCCCAGATCCCGATCGGATCTGAGGCGTCCTTTCAGGGGGTGGTGGATCTCCTCTCCCGGAAGGCCCTGATTTTCAAAGAGGGCCTGGAAGGGAAATATGAGGTGAAGGAGATTCCGGCGGAACTGAAGGGAAAGGCGGAGGAGTGGAGAGGGAAGCTCCTGGAGGCGGTGGCGGAGAGCGACGACCAGCTCCTGGAGAAGTACCTGGAGGCAGGGGACCTGAGCCCGGAGGAGGTAGAACAAGGTCTCCGGCGTGCGGTTTTCTCCCAAAAGCTGGTGCCGGTGCTCTGTGGTTCCGCAACCAAGAATATTGGGGTTACACCCCTCCTGGATCTGATCCTTTCCTGCTGTCCCTCTCCGCTGGATCGTCCGGAGGTCGCGGGGGAGAATCCCAAGACCAAGGAGCAAGAGACGAGGAAGGCGTCTGAGGAAGGGCCCCTGGTGGCCCTGGTCTTCAAGACCTTGGCCGATCCCTATGCGGGCAAGATGACGCTCTTCCGGGTCTATTCCGGGCAACTCAACTCCGATTCGAGCGTCTACAATGCCACGCGGGGAGCCAAGGAAAGGGTTGGGCAGGTGGTTCAGCTACGGGGGAAGACCCAGCTGCCCGTCTCCTCCCTCGGCCCGGGAGAGATGGGGGCAATGGTAAAGTTGAAGGAGACCAACACCGGAGATATCCTCTGCGATGAGAAGACCCCCTTCCTTATCCCGCCGGTCGCGATTCCCAGTCCGGTCATCTCCTTTGCCATCGAGCCCAAGTCGAAGGGGGATGAGGAGAAGCTCTCTTCCAGCTTGACGCGGCTCATGGAAGAGGATCCCTCGCTCCGGTTTAGCCGGGACCCCCAGACGAAGGAGGCCCTGATCTCTGGCATGGGCGAGATGCACCTGGATGTCGCCGTGGCTCGACTGCGGCGTAAATTTGGGGTGGAGGTGACTGTAAAGACCCCGCGGGTGCCATACAAAGAGACGGTTCACTCCGGCGCGGAGTCGCAGGGGAAATATAAGAAACAGACCGGAGGCCGCGGCCAGTACGGAGACTGCTGGTTGAAGGTGGAGCCGCTGCCCCGGGGTGGTGGCTATGAGTTCGTCAACCAGATCGTGGGAGGGGTCATCCCCAGGCAGTACATCCCCGCGGTGGAGAAGGGGGTGGTCGAGGCCATGGAAGAAGGGGCCTTGGCAGGCTATCGCGTCGTGGATCTGAAGGTCACCCTCTTCGATGGGTCCTACCATACAGTGGATTCCTCGGAGATCGCCTTCAAGATCGCGGGCTCCATGGGCTTTAAGAAGGCCGTCCTGATGGCCTCCCCCGTGCTCCTGGAGCCGATCATGAATGTGGAGATCAGCGTTCCGGATGAGTGCATGGGCGATATCATTGGCGATCTCAATAGCAAGCGGGGGCGGGTGCAGGGGGTGGAGGGCAAGAGCAAGAGCCAGGTCATTCGAGCGAAGGTCCCCCTGGCGGAGATGCTCAAGTATGCCTCCGAGCTGAAATCGATGACCGGGGATCGAGGGGACTACAGCATGGTTTTCTCACATTATGAGGAGGTCCCCGCCCACATTCAGGAAAAGATCGTAGAGCAGTCCAAGAAGGAAAAGGAAGAGGGTGAATAAGTGGCCAGGGAGGAGTGGGGCGGCAGATCTTCCCCCTAATCGTCCCGGTCCAGGGGCTCGGCCTCGCCTCCGAGATCAATCTCCAAGCGAAGGGCGATCTGCAACGGGCCTGGCAAGGAAGGGTTGATTATCCAATAAATTCCCTTGCGTGAAGCCGGGAGGTGTGTTAATTTAAAAATCGTTGCGAAAGAGTGGGCCATGCCCACTCTTTCCTTTTCAGATGAAGAGCGAAGAGATCATGCCTCACCCGGGACAAGAGGTTGTTTCCCAAATCAAGAAGGTTCTGATCCCGACCCTGAATTTCTTTGGGGTGGAGCTGGTGGAGGTGGAGTATCGTCTGGAGAACAGAGGTTGGGTCCTGCGGCTCTACATCGACAAGGAAGGAGGCGTGTCCCTGGAGGATTGCCGAAGGGTGAGCGAGCAGGTCGGGGACCTTCTGGATGTGGAGGACCTCATCGATCGCGAATATCGCCTGGAGGTTTCTTCCCCGGGATTGGATCGACCGTTGGTTCAGGAGCGCGACTTCGTGCGGTTTGCCGGAAAGAGGGCCAGGATTGTAACCCACGACCCGATTTCCCGCCAGAGGAACTTTCAAGGGAGGATCCTGGGGGTGGTGGAGCACAAGGTGCTCATTGAGGAGAATACGGGAGATAAGGTAGAAATACCGTATGCGGACATTGCCAAAGCGCGCCTCATTCCAGAGTTTCCAGGAAAAGGAAGGGCAGAGAATTCATGCGGCAGGAATTGATTCAGGCGATTGACCAGGTGGGCAGAGAAAAGGGCATCGACCGCTCGATCCTTATCGAGGCAGTAGGGGCGGCCATCCTTTCGGCTTCCCGTAAAACCCTTGGTTCATCCATGGATCTCAGGGTCCGCTTCGATGATCCCTCAGGGAGATTTCGCCTCTACTCGGTGAGGAGGGTGGTGGAGGATTCGGTGAATCCGAAGCTGGAGATTTCCTTGGAGGAGGCCCTTCAGATCGATCCCGAGGCGGTGATTGGGGGACAGGTGGAAATGGAGGTGGAGCCCCTGGCCTTTGGCCGGATCGCGGCCCAGACCGCCAAACAGGTGATCATTCAGCGAGTGAGGGAAGCCGAGCGCGATGGCCTCTATCGCAGCTTCAAGGCCAGGGAGGGAGAACTTGTCAACGGGCTGGTGCAACGGCTCACCAAAGGAAACATCATTGTAGATCTGGGAAAGACGGAGGGGGTGTTGCCCCCGAGGGAACAGTTGCCCAATGAGGAATATCGCCCGCGGGATCGTATCCGGTCCTACATTGTGGAGGTGAGAAAGACCAGCAAGGGATCGCAGATCATCCTCTCTCGCACTCATCCCGGGTTTATCATCAAGCTCTTTGAGATGGAGGTGCCGGAGATCAACGAAGGGATTGTGACGATCAGGGCGGCGGCGAGGGAACCTGGGGAGAGGGCAAAGATCGCCGTAGCCTCCAAGGACAGCAATGTGGATCCAGTGGGGGCTTGTGTCGGATTTCGGGGGGTGAGAGTGCAGGCGATCGTGAAGGAGCTGCAAGGGGAGAAGATTGACATCATCCCCTGGAAGGAAAACCCGGCCGATTTCATCAAGCACGCCCTGGGGCCTGCTGAAGTAACCCAGGTCACCGTTGACGAAAAGGCACACACCCTGAATGTGGTGGTGCCGGACGATCAGCTCTCTCTGTCCATTGGAAAGAAAGGTCGCAATGCCCGTCTTGCCTCCAAACTGGTCGGATGGAAGGTGGATATCAAGAGTCACTCGGAGATCGTCAAGGAGGCCGAAAGGCAGAAGGAACAGGAGCGGAGGCAGTTGAGTTCTCTCCTGTCCTTGCCGGGGGTGGGGGAGAAGATGGCGGAGAGGCTTGCCGCTGCGGGGTTCCGGTCTTTAGGGAAGATCGCTCATGCCTCGGCGGACCTGCTGCAAGAGGTGAAAGGGGTAGGGGAGAAGACCGCCCAGAAGATGATTGTTGCCGCTCAGGAGTTGTTGACCTCTGGAGAAGTGAGAGAAGAGGGCGAAGGAAAAATCGTGGAAGCCGGGAGGTGATTTCGTGCCCAAGGTTCGCGTCTATGAATTAGCGAGGGAATTTGATCTGCCGAATAAGGAGATCCTGGATAAGCTGACTCAGGCGGGTATCATCGTCCGGAGCCATAGCAGCAGCGTGGATGAAGAGGAAGCCAGGGCTGCCTTGAAGGCGGTCGTGGAGAAGAAAACAAAGGCCAAGGGCCCCGGTTCGCCCTCGGAAAAGGCCATCAAGCCCGTCCTCCAGCCAGAGGCGAAGAAGAAGGCAGAGCGGGCGAAGGCGAAGGTTTCGCCCGAGAAGTCCCAGCGGGCGCCTGCGGCCGCGGGTGTAACCCCAACCCCGGTCAAACCTGCCGCTCCGGCGGCGAAGGAATTACCTGTCAAAGAGGCTTCTCGCAGGCCGTCGGAGGCGGATCGGGCAAAGGCCCCTTCTCCGTCCCCGCCCCCCCCTTCCGTAAAACCCGCTCCTCCCGTTGCGCCGAAGGCAGCGGCCGTGGGCAAGGTGGTAGAACTCCGTCCGCGGGAGGAGGAGAAAGCGGCGGTGATCCCCTCAGCCCCCTCGGCGATCCGCATCAGCGAGTCGATCACGGTGAAGGAGTTGTCCGACCTGTTCGGAAAAACCCCCAGCGAGGTCATCAAGAAACTGATGGAAATGGGCATCATGGCGGCGATCAACCAGACGATCGACACTGAGGTTGCCAAGACCATAGGCTCCCGGTTTGGCTATACTGTGGAGGTGGTTCCCCTCGAGACTGGGGTGGGGGTTAGAGCAGAGGAGGAGGCCGCCCAACTGATGCCCCGAGCCCCCGTGGTGACCATCATGGGCCATGTAGACCACGGAAAGACCTCCCTCTTGGATGCCATTCGCCACACCAATGTCATTGCCTCTGAATATGGGGAGATCACCCAGCACATCGGTGCCTACGAGGTGGAATTGGAGAACGGAAGGGTAGTCTTCCTGGATACCCCGGGCCACGAGGCCTTCACCGCCATGAGGGCCCGCGGGACTCAGGTGACCGACATCGTGGTGCTGGTGGTGGCGGCGGATGATGGGGTGATGCCCCAGACGGTGGAGGCGATCAACCACGCCAAGGATGCAGGGGTCCCCATCCTGGTCGCCGTCAATAAGATCGACAAAGCCAGCGGCGACCCGGGCAGGGTGCGGCAGCAATTGTCTGACTATGGGCTGATGCCGGAGGAGTGGGGGGGGCAGACCATCTATGTGGAGATCTCCGCCAAGAAGCGGATCGGGATCGAGAATCTCCTGGAGATGTTGATCTTACAGGCAGAGATCTTGGAGCTGAAGGCGAATCCCCAGGCGCAGACCAAGGGCACGATCATTGAGGCCCGATTGGACAGGAGGAGAGGCCCGGTGGCCACGGTCCTGGTGCAGAATGGGACTTTGAGGACCGGAGACTCCTTTCTGGCGGGCTTCCATTCCGGCAGGGTGAGGGCGATGCTCAATGACAAGGGGAAGAGGGTGGATTCGGCAGGCCCCTCCACCCCGATGGAGGTCTTTGGCTTCTCCGGCGTGCCGGTTGCCGGGGAGACCTTCTTGGTGGTGCCGGATGAGAAAAAGGCGCGGATGATCGCCCTGGCCCGCATGCAGAAGCATCGAGAGGAATCGATAGCCGTCCAGCCTCGCATCACCCTGGATGATCTCTACCGCCAGATCCAAGAGGGCGCGGTGAAGGAGTTGCGAATGATCATTAAAGGGGATGTCCAAGGGTCAGTGGAGCCCTTGCAAGACTCCCTGGAGCGGATTAGCACCACCGCCGTCAAGTTGAAGGTGATCCATAGCTCCGTGGGGGCCATCACGGAATCGGATGTGGCCCTGGCCTCGGCCTCCAATGCCATCATCTTGGGATTCAATGTGAAGCCGGAGGTGAAGGTACAGAAGATGGCCACCCAGGAGGGAGTGGACATCCGTCTCTATCATGTGATCTACGACGCGATTAGCGAAGTTGCAGCAGCCATGGAAGGCCTTTTGGATCCCAAGTATGTGGAGAAGCTGATGGGGCGGGCGGAGGTGAGGAACCTCTTTTCCGTACCGAGATATGGGATGATTGCGGGCTCTTATGTCCTGGAAGGCAAAGTGGTCAGGGATGCCCCGACGAGGATTGTGCGGGAAGGGAAATCCGTCTTTGAGGGCAAGATCGATTCCCTCCGGCGCTTCAAAGAGGATGTCAAAGAGGTTGCCGCAGGCTACGAGTGTGGGGTGGGCGTCGCCGGATTCTCGGATCTCAGGGTCGGGGACCTCATTGAGACCTACGAATTGGAGAGGGTAGCCCAGAAGCTGTGAGTGGGCGAGAGGTGAAGGGAAAGGTAGGGTATCGCCACGACGCGGAGTCGGTGAACTACCCGGAATTGGGCCAGGGAGAATGATCATCGGAACTTGCCAGGTAGAGCTGCTGATCGCCAATAACCGCTCCCTCAAAGGAAAACGCAAGGTCATCAAGAGCATCAAGGATAGGGTTCGATCGAGGTTTAATGTGTCGATCGCGGAGGTCGATCGCCAGGAAGAGTGGCAAAGGGCCACCCTGGGCATTGCCTGTATCAGCAACGATCTCGGTCTCGTCGATCGGATCCTCACCAAGGTGGTGCACCTCATCGAGACTTCCTCCGACGCCACCCTCCTCGATTACCAGATCGAAATCCTGAGATAGGCCCGCAGGGATTGCGCTCAACATCCACTGGCAGCGCGAGATCGAGGTCGTGAAGGCCCCAGCCTCCCCTTATGGAAGGAAAAAGGGCCTGGGGAAAGGCCTTGCAGATGGGGACTGGCAATGCAAAGTAAGCGTCCAGAAAGGGTCTCCGGCTTACTCAAAGAGGAGATTGGCCAACTGATCCAGCGCGGGCTGAAAGATCCCCGCATTGGTTTTGTGACCATTACCGAGATCGTCCTGAGCCGGGATCTTCGGCACGCGAAGGTCTTTTTCTCCAGCTACGGGGACGAGGAGGCGAAGCTGCGAAGCCTGGAAGGCTTACGCAGCGCCCTGGGGTTTATCCGGGGAGAGCTGGGGCGGAGGCTGGACCTTCGCTTCATTCCGGAGCTGGATTTTCGCATCGACAACTCGGTGGAGTATGCCTTCCACATCGAGGAAGTCCTCCACCAGATGAAGAAGGAAAGCAGAGAGGAATGAGGGACCTGCAAGAGATCTCCCAGGCCTTGCTAAAGGCAAAGCGCATTGCCATCATCTCGCATGAGAACCCGGAAGGAGATGCCATAGGATCCTCACTGGGCGCCTATTTTGGCCTCTCGGCCCTGGGTAAGGAGGTGGCCCTCTTTAATCCCGATCCCGTCCCTTCTTACCTCGCCTTCCTCCCCGGGTCCGAGAGAATCAGAGCGGAGCTGGGCCCGGATCGGGCCTTTGACCTCTATCTGGTCCTGGATTGTGGCGATCGCAACCGGGTGGGAGGCCTCTCCGAGGATCTTGGAGGCCCCCTCATCAACATCGACCATCATAAGAGCAATGGAGGATTCGGAGATCTGAACTGGGTAGACGAAAAGGCCTCCTCCACCGGAGAGATGATCTACCACCTGCTCTATGAGAGGATGGCCCTTCCCCTCACCGAGGAGGCGGCCATCAACCTTTATACCGCCATCCTGACCGACACCGGATCCTTCCGTTTCCCCAATACCACTCCCGAATCGCTGCGCATCTCCGCCTCCCTGCTGAAGATGGGCGTTGCCCCCGAGCAGATCGCCTCCCACCTGTACGAGGAGCGGAGCTTGGGGCAATTGCAGGTGCTGGGCGAGGTCCTTTCCCACCTTGAGTTGGAGGAGGGGGGTCGGATTGCCTGTGGCTTGATCACTCAGGAGATGCTGCGGCGGGGCCAGATCAGCCTGGAAGAGACGGAGGGCTTCGTCAACTACCCCCGTTCCCTCAGGGGAGTAGAAGTAGCGGCCATGTTCAAGGAGGCAGGACCTGGGGAATATCGGGTAAGCCTTCGCTCCAAGGGAGCGGTGGATGTGGGAAGGGTGGCTTCTGCCTTTCTGGGTGGAGGCCACCACAATGCAGCAGGCTGCACGCTTTTGGGAGATCTTTCCGAGGTAAAGCAGAGGATGTTGGGGGAGATTCGGCGGTGGATGAAAGATTAGAGCAAGGCGTGGAAGGGGTTTTGAATATCAATAAGTCGAGCGGGATGACCTCCCACGATGTGGTCGATGAGGTGAGGAGAATCCTGGGGATCAGAAAGGTGGGGCATACCGGAACCCTTGATCCGCAGGCCACTGGGGCCTTGCCCATCTGTGTAGGGAATGCCACCAAGATTGCCCGGTTTCTGACTGCTGCGGATAAAGAGTATCTCATCAGCATGAGGCTGGGGATTCGGACCGATACCCTGGACGCCGAAGGGAAGGTCCTGGAAGAGAAGACAGAGATCCCGCAGGATGCCGAAAAGGTGGAGCAGGCCTTCATCCAATTTCGGGGAGAGATCAAACAGATCCCTCCCATGTTCTCCGCCAAGAAGTATCAGGGAGAGAGGCTCTATCGTCTGGCGCGGAGGGGAGAGACCGTGGACCGCGATCCGGTTCAGGTGAAAGTCTACGAGCTGGAGATGATCTCCTTCGAGCCCCCCTTTGTTTGCTTTCGGGTCTTCTGCTCTAAAGGGACCTATGCCCGCGCGCTCTGCGATGACATAGGAAGGGTCTTGGGCTGCGGGGCCCACCTGCATAACCTGACGCGCCTCAAGTCGGGCCAGTTTCGGTTAGAGGATGCCATTGACCTTCTTCGGCTTCAGGAAATCCAGGAGCAGGGCAATCTCGCGGAGGTCCTCCTCCCCATTGAGCAAGCCCTGACGCATCTGCCGGAGGTGCGGGTCTTGCCGGATTCCTCCCGGTCCATCCTCTATGGAGCCTCCATCGCCCTACAGGATATCGTTACCCTCCCCACTGGCCTGCTGGAGGGGGCGACGGTGAGGGTATTGGGGGTGCGCAGGAAGCTCCTCTCCTTAGCAGAGCTGACCGTCGACACCGATCAGGTTCAAAATCTCCATCCCCGAAAGATCATTCTGCGCCCAGTGAAGGTCTTCTCCCGTCGATGAAGATCGTCCGTTGCCTGAAATCGTTGAGCCAGAGATATCCCTACCCGGTCCTGACCATTGGGGCCTTCGACGGGATCCACTTGGGCCATCAGGCGATCATCCGTCGAGTGAGGGAAAGGGCGAGAGAGAAGCGGGGAACCTCCATGCTCTTCACCTTCAGCGACCATCCCTTGCGGGCCCTCGATCCAGGCCATGCCCCTTTGCTCCTGACCCCCCCCGAGATCAAGCAGGAGATCTTGCGGGAGATGGGATTGGACCTCCTCATCTGGGTGCCGTTTTCCCAAGAGGTCTCCGAGATGGAGCCACGCGCCTTCGTGGAAGAGATGCTGGTGAGAACCCTGGGGATCAAAGAAATCTGGGTGGGATTTGATTTCGCCTTCGGGAGGAACCGCCGGGGAGATATTTGCCTGATGCAGGAGTTGGGGAGGGAATTGAATTTCCTGGTAGAGGTCATCCCCCCCGTGGCCCTGCAGGGGCGGATGATCAGCAGCACCCTGATCCGGAACCTGTTGGGTACGGGGAAGGTGGCGGAGGCCTCCCTTTTGCTGGGGCGTCCCTACATGATCCGAGGGGTGGTGGTGAAGGGGCGCGGTCAAGGGAAGGAGCTCGGTTTTCCCACCGCCAATCTCAAGCCGCCTAAAGATTTCCTGCTCCCCGACGGGGTATATGCGGGATGGGCTAATCAGGGGGGGCAAGTTTATCAGGTGGCCATTAATGTGGGGAGGACGCCCACCTTTCCCGATCGAGATCGGCGGATCGAGGTGCATTTCCTGGGCTTTGAGGGAGACCTCTACCGTCGGCAGATTGAGATCCATTTCCTGGAGAGGGTCCGGGAGGAGAGGCAGTTTCCTAACCAGGCGGAACTGGCTCAAGCCATTCGGGAGGATGCGGCCCAGGTGGCGCAATTGCTCTCGGGGCATGCGCAGAGTGGATAGGGTCCTTTCAGCCGGCCTTGGATTAGCTTAGGAAGGTCTGGATCAGGAATCCTGCGGCACCATTGAGAATTCAAGGTGGGCGCAGATCTCATAGCGTGCTGGAGGGGTTTCCCAGAGAAGAGGCCCCGCCATACTAATGGCTTTACAAACTGATGATTCTGTGATAATAAACCTAAAGGATTTGGGTGAAAGGAGGAGGTGCCATGCCCCTGGCCGTAGAGAAGAAGAAGGGTCTCATTGACCAATTTCGAATCCATCAGCAGGATACGGGATCCCCGGAGGTGCAGATTGCCCTCTTGAATACCCGCATCAATGAGCTGACCGAACATCTCAATATTCATAAGAAAGACCACCATTCCCGGAGAGGTCTGTTGAGGCTGGTGGGCCGGAGGAGAAAGCTCCTCGACTACTTGAAGAGCAAGGATCCCGGGAGATACCAGAGTATGATCGAGCGATTGGGTATGCGCCGATAGCCCGTCTGCCTGGGAGGATGTACTGGCAGAGAGATGCCATGGGGCCCTTGGGAAAAGGGAATGTGAAGAAACAAAAACGAAGGCTTCGCCGGAAGGAAAATCATGGTTCAAAAAATTGAAAGAGATTTTGAGGGAAGGAAATTCTCCCTGGAGACGGGAAAGGTTGCCAAGCAAGCCGATGGGGCCGTGTGGGTCCGGTTTGCCGATACGGTCGTCCTGGTGACTGCGGTCGCCGCTAAGGAGTCCAGAGAAGGGATCGACTTCTTTCCCCTCACCGTGGACTACCAGGAAAAGGCTTACGCAGCGGGGAAGATCCCGGGCGGATTCTTTAAGAGGGAAGGGCGGCCTGGGGACAAGGCGACCCTCACCTCGCGCCTCATCGATCGTTCTCTGCGCCCCCTTTTCCCCAAATCCTTCCGGAACGAAGTGCAGATCATTGCCACCGTCCTCTCCGCCGACCAGGAGAATGATCCGGACATCCTCGCCCTGGTGGGGGCATCCTGCGCCCTTTACCAATCGGAGATCCCCTTCGGGGGACCGGTCGCCGCGGTTCGCGTGGCCCGGGTCAAGGGGGATTTTGTCATCAATCCCACTTATGCGCAGTTGGATGAGAGCGACCTGGAGGTGGTCGTGGCCGGCACCGAGGACGCGGTCATGATGGTGGAAGGAGGAGCGAAGGAGGTGGCGGAGGAGACCATGCTGGAGGCGATTGCCCGTGGTCATCAGGGCCTCCTCCCGCTCATTGAGATCCAGAAAGAATTGGCGGCAAGAATCGGGGTAAAAAAGATGGAGTTTCCCGTATTCAGCCTGGAGGAGTCCATCATTTCCCGGGTGAGGGAGCTCTTAGGGGAGAAAATCAAGTCCCTGGCCTTGGTAGCGGAGAAGGAGCAACAGAAGGGCAGGAGAGAGGATCTCCTGGTTGAGCTTTCCGAGCGTTTGGCCGAGGAAGCGGAAGAAGTCCGGGCTTCGGCCCGGCAGGCCTTCGATTTCATCGAGCGGGAGGAGATGCGCCGCATGATCCTCTCCGAATCCCGGAGGGCGGATGGTCGTGGACTCAAGGAGGTCCGGCCCATCAGCATCGAGGTGGGATTGCTCCCCCGGACTCATGGGTCGGCCCTCTTCACCCGCGGGCAGACCCAGGCCCTGGTGACCACTACCCTGGGGACGGTGGAGGACGAGCAACGGATTGATGATATCGAGGAAGAGACCACCAAAAGGTTCATGCTGCACTATAATTTCCCGCCCTTCAGCGTGGGGGAGGTCAAATTCATGCGAGGTCCGGGGCGCAGGGAGATCGGCCATGGGGCCCTGGCGGAGAAGGCCTTGCTCCGGGTTCTGCCCTCGCAGGAGCAGTTTCCTTACACCCTGCGCATCGTCTCGGACATCCTGGAATCGAATGGGTCTTCCTCCATGGCCACCGTATGCGGGGCCAGTCTCTCCTTGATGGATGCGGGCGTTCCCATCCGTGCCGCGGTAGCGGGGTTGGCGATGGGGTTGGTCAAGGAAGCAGATCGCTTTGCGGTCTTGACCGATATCCAAGGCCTGGAAGACCACCTGGGGGATATGGACTTCAAGGTGGCGGGGACCCAGGAGGGAATTACCGCCCTGCAGATGGACATCAAGGTGGCGGGAGTAACCCAGGAGGTCATGCGGCAGGCCTTGCAGCAGGCACGGGAGGCACGCTTCCAGGTGCTGGAGGAAATGAGTCGGGCCATCTCCGAGCCCAGGGACAGCCTCTCCCCCTACGCCCCCCGCATCATTACCATCCGGGTGCCGGTGGATAAGATCCGGGAGGTTATCGGGCCGGGGGGAAAGGTCATCCGGGGGATCATCGACGAGACGGGCGTGAAGATGGATGTCTCTGATGATGGGACGGTGACGATTGCCTCGATCGATGAGGCAGCGGCCCAGAAGGCCCTCTCCATGGTCTCCAAGATCGTGGAGGTCCCGGAGGTGGGAAAGGTCTACTTGGGAAAGGTGAAGAAGATCGTAGAATTCGGGGCCTTTCTGGAGATCCTTCCCAATACGGATGGCCTGCTCCACATCTCGCAGATCGCCGAGCATCGGGTCAAGAAGGTGGAGGATGAGCTCTCCCTCGGGCAAGAGGTCATGGTCAAGGTGGTGGATATCGACCGCCAGGGGAAGGTCCGCTTGAGCCGAAAAGAGGTACTGCGGAGTCAAGATTCCCCTCTGGACTCCACAAGTAGGCCTCCCCCATGACCGAAGTCAAATGGATTAGCCGCTCCTCCACGGACCCAGAGCACTTTCGCACGGAGACCTTCCCGAACGGCCTCACCCTCCTTACCGAGAAGATCCCCCATGTCAAATCAGTCTCCATTGGAGTCTGGAGCAAGATAGGTTCCCGCCACGAGCCAGCAGATCTGACCGGGATCTCCCATTTCCTGGAGCACATGTTCTTCAAGGGGACCGCACGAAGGACGGCCGAGGAGATCGCCCGGGCGATCGATTCGGTGGGGGGAGTCCTGGATGCCTTTACCACGAGGGAGAACACCTGCTTCTATGCCAAGGTGTTGGGGGAGCATCTGCCCTTGGCCGTGGATCTCTTGTCTGACATTCTCTTGTGCTCCCTGATGGAGGAGCAGGAAATGGAGAAGGAAAGACAGGTGATCCAGCAGGAAATCAAGATGGTAGAGGACTCGCCGGATGATCTCATCCACGATCTCTTCGCCCAGGTCCTCTGGCCCAATCACCCCCTCGGTCGCCCCATCCTGGGCAGTAGAGAGACCTTGGTCAGGATCGGGAGGACCGAACTGCTCTCCTTCCTCAACGAATACTATCGCCCCAACCATTGCGTTATCGCGGCTGCCGGCAATTTAGACCACCAGGAGCTGGCAGGGTTGCTGGCCGAATCCTTTGGCGCATGGTCCGGTTGCGGGCCGACGGTCAATACCTCCTCTCCCCTTTCTCAGTATTGCCAATGGGAGGATCGGAGGGACCTCTCCCAGGTTCACCTCTGCCTCGGGGTCGAGGGGTTCCCCTATGCCCACGAAGATCGGTATGCCCTCCATCTATTGAATTGCCTCCTGGGGGGAGGCATGTCCTCCCGCCTGTTTCAGGAGGTCCGGGAGCGGCGTGGCCTGGCCTATTCCATTTATTCCTATCAGGCCTCTTTCCAAGACAGTGGCCTGGTGGTCGTCTATGCGGGCACGGGTCCGGAACATTACCGTGAGGTATTGAGGCTGATTGAAACGGAGTTCTCCCGCATGGTGGCGGAGCCCCTCAGCCCGGAGGAGTTGCAGCGGGCCAAGGATCAATTGAAAGGGAACCTGCTCTTAGGGCTGGAAAGCACCAGTTCCCGCATGATCCGACTGGCGAAGATGCAGATCTTTTTTGGCCAAATCTTCAACCTGGAGGAGGTCATTCAGGGCATTGAGGAGATTACCTCGGAGAGGATTCGAGATTTGGCGCGCCGGCTCTTCGGATCCCACGCATATACCCTCACGGCCATCGGCCCGATCGCCTGACCCGGATTCATGAAAGACACCCTGGATACCCCGTGCGGAAGCACGGGGAGGAAAGGGTTCCGCTTGCCGTAAGGGCTTTTGAAGTTTGCTTTGGTCTTTGATGCCCTGTGCGGAAGCACAGGGTTCTTTGCTTTTCGTCAAACCCCTTTTCAAGCTGTGCGCGGATGCCACCTCGATGAGAGAAAGGGGGTGCTACCGCGAAAGGGGACCCCTTATGAGGCAAGGGCCGTCCTCAGGGCAGATATCGCTCCGGTTCCTGGGTGGGGTGGGCACCGTCACTGGCTCGCTGCATCTGGTGGATTTGGGGTCTTGCATCCTGCTGCTCGAGTGTGGCCTGTTTCAGGGACCTCGCCGCAGGGCCTGGGAAGTCAATACCACCTTTTCCTTCTCGCCCCCGGAGATCGACCTGCTCCTCCTCTCCCATGCCCACCTGGACCATGCGGGCAATATTCCCACCCTGGTCAAACAAGGCTTCGCCGGAAAAATCTATGCCACCTCCGCTACAGTGGACCTCGCTTCCCTGATGCTGGCCGATTCGGCCCACCTCCAGGCCGAGGATGTGGGCTACCTCAATCGGAGACAAAGCCTGTGGGGAGAGGCGGCCTTGAAGCCTCTCTATACCCCGGAGGAGGTTGCAGCCGCCCTGCCGCATTTTTGGGCGGTCCCCTACCAGCAGGAGGTGCGGATTGAGCCTGGGCTTTCCTTCACCTTCTTGGACGCGGGGCATATCCTGGGCTCAGCCCTCATTCTGCTTGAGGTGGCCTGGCAGGACCACAAGATACGGGTCTGTTTCACCGGCGATCTGGGCCGTCCGCGCCTGCCCATTCTTCGGGACCCCTATCAGGTGAGGGACATTGATTACCTGATCATGGAGAGCACCTACGGAGGTTCCCTGCATGCCCCCGCGGAAGAAGCTGGCCAGAGGCTGGAGGAGGTCATCTCTCATGCCGTCGCCGTGGGAGGCAAGGTGATCATCCCTGCCTTTGCCGTGGGGAGGGCGCAAGAGATCCTGTACGAGCTTTATCAGCTCGAGACAAAGCAGAAGATCCCGGTCCTCCCCATCTATGTGGATAGCCCCTTGACGGCTGAGGTGACCCGGATCTTCAAGCGGCACCCGGAGTGCTACGACCAGGAGACGCAGCAGCTCTTCGACCGCCACGAGGATCCCTTTGGCTTCAAGCGATTGAGTTATGTCCATTCGGTGGAGGAGTCGAAGGCGCTGAACAGGGCGCCCGGCCCCTTTCTGGTGTTGGCCGCCTCGGGTATGTGCGAGGCGGGACGGATCCTTCATCATCTTATTCATGGCCTGCCCGATCCTCGCAATACGATCCTCTTCGTGGGGTACCAGGCGGAAGGGACCTTGGGCCGGCGCCTGGTGGAGGGCGCCCGGAGGGTGAGGATCCTGGAGGGGGAATACCCGGTGCGGGCCCGGATTGAGGTGATGCACCACTTCTCCGCCCACGCGGACCGTAAAGACCTGCTCAACTATGTGGCTGGCTGTGGATCGGGGATCAAGGGGGTTTTTCTTGTGCATGGAGAGAGGGAGGAGACGCGGGCCCTCGCCCAGGGATTGAGGGAGATGGGATTGCCGAATGTCCACCTTCCGGCCCTCGGGCAGTCCTACCTGATTCCCGAAAAAGCAGGATAGGGCATCTTGCTTTATGGCCTGTTCAATGATATAAATCCGTTGCCCCAGGGGGACCTGGGGCGAGGCGGAAGACGAAGGAGGCCGTCGTGATCGCTCGCTACACGCTGCCGCGGATGGCAGCCATCTGGGAGCCCCAATCGAAATTTGACCACTGGTTGCAGATTGAGATCTTGGCGGCTGAGGCCCTGGCCGAGATGGGTGAAGTCCCGGCCGAGGCTGTGGCGCGCATCAAGGAGAAGGCCTCCTATGATCTGGCGCGCATCGATGAGATCGAGAAGGTGACCCGGCACGATGTGGTCGCCTTTCTCTCCGCGGTGGCGGAGCGGGTGGGGGAGGATTCGCGTTATATCCATCTGGGCCTGACCTCCTCGGATTTGCTGGATACCACCCTGGCCCTGCAACTTCGGGATGCGGGCCAAATCATCCTGGAGGACCTGGATCGCCTCCTCTCCGCTCTCAAGGTGAAGGCCCACCAGTATCGAGACACGGCCATGATCGGCCGCACCCACGGAATCCACGCGGAGGCGACCACCTTTGGCCTCAAGATGGCCTCCTGGTTTGCAGAGATGGGGCGCAATCGGGAGCGGATGCGTCAGGCCCGCGAGGATATCAGCTATGGAAAGCTCTCCGGGGCGGTGGGGACCTTTGCCAACCTGTCCCCCCGGGTGGAGGAATATGTCTGTCGGCGCCTGGGCCTGAAGCCCGATCCCGTCTCCACCCAGGTCATCTCCCGGGATCGCCATGCCCAGTATCTCTCTGTCCTGGCCCTCACCGCCTCTTCCCTGGAACGATTTGCTACCGAGATCCGTCACCTGCAGCGCACCGAGGTGCTGGAGGCAGAGGAGCCTTTTGCCAAGGGGCAGAAGGGGTCCTCGGCCATGCCTCACAAGCGGAATCCGGTGACGGCGGAGCAGATCTGCGGCCTGGCCCGGGTGCTCCGGGGCAACGCGGTCGCGTCCCTGGAGAATGTGCCGCTCTGGCATGAGCGGGACATCTCCCACTCCTCGGTGGAGCGGATCGTCATGCCCGATTCCACCCTGCTGATCGACTACATGCTGGTCAAATTTGCGGACCTGGTGGAGGGGATGCTCGTTTATCCGGAGCGGATGAAGAAGAATCTGGGGCTCACCCGTGGGCTGATCTACTCCGAGCAGGTCTTGCTGAAGCTGGCCAGATCCTGCAGCTCCCGGGAGGAGGCCTATCGGCTGGTGCAACGCAATGCCATGCGCTCATGGGAGTCGGGGGAGGATTTTCTGGGGCTCCTGCTGGCCGATGCCGAGGTTCGGGAGAGGTTGTCCGAGCAGGAGATTAGAGAGTGCTTCGATCTGGCGGGCCACCTTCGCAATGTGAAGGCCATCTTCTCCCGCCTGGGGCTGTGAGGGGAGCATCATGTATTCTCTGCTGAAAAGCATTGGGATCACGGGCAGCGGGCAGGAGGTGGGCATGGCCCTGATCGTCCTCCTGGCCTCGTGGGTGACGGGAAAGGTGCTCTCCTGGATCCTGGGGAAGGCCGGCCACTATTTTGCTCAGAGGGCCAAATCGGAGATGGGGGATCAGGTGGTCTCGATCCTGCGCTCGCCCCTCTTTTTTCTCTGCCTGCTGGTGGGCGGCTATCTGGCGGCGGAGGAGCTGGACCTCGCCCCCCTCCTTTCCCAGACCATCCAAGGAATTATCTATACCCTGGGCGTCTTTTTGGGGGCCCTGATCTTCAAGCGCATCTTCGATGCCTTGATGGGCAGGCACGCCGGCCAGGTGGCCAAGAGGACTGGCTCCCGCCTCTATGGAGAGTTCAGTCCCCTGGTGGACAAGGTGGTCACTTTCTTCATCTTCGCCATGGCCCTGATCATCGTGCTCTCCCATTTCGGCTACAGTGTGACCTCCCTGGTGGCGGCCCTGGGCGTCGGCTCGCTGGCCATCGCCCTGGCCTCGAAAGATACCCTGGGCAACATGATCTCTGGCTTCATCATCATGGTGGACCGGCCCTTCCTCCCCGGGGATCGGATCGAGCTCGCCTCCAAGGAGGAGGGGGATGTCCTGGAGATCGGGATGCGATCCACCAAACTGAGGACCCTGGAAGGGACGGTCATGGTGATTCCCAACAGCCAGTTGGTGGACTCCCGGGTTGTCAATCAGTCCTATCCCTATGAGCGAATGGCCTGCACCATCAAAGTGCAGGTGCCCTCGGGAAAGGATTTGTCCTTGGCGCGATCCATCCTAGAGGAGATTCCAAGAGGGATCCCGGAGGTGATCGAGGGTCCTTCGCCTCGCGCCTACATCCAGGAATTGAATCCCCAGGTCTGCGAATTCCTCCTCAGCTTTTGGATCACCAGTTCCCGCAAGAAGAGGGAGGTCATCGATCGGATTTACTCCCGGATCTGGGAGAGGTTTCAGCAGGAGTCGCTCTGGGATGGCAAGTGAAGTCCGGGGCCAGAGGGAGGAGGGATGAGGTGAAGACTGCTGGCAGCCATCCGTGGGGATGCAGCTGCCGACCCATTTTCAGCCCTCAGGCGAGATTGGAGTGGAGGAAGGCCATGGTGAAGGTTAGGGTGCTGGTGACGCTGAAGCCAGGGGTATTGGACCCCCAGGGCAAGACGGTTCGCAATGCCCTGGAATCTCTGGGATTCAAGGGCCTGACCGATCTCCGCATCGGAAAGGTCATGGAAATCAAAATGGACGGGGTCTCTCCCGAGGAGGCCAGGGCCCAGGTGGAGGAGATGTGCCAGAAGCTCCTGGCTAACCCGGTGATCGAGGATTACCGGTATGAGGTCGAGGAGGCCTCCGCGGAGAGGAAACCGGCCGCTCAGCGAGACAGGTGAGAACGATGCGTTTTGGAATTGTGCTCTTTCCCGGGTCGAATTGCGAGAGGGATTGCCAGCATGTCCTCCGGGAGGTCCTCGGCCAAGAGGCGGACCTGCTCTGGCACAAAGAGGAGAAGGTCTCTGGATACGACGCCATGGTCCTGCCGGGAGGATTCTCCTATGGGGATTACCTTCGCACCGGGGCCATCGCCCGCTTCTCCCCCATCATGAAGGCGGTGGAGGCCTTCGCTGCCGGAGGCGGCCTGGTTCTGGGGATCTGCAATGGATTCCAGATCCTCTGCGAGGCGAACCTTTTGCCCGGGGCCCTGATGCGCAACCGGAACCTCCACTTCATCTGCAAGCAGGTTCCTATCCGGGTGGAAAATGGCAGGACCGCCTTCACCAATGCCTTTCAGTCGGGACAGGTCTTGCGCCTCCCCATCAATCACAATGAAGGTTGCTTTTATGCGGACCTTGCCACCCTGCGACAGATCAATGAAAAGGGCCAGGTCCTGTTCCGGTACTGCGGCGGGAAGGGAGAGGCCTCCGAGGCGTATAACCCGAATGGCTCCCTGGAGAACATCGCGGGCATCATGAATGAGGCGGGAAATGTGATGGGGATGATGCCTCACCCGGAGCGGGCCTGCGAGCAGATCTTGGGATCCGAGGAGGGAAGGGGGATCTTTTCCTCGATCATTCGGCGATGGAAGGGGGAGGGGTGAGCATGGCATCCGCATTTGAGCCGGAAGTGACCGAGGCCCTGGCGAAACAGCATGGCCTGACCCCGGAGGAATTCGAGCGGATCAAGACGATCTTAGGACGGACGCCCAACTTCACCGAATTGGGAATCTTTGCGGTGATGTGGTCAGAGCATTGCAGCTACAAGAGCTCCAAGGTCCATCTCCGGAGGTTTCCGACCAAGGGAAAGGCGATCCTCCAGGGACCGGGGGAGAATGCCGGCGTGGTGGACATCGGAGACGGATTGGCCGTGGTCTTCAAGATCGAGAGCCATAATCATCCCTCTTACATTGAGCCCTACCAGGGGGCGGCCACCGGGGTGGGAGGCATCATTCGGGATATCTTCACCATGGGGGCCCGGCCCATTGCCCTGCTCAATTCCCTGCGCTTTGGCCCGCTGCGAGAGCCCAAGAACCGATATCTGTTGGATGGGGTGGTGGCGGGCATCTCCGGCTACGGCAATGCGGTGGGGGTTCCCACCGTGGGTGGAGAGGTCTTCTTTTCCGAGACTTACCGGGGGAATCCCCTGGTCAATGTCTTCTGTCTGGGGATCGCCCCGCAGGAGAAGATCTTTTTGGGGAAGGCCCAGGGGCTGGGGAATCCGGTCATCTATGTGGGTTCCAAGACAGGAAGGGATGGGATTCATGGGGTGACCATGGCCTCCGAGGAGTTCGGGAGCGGGGGAGAGGAGCGCAGGCCCACGGTGCAGGTGGGAGATCCCTTCACGGAAAAGGTGTTGATCGAGGCCTGCCTGGAGCTGATGGCCACCGACTGCCTGGTGGGGATTCAGGATATGGGGGGAGCGGGCTTCACCTGCTCTTCCTGCGAGATGGCCAGCCGCGGCGGGGTCGGGATCGAGATCGACCTAACAAAGGTCCCCCGCCGAGAGAAGGGGATGATCCCTTATGAGATCATGCTCTCGGAATCCCAGGAGCGGATGCTGCTGGTGGCCCGCAAAGGCTGTGAGGGAAAGGTGCAGGAGATCTTTAAGAAGTGGGACCTCGATGTCGCGGTGGTGGGAGAGGTAACCGAGGATGGCCTGCTGCGGGTGAAGGAGGGGGCTCAGGTGGTGGCGGAGATCCCGGCCAAGTCCCTGGCCGAGGACGCCCCAGTCTATCAGCGCCCGCTGAAGGAGCCTGCCTATCTCAAGAGACTGCAGGAGATGGACCTGGAGATCTTGCCCATCCCCTTCGACCTGGAGGAGATCCTCCTCTGCCTGCTGCGATCCCCCAACATTGCCCGGAAGGCAATGGTCTGGGAGCGATATGACCACATGCTCTTTCTAAACACCGCCGTGCTGCCAGGATCGGACGCGGCCGTCCTTCGCCTGAAGGGGACCCGCAAAGGGATTGCCCTCTGCCTGGATGGCAACGGCCGCTACTGCTACCTGGATCCTCGCTTGGGGGGGATGAGCGCGGTGGCAGAGGCGGCGCGCAACGTGGTCTGCTCCGGTGGGCGTCCGTTAGCGATCACCAATTGCCTCAATTTCGGGAACCCGGAACATCCGGAGATCATGTGGCAATTTGCCGAGGCGGTAGAGGGGATGGCCGAGGCCTGCCGGTATCTGGAGGTCCCAGTGACCGGGGGAAATGTGAGCTTCTACAACGAGACCTCGGGCCAGGCGATCTTTCCCACCCCCTGCGTGGGGATGGTGGGCCTGCTGGAAGATGTCTCTTTGCATCAATCCCAGTGGTTCAAGGAGGAGGGAGACCTTATCTTCCTCTTGGGGGAGAACCGGGAGGAGCTGGGGGGGAGCGAGTATTTGGCGCTCCTCCATGGGTTCGAGGGCGGGAGGCCGCCTCAGCTCGATCTCTGCAAGGAGAGGGCGGTGCAGGGGGCCTGCCTGGAGGCGATCCGCCTGGGGATTGTGAAATCGGCGCACGACTGCTCCGATGGCGGGTTGGCGATTGCCCTGGCCGAGGCCTGCATTACCCACCCGGAGAGGAGTTGGGGGATCGAGGTAGAATTGAAAGAGGACATGCGGGCCGACGCCCTGCTCTTCGGGGAATCCCAATCCCGCATCCTCATCTCCCTGTCGGAGTCCCGGATCGAGCACCTGATGGAGGTCGCCTGCCACCATGGGATCAAGGCAAGCCTCTTAGGAAGGGTCAAGGGGGATCGTTTCCAGCTCCAGGGATGGAACTTCTCCCTCAATGTGGACCCGCAGAGGATGCGCGATGCCTATGAGGAGGCGCTGCCCTCCTATTTCCGGTGATGACCCTTGCATTCAGGTGTCAGCATGCAGAAGGATGTCAGCTGCCATACCACCAAGGCGATCATCGAATATGTGCGGCGAGAGAGGAAGGAAGGTGTCCAATCCCTCCTGACCGACCTGGGCCCTGAGTTCGCTGCCCTGCCCGACCCGGAGGCCTACCTCTCCGACCTGAACAACTGGGTCTCTACCAGCCTGGCGAAGCAGATGTTCGCCCGGGCCCGCCAGCTCTTGGGGGACGAGGAGGTGGCCTATAAGATCGGCTACGAGGCCATCAGGGGACAGCAGTTCGGCTATGTGCAGCGGATCTATCTCATGGCCCGGGCCCATCCCAAGGTGGCCCTGCGCAAGGCCCAGGCGATCAACGACAAGTTCAACCGCACCATCCGGCTGGAATTGGTCAAGATGGGAAAGGGAGTGGCCGTCTTCCGCCTGCACTGGAGAAAGGATCTGGACCTCTCCCGGGATTTCTGCCTGTTCAACCAGGGGATCTACACGGCGATCCCCACCATCTGGGATATGCCTCCCGGGACCTTGGTAGAGGAGAAGTGCTATTTCCGGGGCGACCCCTACTGCGAGTATCACGGGGGATGGACCGAGAAGCCGATCGCCAAGAGGATCTGGTCGAGACTCACCTTTTCCCGCCGGTTTTATCGGAATGCGATCTCTCAGATGGAGAAGGATCAGGCCCTGCTCCGCTCCAAGTTCGACGAGGTCCACCGGCTCAACCTCTCTCTGGAGCGGCGAATCGAGCAGCTCGCCTCCATCTATGAGGCGAGCCAGGGTATAGTCTCGATCTTAGATCTCAAGGCCCTGCTGAGGAGGATCGTGGACCTCATGTTCCCGCTCTTAGGGTTCGATCGCGGCCTGCTCTTCTTGATCGATAAGGGCAAGGCCTGTCTGAGGATCGCCCAGGGGGTGGGAGAGCTGGAGGGATTCGCATCCTCCTTCCCGGAGTACCGGGTCTCCCTGGAGGACCGGGACCATCTCCTGGTGGAAGTGGTAAATCGGAAGGAGCCCGTTTGGGGCGGGGAGCTGCCGGAGCCGGAGAGGGATCTCCCCGATCCCTTGTTCCAGATCCTCAATCGGCAATCCTTCATGGCCGTTCCCCTCATCTCCCGGGGGAAGGCGATTGGGGCCCTGGTGGCGGATCGGAAGAGCGGCCCCCTTCCCATCTCTCCGGCAGATCGCGATCTGGTGATGACCTTCTGCAATCAGATCGCCGTCGCCCTGGAAAACGCGAGGCTCTACGAGGATCTCAAGGACAGCTACATCAGCAGCGTCCAATCCCTGGCCCTGGCCCTGGAGGCAAAAGATCCTTACACCCGGGGCCACTCGGAGCGGGTGACGGCCTATGCCCTGCAGATTGCGGAGGAGATGAGGCTGGGAGAAGAACTCCAGGAGGCCCTGCAGTGCGCAGGGCTCTTGCACGACATCGGGAAGATCGGAATCGAGGAGGGGATCCTGCACAAGCGGGGGATCTTGGAGCGGGAGGAGTACGAGGTGATGAAGCGGCATCCGCTCATCGGGGCCAATATCCTGCACCCCATCTCCTTTTCCGGAGAAGATCTGTTCTTGATCCGCCATCACCACGAGTCCTTCGATGGGAGAGGCTATCCGGATGGTCTGAGCGGCGGCCACATCCCGATCGGCGCCCGGGTCCTGCAGGTGGCAGATAGCTATGATGCCATGACCTCGGACCGGCCCTATCGGTCGGGCCTCTCCACCGGGAAGGCCAAGGCAGAGCTCTTTGCCAAATCCGGCCAGCAATTCGACCCCTCGGTGGTGGAGGCATTTCTGCGCGTGTTGGAACGGGAAAAGAAGAGCTGTTAGGAGGGCAAAACAGGATGCCGCAGATCAATCTGGGAATTTTGGGGTTGGGCACGGTAGGATCCGGCGTGGTGAAACTGATCCAGGAGCACGCCGATTTGCTGAGCAAGAAGATCGGCGCCTCCTTGTGCATCAAGAAGATCGCGGACCTCAATCTGGAGTCCCCTCGCGGGATCAAGCTGGATCGCTCCCTGCTCACCACCGACGGCAATGAGGTGGTGGAAGATAAAGAGATTCAGATCGTGGTGGAGCTCATCGGCGGCATCGAGGCAGCCCGAGACTTTTCCCTGAAGGCCCTGCGGAACGGAAAGCATCTGGTGACGGCCAACAAGGCCCTTCTGGCCCTCCATGGCCAGGAGATCTACTGGGCGGCGGCACAGAATAAGGTGAATCTGGGCTTTGAGGCGAGCGTATGCGGCGGGATTCCGATCCTGCGCTCCCTGCGGGAGGGCCTGGTGGCCAACCGGATTCAACTGATGATGGGCATCATCAATGGGACGGCGAATTACATCCTGACCCAGATGTCGGAGGAGGGGCGCGATTTCGCCTCTGCCCTGGCCGAGGCCCAGGAGAAAGGCTATGCAGAGGCAGACCCCACCTTCGATGTGGAAGGATACGATTCGGCCCACAAGCTGCAGATCCTCTCCTCCATCGCCTATGGCGGATATGTGGATTTCGATCGAATCTATGTGGAGGGTATCTCCTCCATCTCCCCCCTCGATATCAAGTACGCCCGAGAGTTTGGCTACAAGATTAAGCTCCTGGCCATCGCCAAGGAGTCCAAGGGGAGGCTGGAGGTGAGGGTGCATCCCACGCTCATCCCCGAGCACTACATCCTGGCCTCGGTGGGAGGGGTCTTCAATGCCGTCTACATGAAGGGCGATGCGGTGGGACCCCTCCTCTTTTACGGGCAGGGGGCAGGGCAGATGCCCACGGCCTCGGCGGTGGTCTCGGACATCATGGAGATCGCCCAGGACATCCTCTCCGGCCGCCCCTCCCGCTCCAATTCCTTGCCGTTGCGCAAGGCCGAGGAGGCAGGGATTCAGATCATGGATATCTCTGAGGCCCGCAGCCGCTATTACATGAGGGTCTCGGCCCTGGACAAGCCGGGCGTCCTCTCCCGGGTCTCCGGGATCCTGGGGGATCATCACATCAGCATCGCCTCGGTCATTCAAAAGGAGCGCCACGCAGAATCCAGCGTCCCGGTGGTGATGATGACCCATGAGGCCCGGGAGGGGGATGCGAGGGGGGCACTGAAGGAGATCGATCAACTGGAGGTCATCACCGCAGAGACGATCTGCATCAGGGTCGATGGGGAATGAAACATAAGTTCATCGTGCTGTTAGGGGATGGGATGGGAGATTATCCCCTGCCGGAATTGGGGGATAAGACCCCGCTGGAGGTGGCCTCCACCCCGGGGATGGATTACCTGGCCGCAAGGGGGAGCCTGGGGCGGCTAAGGACGATCCCTGAGGGGATGGCGAAGGGATCGGATGTGGCAAACCTCTCCATCTTGGGCTATGGCCCGGCCCGGTATTACACCGGCAGGGCGCCCTTAGAGGCGGCGAGCATGGGGCTTTCCCTCTCTGCCGAAGAGGTCGTTTTTCGGTGCAACCTGGTCAACATCCAGACCCCTTCTCCCCTGGCGCCCCTGCAGAAAGGCGTGATGGTTGATTACAGCGCCGGCCACATTACCTCCCAGGAGGCGGAGACCCTGATCCGCCTCCTCGATGAGAAGCTGGGCGGCAACGGCCGGCGGTTTCACCCAGGGGTGAGCTATCGCCATCTGTTGGTGGTGAAGGATGGGCCGGAGGCGGTGGATTGCACCCCTCCCCACGATATCTCCGGGGAGCCCCTCTCCGATCACCTGCCCCAGGGGGAGGGGGCTGATCTCCTCATCTCCCTGATGCATGCTTCTCATGAGCTCCTGGCGCCGCATCCCCTCAACCAGCAGAGAGAGAAGGAGGGGAAGCGCTCGGCCAATCTCATCTGGCTCTGGGGACAGGGCAGGCCGCCTTCGTTGCCCTCATTTCGGGAGAGATTTGGCCTCTCCGGGGCCATCATCTCGGCGGTGGACCTGGTCAAAGGCCTGGGCCGCTCCGCAGGATTAGAGGTGATCGAGGTGCCCGGGGCGACCGGCTTCTTGGATACCAACTACCAGGGCAAGGCGGAGGCGCTCCTGAAGGCCATTGAAGCGCTGGATTTCGTCTTCCTGCACCTGGAGGCCCCGGACGAGGCCGGACACAGCGGGGACATCCAAACCAAGATCCAGGCGATCGAGCAATTCGATGCCCGGATCATCCAGCCCGTGATTGCGGGCCTCGAGGGCAAGAAGGGTGTCAAGGTCCTCTTGCTCTGCGATCATTTCACCCCCATTGCTGTGCGCACCCACACCGATGACCCGGTCCCCTTCCTGATCTCCTCCCTCGATGCCGAGCCGAAGGAAGGCTCGAGGTACAATGAGGCGGCCGCCAAGGCCTCCGGGGTCTTCTTCCCCGAAGGCCACCGTCTGATGGAGCACTTCCTGAAGTAATTCTCTTCCCCGGCCATCAACTCCATCAAAAAGGGGATTGACACGAGAACCTGAGAAGTATAAATAGCAAAACAGAGTGGAACTTTTCTCCAAGGCCTAGTCTTCCTAACACTCCATATCCATTAAGACCTTAACCTTCTTCACTGTCTGCAGGAGGGGCAAAGAGATGAATGGGCACCGGAAAGATCTTCCAGCACGAGAGCACGGTGCCCGTTTGTGTTTGCGGAGGTCTATCTAA
>JAZDMQ010000122.1:0-14883 GCA_043800755.1 bacterium | reverse complement strand
GTGGATTTCCAGGCCGCGGCTCATCTGTCACTCCGGTGAAAACCGGAGTCCAGCTACAACAGATCAGGATATAAATCTCCCCATCCCGGGTTTGAACGTTCTATCAATTCCAACTTCCACCGTCGTTTCCATTCTTTGATTTCCTTCTCTCGGGCAATTGCTGAAAGCATTGTCTCGTGGGTCTCGAACCACACCAACATATGAACCCCGTACCGTTTGGTGAAGCCTTCCATGAGGTCATTCTTGTGCTCCGATACCCGCTTAATCAGGTCGGATGTTACCCCCACATAGAGAGTGCCGTTTCTCCTGCTCGCAAGTATGTAGACACAGGGTTGCTTCATGGCCGTAGTGTCTCGTCATCAAGCCGGCCCCGGAGGGCTTCCATCCGGGGGCGAAAACCGGAGTCGAGTTTGTGCATCCTCTACTTAACAAAGCCACTGGATTCCGGCCTACGCCGGAATGACAACAAAAAGATGCCCTCATGCCCTCACTCGACCCCTTCCCACGTCACCAATCCGGCCCCGGAAGGCATCCGGGGGCGAAAGCTGGGGTCGCGCGCCGACCAGTTGTTCTGGATAGCCTCGATTTCATGGAAGGCGCGGGCATCGCTCCAATCTATGCGCAGGAGGGTTCGGTAATGGGTCCAGGACAGATTGGGGTGGAGTTTACCTGGTTGCCAAGATTGGTCACGCAGTGTGTAGCCAATCGACAATCCGGGCGAGCTTTTTTCGGATGGGGATTTCCGACGCGGTGCGTCGGAAATTACCGACACATCCAATTTCCGAGACATCGCTTCGGAAATCAGGGCCGGATACTCATAGTAGAAGCGGCGGAACATCTCCAGGTTATCCACGGAACGATTTCTCTCCCGATCAACCAGTTAGCCACCACCTGGGTGGTGTTGACCGTTCGGGCCATGCTGGTCCGGGCCGATTCGAGGATCTGCCGGATACGCTCATACAAAGGCGCCCTTTCTTTTTTCGAAATGCTGGTCGGCTTCTCCTTCACAGTTCTGACTCCTGGCCGAACAGGCCTAACTGCCCCGGTTTCGGTGGCCTGTCTGCGTGCGGTGACGCACAGGCAGGCGCCTTGGGAAAATCTTCTACCCGCAGGCTATACAGGAAGCGCCGGTATTCTTCCATCAGATGCCGTACGCAGGAAACAGCGGGGCTGCTCATAGGACCTCCAGCCTTATTTTTATCTTTTCACGCGCCAGCCATTTCTTCGTGTACTGCTCTCGGAGAGGAGGGCCCACACCCGTACCTTCCAGCAGCTCCTCGAGGCTAACCACTTGGTCCAATACACCGATGATTCTCGTAGCCCATAAAGCCGGTTTGTCAGGGGAACATAGAAAGTAGGTCCCTTCCTGTAAGGTCCGCGCATAGGCGAGCAAATCACTCTCTCCCGGATCGAGGTCCACCCTGTTTGCCAGCAAAGATTGAAATTCAGCCCGTTGCTTCTCGGTAACTGATTTGGGCCGCAGGGCCGAACGAATCTCATCGGCATCCACCGGAACATAGCCCCTCCGCATTTGATTCCCCGAGACAAGCTCTATGAGGCACTGTTCGACGGTATCCAGTCTGTATCGACCCAAGAGCGCCTTCCAGCATCGGGTCCGATGTGCTTCGATTACCACGTTAGTATCCACCAAGATATGGACCCCTGAGTCGATCAACGGTCGCCTTCCCTATAGGTCGAAAGGCACTTTCATGCTGTAGCCCTTGAAGAGGTCCTCGAGATCCTCAATGGTGCAATCGAGCAGGCTCGCAGCCCTTCTGACACTGACCAGGCCTCTCTCCAAAGTCCGCCGCAAACGATCCACGAAGACCTGGGAGTAGAGTTTAGGCCTCGACTCCTCCCCGCAGGTGTCTTTGGCCATTGTCAACCTCTCCAAGTTGATTCGCTGGATATCACTGTAGGACAACCAATTCAAATTCAGCAGACGATAGAAAAGGGCCTTGGCGGAAACACAATACTCCCTTGCGGTATTCGTAATCCACTCGTGGAGGTCGCCACCTCCCTTGTGCTCCCATTTCGTCTGAAGGGATTTTCTTGGCATCAAGAGCCCCGCGGAGAAATTTTCAGCCAGACGCTCCACCCGAGGTCCCTTCCGGGGATCGTCATACATCATCTCACGCGGCGGAGGAGGCATCGTATCCCAGGTAAGAAGATGAAATACCTCGTGGGCCAGATCATAGTTCCTCCGTCCGGGGACTTCATTCCGGTTGATGAGGACGGCATTGAACTCGGGTAATCTGCAGGCAGCGCCGGAGATGGACTCGGGGGGATCCACATACAGGAGGACGATGTTCATCTCCCTTTCCACCGTCTTGTGTAGTTTTGCCGCCGGCGTATCCCCTAAGGCGAACTTCTCTGCAAGGGCTTCGCCGGCTTCCCAGGCTTCTTCGAAGGTACTCCTCTTGGACAAGTGAAGTTTGAAGGTGAGGGGCGAGAACCTCTCTCCCAGTTGCTCGGAGAATCGCCGAAAGGCCATGACCATATTCCTGGCCTTATTCTCGTAGGCATCGATCACTGAAGGCGGGGCTTGGGTGCGCCAGGAAAAGACTTTGGGTTCGAGAAGCAAGAAGGGATCGGTGAAGTAATCCAGGCTTTTCCCGAGGATTCGCATCAAAGCCAGCAACTCATCCGAGGACACCTTCCTCTGCCCGCTTTCGACATTGAAGAGAATTTGACGGTGCTTGACCTCGAGCCTTTTAGAAAGCTCCTGCTGGGTCATTCCCAGGGCCTTGCGAGCCGCCTTCACCCTTTCACCAACCATGAGATTGAAGCTCCGCTGGCGATTGATGGCCATAGTCCTCCTCCTTTTCAGAAAGCAATATAATATTGCATTATCGGAAATGCAAGATATTTTTCAATAGAATCCACAACGGGAGGTTGGGGGGTTGGACGCAAGAGGATCAAGCGGCGCGATAGGTACGGACGATAGCGGTTTTTGGGATTGCCGGAGGAGCGCCAAGGCGCCCGATGGCTCCTAAAAGACTGAGGAGGGGGCCCTCGCCAGCTGCATCGACGGCCAAGAGGAGTCAGATCTGAGACCTTGCGAAGTCGGCCACCCTCTGCAGCCGTTGCTTCAGAATTCCAAGGGAGGTACTGCCGCCAGCAGCAATTCCGAAGGGATAAAGGGGATCAGGTTTCCGGACTTACATGTAGCAGGCATCTGCGATGGGGGAATCCCTTCAGAAACTACGTCCCGTCGCCCCCCGTCCATCCCGTTAGCGACTAAGCGCCGCCCCAGCCATCCACCTGGGATCGGCGAGGGCAGCGTCGAGCTCTTTGCCGAGAAGGCGGGCCTTTCGTTGATTCTCGGTGAGGTGGGAGAAAAAGTTCTCGAGATCCTGAACCAATCCGGATGACCATTCAGGATATCCCCCCAGCTTGTCAAGCGCCTGTCTCAATCGATGAGCACTGGCGATATCGCGGGTCATCTGTCGGTGAAGCAGCCCATTCATATCTTCTGTTCCCTCACCCAGGCAGACAAGATACCGTCCCAGCTCCGACTGAAGCCTCAGGCGAGCGGCCGCCACCTGCCATTTTAATCCATCCTCCTCCCGACAAACGGCCTCCTGCTCGAGGACTCTGATTTGTTCCTCAGCCTCTTGCTGCGCCTTTTCTGGGCCCCGAGCCAATGGCCGGGATCAGGATAATCTCCATTCCATGAATCAACCCGGCCCTTGAGGTCTTCAAATGATTCAATCGGCTCGATCTTGTCCTCACTGACCCAGTACACGACCGACCTCCGGAAGGCTACGCTTTGATAGGTTCCGATAGCAAGGGGCAGGTGCTCACCCGGGCGAGAGAGGGATGTTACGAGCTCATGAATTCTTGGTTCGAGTGGAGAGAGCGGACGGGCCGCCGCATCATGCTCCAGCACCTCCACCGAAGACGTGAAGAGAGCTTTGGAAATGCCAGGACCGGAGACAAGATAAGATCTATCCCTTCTGTCTCCCCTCACCCGAAAGCCGAACTCCTCTTTCAAATAGCTAAGAGATGCCTCAATCTGGGCCCGGGAGAGTACGGATCCCCCCTTGCCGTGGGCCACCGCCCGGCCTTCCAGGTAGATTTCTCCCGGCAACGGATCTCCCTCGATCTCAGAGGCGGCCGCCTCGATCCTCGCTGTATCTAACTCTTCCTGGCCGAGGAGCATGCGCCGTGCCCGGGCCAGGACCGGCTGCATGGAGCCCACGAAATGCTCGAAAAGACCGCAGCGCCTGCGCAGGGCCTGGTACACTTTTTCATCCACACTGTTGTGGAGAAACAGGTTGATGACCCTGATCTCTGGAAGCCTCTGACCAATCCGGTCAATCCGGCCGATCCTCTGCTCAACCTTGCTGGGGTTCCAGGGAAGATCGTAGTTGATCAGGGCTCCGGCCGCTTGCAGATTGAGGCCCTCACTGGCCGCGTCGGTGCAAACCAGGGCCCGAAGCTCGCCACTGGCAAGGGCTCTGGTGATCGCATCCTTGGTTACGGATTGCCACGCCACCCCATCCCATCTCTTGCCCCCCGCCCCGCTGTAACATCCCAGGCTGCCTCGATAGAATTCAACGAGAGCCTCCCGCAGGTATTCGAGCGTGTCAACATATTCCGTAAAGATCAAGACTGAGCGCCCGTCTTCGGTGATGCGGCGGAGGGCATCGAAGAAGCGATCTCGCTTGGTGTCCCTTCCCTGGAGCGATCGCAGATGGTCCAGGAGGGATTCGATCTCGGCGAGCTCCCTGCGGGCGACCTGAGGATCCTGAGGAAGGGCGGCAGAGACCTTGGCCTCCGTTGCCTCTTCCGGAAGATCCTCTTCGCTCAAGCCCTCAGGCACGTCGGAGGCTGAAAGATCGACATCGTAAGCTCTCCGTTCGCTGATCGTGCGCAGGGCCTCTCGCCGCCGACCAAGGCTTCGTTCCAGGGCGAGAGGGGAGCTGCTGGCCCGTCTGCGGTAAACGGTCATCACAAATCCCTTGCCCGGCCTCTCGCTCTCCAACTCGTCAAAGCGCTTCTCAATATAGCGGCTCACCGCGTTGTAGATTTCCCTCTCCTCTTGGTCTTGGTAATCGAAGACGATGTCTTGAATGCCCCGGCGGGGTGGAGGAGAGGGGAGTAGGCCCCTTTCGTAGTAATGGCTGAGAGTGTTTCGCGTGTTTCGGTGCATGCGCCGGGCGAGGGGGGATCCGGTGCGCAGCCATTGCGCTAACGGCTCGCGCTTGGTGGGCGGGACAAAGGCAAGCCTTCGGGCAAGCTCGTTCTTGTCGCGAGCAAGGGGGCCTTCCCCATCGAGCGGAGGGAAGCAGGGGTCCGCCGCGATAGTCTCCGCCACCCTGCGCGCGAGGGAGAGATCGCAGGATCCTCTTCCAACCGCAGCCACGGCGGTATAGAAATCCCGGATCCAATTGAAGTCCGAAAGCCAGAGGCCACCCTCGCCGAGGACGGCCAAAAGATCCCAGGGCTCCCAAGGATGGGTCTGCATGGGGGTGGCACTCAGAAGGAGGATCCCCCGGGTCTTGCGTCGGAGCTGCAATTGGCGGAGGAGATCGAGGAGGAGCGTTCCGCTATTGAATTCCCCCTCTTCCTGCTTGCGCCGCCTCGCCGCGTGGGCCTCATCGAGAAGGACCAGGTCCCAGGATTTTGCCGAAAGGATCAGCGGGAGGTTGTTCTCCGTCCGTGCAGTCTCCCGGCTCATAAGAAGGGCATCCCTTTCCAGGGCCTCGGCGATCCCATTCACTTTTTCGACCCGATCATCAGGCCAGATCAGGGCATTGGTGCCCTCGAGCCGGGGAAAGACCATCCCTCCCTTCTCCCTGAGTTCGGATTGCCACTGCCGGAGGAGGCCTGCCGGAAGAAGGATGAGCGCTCGTCTGACCCCGCGGCCGGCCATCAGGCGTCGCAGAACCAGGATCGCCTCGATGGTCTTCCCCATCCCCACCTCGTCGCAGAGGAGCCTCCCCTCGGGCCAAGCCCGGGCCGTCTCTTCCACCACATGGCCCTGATGGGGCCAGAGATCCACCATTGCCGTCTCGTCACAGGCCGAATCTCCATGGGGCAGATAGGGCGCCTCGCAGATGAATTGCCAGATCATGGCTGCCTTCTGGCGGGCCAGGGCATTCGAGGGCTCTACGGTGGGCGCCTTGGTGGGAGCGAATTTGATCAGGCGCAGCCGAAGGGCCTCGGGAAGAGGGACCGTATGGACATCCGGATGGATATCCCCCCAGAGGGCCTCGAATTCCCCCGCATACTCCTGATACCTTTCCGGATCGTCCCATGAAGTGGAGACCTCCAGGCGCTCGTAATTCCCGAGAAGACCCTGAGCCGATTCGTTGCTGCTTCCACTGAACACGATCGCCTCACCTGCCCCATCGGTTACCACGCCGAATTTGGCATGGACGATCCCCTCTCCCCGCCGCATCACGCCCACCCGGACTTCGAGGAGGCCCTTCTTCACCAGCCAGCCGAGCATGGCCAGCCGCGCCTTCTCCAGCACATCCTTGGGTGTCTTGAAGCGGCGTCTGAGCTTCTCTTCGAGCCGCGAGAGGTCCCCCTTCTCCATCATGGCCCGGACGTCCTCTTCTTCCATCTCCTCATTGACCACCAGGCGCACGGAAGGTCTTGGAGCTTTCTCTCCCATTGCCTCCAGTCTTTCAATGAGCGCGCCAAAGCCCCGTGCTGCTGCCGCCAGGGCCGTGCTGGAGAAATAGGCACAGCAGCGATCGTAGCGTACGGCCTCGGCGAGGGCCGGCACATAGAGTCCGTCGAGCAGCGAGGGATCGGGTCCCCGCAGAAACCGCCGCCAGGCATGTCGGCGCAGACTACCCGAGCCTGAAGGGGACAACCGTTGACCGTTCGCAGGATTCGATCTATTTCCCATGCTCATTCCTCGGGTTCAACTTCTTCCTCTTCCTCCAGGCTTCCCTCCAGGTCGTCCAGATCCTCGGAGGGGCTGGGGAACAGAAGTCCCTGCGGAGGTCGCTCCTCCACCCATTCCGGCGGCCTGATCTCAAAAAGGGGCTCCAGCAGGGCATGCCAGGCCCGAAATTCGGGAAATTGGGCAGCGGCAGAGGCCTTTCCCTTCTCGAAACGGAGGGCTACCGGAGCGGCATGAACCAGCGCCTCCATCAGCCGGGCCACGGCTGAATCCTTGGTCCAGCGCTGCTGCCGGGCAAGGGCCCTGGCCGAGCCGATGCCGCCTGAGCCTCCCCCTGCCTCGAGGTAGCGGAGCGCCAGGGCATGGCAGCCATCGAGAACGGTGCGAAACTGGGGGTCGTTGGGATGGATCTTCAAAATCTGTTTCCGGGTGCGCTTTCTGGGCATGAGGACCGCACCAAACAGGGTCTGCGTCACTTCATCCGGCTCCAGCGCCCTCTCCCGGCGCCTCTCCCTGGCGGAGAGCATCTTCACCTTGTCCCCTGATTTCGCAACCAGCCCTGCCGAGACCAGCTGATCCACATCCATCCCCACGGCGTTCCCCAAGAGCTTCGCCTCGTTGAAACGGAACTCCGCGGCCCCCAGGACATCCCAGCAAAGGAGGGCGAAGCGGCCCTCCGGCTCCACGCCCTCGAGCCCGCGGCTGGCGAGCTGCTCGATGCGCCAGGCACTCACGGCATCCGAGGCCTCATCGATCGCCCGGCTCACCCCCACCGGCATCCCCGTGTCCGTGCGGACTTCGCCGTAGCGGCTATAGGCCTCCATGGCCGGGCCAAAGGAGCCGACCAGCTGGTCCACCGGGTTCAGGCCCTCATGCTGGAGCCTTTCGGCGGTCGAACGAGCCCTGTTTCGAATCTCTCCCTGCATGGCGCTGTCGAAGTAACCAATACCGGTGCCCTGGGGTCGTTTTCGGGCCACCAGGATCACCGTGCTCTGGGCCGCATTCTTCTTCGCCTGATGGAGGGAATGCTCGCTTTCGGTCTTCACCGGCCAGGTGGCGGTGATCGTGAATCCAGATTGGATCAGAGAGGTAAAGAGGGCCTCCCAGGCCTCCTGTTTCTTGTGGGTGAACATCACCGTGAGGACTCCGTCGTCTCGGAGGATCCGGCGGGACTCCTTGAAGGTCTCGGTCATCATCTCTTGGTAGAAGGCATGCGCCCTGGCCTTCGCCTCGGTGGTCTTCCCATCGCGTTTCCCTGTCCTGGAAGGTCTTGGGCCGTCCTCCCGGTGGCGGCTGACATTGACCACTGCCTCCCGATCGTGTTCGCACAGATAGGTAGAGAACCATTCCGGCCGGCGATGCCCCTGGGTCCGCTTGAGCCAGACATAGAAGAAATCGGCCAGCTCTGAATACTGCACATTATCCGCATAGGGCGGATCCACCACCACGGCTGTGATGCTGCCGTCTGGAATCTGGGGCAGGCTGGTGGCGGAGCCGAGAGAGATCTCAACCGGCCTGGCTGAGGGATGACGGGGAAGCTTGCTCAATTCCTCATAGGCCTCCAGGACATTATCGATCGCCCATTCGAGCCCCGCGCCGCTATTGCAAGGGGCCATTTCCGCAAACGCAGGTTTGAAGGAGAAATCATGGCGGTCAAAAACACTCCGCATTACGGAGCGAGGGGCGTGCCACGAGCCGAGCAAACTGTTGTAATTCACAAGCTTATCAAAGACGAGGGCGAGTAGATGCGCCACTGCCTCCCCCATCTCGGCGCCTTCAGCCCTGACTATCTCGGGCCGGAGATTTCGCAATTCCTCAACCAGGACTCCGGCGCAGAGGAGCTGGCGGGGAGAGAACATGTCTGCCCACCGAGGCATTCCATATAGTCTCGGCCTCTCGTCACTCGACACCTCGGGATACATTTCGATTGGTATGATATTCGCCCTTTCCCATCCCGGACGCAGGCGGCCGAGCTCCTTTTCGGCCTCCTCTAAGGCCTTCAGGTCGGCTGGCTCGGGGGGCTGGAACCTCAAGCCCTGCGGCGTCTTGATCACTACCGCATAGAGGGCGCTCTTCATCTCCCCGGCTTGGGCCTGGGCTTTGATGTAGTCCGCCGGGATCTGTCGACCGGTGAAGAGGGAGATGCCTTTGCCATCGCTATAAGTGGGCTTTGGAGCTTCACGGAGCTGGCCTGCCAGGTTCCCGATCTCCCGGACGTTGACCGACCATGTGCTTTTTGCCCTGTCCACTATGGGCTCCGCAACAATTTGCCGGCCCGATTTGGGTTTGAGCAAGTGCCAATCCGGAACCAGGGGGGTATGGAACTGGGTATCCGGGCAAGGAACGGTGCGGGCAAAGATGTAACAATGAGGAGTCAAATAACCGCTCTTGGGATAAAGCCCTTCCGTGCGTTTGTTGAAGCGATCACGAAACCTTTCGCCCCATTTTGAACATTTCTTGGCAAGCTCTTCTCCAAAGTGAAAGGGATAGTGGACAGTTGCTTCGAGAACAGAGCATGCTACCGCATTGTATTCGTTCGCAAGTGTACGAAATCCAAGGCGGGCTGATTCGAAAGGAATTGAACCACCCCCCGCCATGGGATCCATTACGGAAATCTGGGGACCCCAAAGGCTCATGGCAGCATCACTAGCTCGTGCAAGATCTTCCTTTCTCGGGTTGCGCCTGAAGGCCCTTTCCCCGTGAGGGTTGTCTACTCTCGCATTCGATTGCCTAGCCCAGTCCACTATTTCCTGGGCTCTTATCAAATCTTGAGAACTTCCCCAGAACCCCAACAGCCGCTCGAAGACCTCGTGGGGGAAATCGGCCGGCAATAGAGAGCCCAGGACCGCGGCCCGGGAGACGGTCAGGGGACGGCGGGCCCACCAGACATGAAGACGCTTATCTGGAGGTTGTTGTCCTGTGGAGCGTTCCCGAATGCACTCCACGCCGATCGCCGCCGCCGGCAGCCATTCCTCGATTAAAACCCGTGGATGGTTCATGCCTTGCGGTCTCCTGGATCTGAGGGCCTCGGCCTGTAGTTGCGCCTGTCGATACAGGCATCATAGGTGGTGCGGTCGATAATGATCCAATCCGTCTGGTCGATGCCGCGGCGGTTGCGCGTGGTGGGGCTCAGCGGGAAGGCGCATGCCATCTTGATCCAGCGACCCTGTTCCTGGGCGATGGTCCTGATCTCGGATGCCACCTCGGAAAGGTCCTGATCTTGGCTGAAGACCAGCGCCACATCCCATTCCTTTCGGTGGGCCATCCTGATGATGTCCAGGGCGATGCGCACATCGACGCCCTTCTCCTCGCCCGCCAGAAAGCTATGCTCGGTTCCGTCGGGGAGCTTCACTAGGCGGTTTCGATATCGTAGGGGCCGTGAGTAAACCTGGACCTTCTGCCACCGCATGGTTTGCAGTTTGGCTTCCCAGAAGGCGTGCCAGAACAGGTCATCATTCTTATCCGGCACTCCTGTATAGAAGCGCACTTGAATGAGTTCCCAACCCATCTTCCGGCACATGGCTTGAGAGAGAGCGACAACGTCGTAGTTGGGGTAGGTGTAGCCGAAGGATTCCCGGACGGCGTGATATAGATTCTGTCCGTCCACAAAGGCAATCGTCCGCTTGAGGGAAGGCTCGGAAGGCATTTACGCCCCCCTAAAAAATAACCCCGTCCGAGGCCTTTGGGCTCGTCGCCCTCGGGCTTGTCGAACGGGGAGCAAGTCTGATGCTATTATAGCGGACATAGAGGGGTTGTCAAGTCCCTTCATTGGACTGCCTCTGTTAGTATTCTCAAGGCTCGAATGGCGCGCTTGCCGCCCGGCCGGGTCATCAGGCCGAGCCACCAGGCCGCCTCGGCGCCGTCTGCATGCTGGAGATGGAGGGCCGCCCGGTGCAGGCGCTCGGGGCTGCGAAGGCCGGAGGCCACCAGGGCGTAACACCCTACCCGAGCCCCCCAGTCCTCATCGAGGGGATGAAAAGGACCGGTCGTGAGCCTTGCCGAGGCGCCTCCCATTTGACGAATCGCTGCCCGAAGAAGAGACGCACCGGCGGAGAAGGTGAGGGGGGAGATGGGTGCAATGCGATCCAGCCGCTCCCCTCCTCTGGCCGTTAGGCGCCGGCGATAGAAAATGGCCGCATCGCCCGTGCGGCGTCGGACCACGCGAAGGGCAAAGGAGGCCTGACGGATGTTCATTCTCGGGCTCCAGTGGGTCTGCCGAAAGTGGCCCGCGGCGATACCCCTTCCGGAGCGTCGGAGGCAATTCGCCGCAGATGCTCTTCCATTTCCCTCCGGCCCGCCTCTCCAAAATCGAGGGCCAGCTCCGCCTCAAAGGCGGCGTTTTCTCCCAGGGCGGTGAACAGGGTCTGGGCGATAGCCAGGGGCTTGGTCGGATGGGTCACCTTGACCTCATTGGCGGCAAAGTTGATCGTCCCCCCTTCCTTCAAATTCCCACTGACGGCGACCGAGAGCTTGAGCGTCTCTGCCCCGAGGGGCTGAACGAGAGGCAAAAGGGAGGCGGCGGAGGCGGGGTTGGCCGCAATGAGGTGGAACTCCAAGAGGGGACGATCTGCCGAAAGCTCAAGTATCTTTTCCCAGTTTGTAGCCGTCATCCGGGAGGCGGCAGGGGGAGGCGGAGGGGTTATTCCGCCATTCTTTCCCTTTTCCCCGCCATACTCCGCCGGGTCTTCCTTTACCCAGAGAACCCCGTAACTCGACCCAGGGCGTGTGATATGCACCGAATCATCGAGTGTCAAGGTGGTCAGTGTGCTCCCGACGCGGCGCCTTTTCCCCTCCGGCCCCTCGATGCATCCTCCTGCATCAAAGGTTCGCCCATCCGAGAGCCGAACCAGGATCTTCCCTTCAGCCACCGCCTTAAGAAGGGTCTCCCGGACCACCCCTCCATCCGGAATCAGGCGAAGCCCGGGTGCCCCCAGGAAGCGTTCGTGCACGGCCTTTGCCGTATACACCTCGGGCAGGTCAACGATGGGCGTGGTTCCTGGAAGGACATCCTTCAAGAAGCGACCGACATCGAGCGCATCCCCTTGCAGATAGATCAACCCCTTGCTTTCGAGGAACCGCCTGATCGAGGATTGACCATGAGGACGTTGCAGCATCTGCTCTTCAGAGACCTGAAACTGCTCCTCCAGGGTATAAGAGATCCCGCCTGATAGCACGATGCGAACGAAAGTGCGACAGGTCTCGACCCGAAACTGCTTCACCAGTTCTGGCTTGATTCGCTGCAGCTGTTCTCGAACGAGCTTGTTGGCCTCGCCTGTCCGGTGTTCCCGCTCGATCGCCTCCGCAGCAAGCAAGCGCTGGGCACGGTCCATCGCTTTATTGAAGGCCTCACTGGTGGCGGTCACGGCAAGGATGGCATTCTGAAAACGCCTCGGGATGGGCGCCTTGGGGTTGGTATCGTCTGCGTAGGCGCATACAGCCTTGGCAATTCCTTCGTTTTCACACAGAACGAGCTGAAGTTCGGCGGATTCAGGGACCTGCTTGGTGTACGCCGGCCAGGAAACGAGTTTGAAAGCGGGTCCCGAGAAATAGCCCTGGGCCTCGGCGAGGACGCGGCTCTTGGCATCCTCGATCGGAACCTGCCCCATCCGTTCTTCGATCTGTTTGACGATGTTGGGTTCGTAGCGAAATTGCCAGCCCCGGCCTCCGGGCATGGGATAGGTATGCCAGCAAACCCCTGCCAGACGATCCAGAGCCTCCGCCGGCTCAGGTCCTGCGTCCTCTGGACGAAGAACGGCCAGGGCCAATTCTGCAGGATCGAGGCCGCTGTTGGACTGCATGGGAATGCTCTCCAGGAGGAGAGCGGAGGCAACCCGCACGTGAATTCCACGCGGCACCCCTCCATCCAGTTCTGCGGCGTGCTTTTCGATGTCAGCCATGACGACCGCTTTGAAATTATCCCGGCTGAGCCGCTGAAGCAGATCTGCCTGGATGCGGTCGCTCGACCAGTCCATATCGCCGGCAGTGATGATCTCGAGATCTCTTTTGGCCTCCCAAACCGTCCTCAGGATCCGGGCGAAGAGGCGAAGGGTCCCCCTGCTCTTGTGGAACTCCTGGAGTGCCCCCAATCGTCCCTGGGCCGTGTCGAGGAGCCGGGGATGAAAGGGATAGCATTCCACGATCCTCCGGGCATACTCTGAAGTGGCAGCCGCGGGCGGAAGTGAGCCCGGGCATTCCCGCATCACCCGTTCATAAAGGGCATGATACGAGGCGGAGGCCGCCTGAGCCGAAGCCGAATTCACCTGCTGGAAGAGGCGGCGGATGATTACCCGTGCAGACTCCTCGCCAATGGGATCGAAGTCGGTCATTCTGCGGCCGAATAGATCATCCAGTTTCACGGCCGCCGCCGCAAGGCTGTCGCCCACTTTCATGGCCTCTTTGGCGTAAGCCCTCTGATCGGCAGGATCTGTCACCACGAGGACGGTATGGCGCCGTTTTCCCACCAGGGAAGAGAGCTTATTCAGGAAGGCAAGGAGGTTCCCCTGGCCTCGCTCCGACAGCGTGGCCATGTAAACGACGATCTCATCCAAGAGGAGAAGAACTGGCCCGGTGGGGAAAAGGCGTTCCAGCAAAGTTTCGTCGGGTTGTCGCTCTGCGTCGTCCGCATCGCCGAGTGTTCTGAGTCCTTTCTCTCCCCCGAGCAGAAACGCCAGTTCTCCCCAGAGGCTTCGGATTTCGAGCTTTCCGTGGCGAGCAAAGATGGGGACGCCTGCTTTGCCCAGATCGATTGCCGCAACCGTCACTTTCTTAGGCCGGCCCGCGGCGGGCAAGAGGTCGATTCCGAGGGCGGGGTCGTCGATATGCTGAGCGAGGTGCCAAAGCGCCATGAGAGTGTGGGTCTTTCCCCCTCCAAAACCCGTGCTCAGGCGAATGGTCGCCCCTCCCTCCTTCGGATCTGCAAGGCGGTCGAATACTGTCTCCACGATTTTGCAGAGTTGCTTCGCTGGATGGGTGTTCTGGAAGAAGGTCTCGGCGTCTCCATAGACAGCTGGAGCCTTGCCTGAGATCAGGTCTCCGAAATCGGCGGCAAAGATGGCATCGCTCAAATCCCCTTTGAGAACCTCCTTGCGTGGTTTACATCCGCTGAAGACACCCATGAGAGCCTCCTTAATTCTTCAAAGCCATCAGGAAACGTTTGGGGAGGTATAGGAAATGCACGCCTGGAATCAAGGTGCAATCATCGATAGATCGACCTATCTCGATCATAAGAACGTTCCTCAATTTGCCCGACGGGAACAATTGATTTGTTAGCTACCGTGGTCGAGCTCCACCGAATTCCTACAAGCCGCCACCATCTCGAAGCGATATGTCCAAAGAAGGATGCAATTTGGACATGTTCCCCTCAATAGGTCGAAATCATCGACATGTCGCAATGATATGTCGATGTTCGTGGATAGTTTCGACATATTATCTGGATGTGCCATCAGTGGCGACATGTCCTACCTTATGGCGCCGCAGAACCTCGATCTTTCTGGCTTCTCTGAATGAAACCCAATAGGGCGGCGCCTTACTGCAAATCAATGGAAATGCTTTCCTTGAAACGATTCTGTGTTTCGTCTGCGTTCGAAATCGCTTCATGAAGCGTTTTGTGCATTTCAGTCTGTATCATTTTTCGTCTGGGCGAGTAGGATATGAGTCCCTCTCCCCTTTCCTGCAATGGAGGGCAAGCGATTCATTATTGGATTGGGGAGCACAAGATTCCGTTCGGTGCCATCTAACAGTTTCCCGATGCGGTTGCGGTAGTCCCTTTCCCGACGGATGGCGCGAGACAGGGCAACGATGTCGTAGTTGGGGTAGGTATAGCCGAAGGACTCACGGGCGGAGTGGTACAGGTTCTGACCGTCGACGAAGGAAACCCTGCGTTTGATCAGGGGATCAGCAGGCATGATGACCCCCCAAAAAAAGATAACCCCGCCCGGGCCTTGCGGCGTATCGGACGGGGAGCAAATTCGATTCTAATTATGGAAACAAGAAAGGCGTTGTCAAGCCCTTTCATCGTA
>JAZDMQ010000121.1:0-10796 GCA_043800755.1 bacterium | reverse complement strand
AACAGCTCACCCGCTGAGGGTTTCCTAATAGACCTCGTAATATCCTGGCCAAATATAACCGAGTTCGGTCGGAGGAAGAAAGTGGAAACTGAAGGCACCGGATAGATCGTTTTTCGAAGATCACGGTGCCTTTTGCTTTTTTTTTGGGGGGGTCGGGAGTTGAGTAGGGCAAGATTCTTTTCCCCGGATCTTCGGTTGGAGGAGGGGCAATGCACGCTCTGCACCAACGTCCCCTCTATTCCCCCTCTATTCCCCCGTCCCCTCTATTCCCCCCCGAACTGACTGAGGGGCAAAGGTCCGGCCAACTGTCCATGGACTTGGACCATCCCTTTCGTCTGATTTTCATCCCTGACCATGATCCGGTCCCGGTGCGCGAGGACGGCGGATTGGACTGGTCCAAGGTGACCGCCATTAAAATCCTGGGAGTGGAGGACACTCATGACTGAAACAATGCTGAATCAATATGTTCCGGATTACCTGGTTACGCCGGGAGAGGTGCTTGAGGAGTACCTTGAGGCCTACGGCATGGCCCAGGCCGAATTGGCCGCAAGAACCGGGCTGGCCAAGAAAACCATCAATGAAATCATCAAGGGGAAGTCGCCGATTACCCCTGAAACCGCTCTGAAATTGGAGCGTTCCCTTGGCCGTCCGGCTCACTTCTGGAACAACATGGAAAGGCAGTTCCAGGAGGACCGCTCGCGCCTTGCCGAGAAAGAGCGCCTGCACTCATACCTGGATTGGTTGAAGAAGGTGCCTGTAAACGCCCTGACCAAGCTGGGGTGGATTCCTGAAAGAACAGACAAGGTTTCCCAGCTCGAAGAGGTCCTGCGCTTTTTCGGCGTCGCCTCTCCCGAGCAATGGAAGACCGTATGGCAAGAGTATCAGGTTGCGTATCGTCAAACGCAACGCTTCGAGGCCTGCGCCGAATCTGTTTCCGCTTGGCTTCGCAAGGGGGAGATCGATGCACAGAAGATGCCGTGCGCGCCGTTCGATAAAAAGCGTTTCCAAGAGGTTCTTGAGGACATTCGTGGTCTGACCAGGGAAGAGCCTCGGGTTTTTCAACCGCAATTGGTGAAGCTTTGCGCCTCCGCCGGGGTAGCAGTGGTTTTTATTCCCGAGCTTCCCAAAACAGGCGTTTGTGGCGCAACCCGATGGTTAAGCGAAAAAGCCGTCATACAACTGAGCCTGCGCTACAAGAGTAACGACCAACTTTGGTTCACGTTTTTCCATGAAGCGGGCCACATCATCAAGCATGGCCGCAAGGAGATTTTCATCGAGGGCAACGACCCGGATGGTGAGAAAGAGGAAGAGGCCAACGCTTTTGCTAGCGACAAGCTGATTTCTCCGGCTACGTTACGCGCTTTTTTGGAGAGCTGGGACCGCCGCTCTCATGCTCAGATTATACGCTTTGCCGACCAGATAGGCATCGCGCCGGGCATTGTGGTCGGTCGTTTGCAACACGATCGCCTGCTGCTCAAATCCCACGGGAACAAACTGAAGATTTTCTACCGTTGGCCGTATGAGGAAACGGAGTGAGCACAATGGATCTCACATCCGACTGGGCCAGGCTCCCGCTTTTCGACCGCTCGAAATGGCAGCGGATGCACTTCGGAGATGTGGCCGAGAACCTCAACGAAACCGAGCGCGATCCGAACGCGGCCGGCATCGAACGGTTCATCGGGCTGGAGCATCTGGAGCCGGGGTCATTGCACACCCGGGCGTGGGGCAATGTGGCGGATGGCACCACGTTCACGCGCCGCTGTCGACCGGGGCAGGTGCTCTTCGGTAAACGCCGCGCCCACCAGCGTAAGGTGGCCGTGGCTGAGTTCGATGCGGTGGTCTCGGGCGACATCTACGTGCTCGCGGCGAAGAACGACCGCCTGCTGTCCAAACTGCTGTCGTTCCTCTGCCTCGCGGAGCGGTTCTTTCAGCACGCGGTCGGGACTTCGGCCGGTTCGCTCTCGCCGCGCACCAACTGGAGCAGTCTCGCCCGCTTCGAGTTCGACCTCCCGCCGCTCGACCAGCAGCGCCGCATCGCCGAAATCCTCTGGGCGGTTGATGAGGTCAACCAAACCTCGGATTGGCTTCTGGAAAGCGTGGCGAAAGTCCGCGCTGCAAAGACCGCCACATTAACTGACTCATCCGCATTCGAGAAATGGCCGTCCGCGCCCCTGGTCGAGTCCTTTGATATCGTCTCTGGCCAAGTTGACCCGAAAGAAGAGCCGTATCGTTCGATGTTTTTGGTCGCGCCAAATCACATTGAACAAGGCAGTGGCCGGCTTCTCGTAACCGAGACGGCCGCACAACAGAACGCCATCAGCGGCAAGTATCTGTTTCAGCCAGGTGATGTGGTTTACAGCAAGATTCTCCCAAATCTCCAGAAGTGCTTCGTTGCCGAGTTTCGCGGGCTTTGCAGCGCAGACATGTATCCGCTCCGCCCAAAGCAAGGGGTCATAATTGAGCGATACCTGCTCGTGCTCCTGCTCGGGGAGCACTTCACATCCTTCGCGGTTTCACGCTGTGTGCGGACTGGAATCCCCAAAATCAACAGAGTCGAGTTGGGGGAATACATCGCTCCGATTCCAAAGCCGGACGTGCAGGAAAAGATCTGCGCCGAATTGGAAGAACTCGATTCTGTATTGAGTGCAGGTCTTGAGAACAGACGACGCAGGATAAGCATGCTGTCTGGAATGCTAACGGCATTCTTCGGAGGTGCATCATGACCTTCACCGAACCCAACACCATCGAGCAAACGATTCCCGACGCCGTCGCAAAACGTGGGGGCGCGGAGGCACCCGCATGACGTTGACGGAACTGAAAGCCCAAATCGCCCTCGGCGAAGACACCCGCCGGCAGTTCAAGCGGGATGTCACCAATGCCGACTCGCTCGCCGGGGAGATGGCTGCCTTTGCCAATTCCGAGGGGGGCACGATATTTCTGGGCGTGGCGGATGACGGTTCTCTGCCTGGGCTGAGCCGGGCGGACGTGACGCGGTTGAACCAATTGATCGGCAACGCAGCTTCGCAGCATGTACGCAGCCCGCTCACAGTGCAGACCGAGAACATCAGCCTGGGCGATGAGCGTGTGGTCATCGTGCTCACCATTCCCAAGGGGCAGGACAAGCCCTATTTCGACCGCAATGGGGTCATCTGGCTCAAGAGTGGAGCCGACAAGCGGCGGGTGAACTCCAAGGAGGAGCTGCGCCGTCTGTTCCAAAGTGTAGACCAGTTTCATGCCGATGAGCTACCGACCAAAGCGGGTATCGACAAACTGGACAAGCTGCGCTTCCGGGATTTTCTGCGGGATGTGTACCAGCAGCCCTGGCCGGGTTCACCGGACGAATTGTTGACGCTCCTGCAGAACATGAATCTAGCCACGGATGACGGCATGCTGAACCTTGCCGGGGTGCTGTTGTTCGCCGAACGGCCGGAGTGGATCAAGCCGCAGTTCATCGTTAAGGCCATCCGCTATCCCGGCAATGCCATTCATGTGAGCAAGTATCTCGATACCGAGGATTTTACCGGGCCACTGACCGCGATGTTTGAGGGTGCCATGGCCTTTGTCATGCGCAACCTGCGCAAGGTGCAGACCGGGCAAGGGGTTAATGCGCCGGGGGTGCCGGAGATTCCGCCGCTTGTCTTCGAGGAATTGCTGGTCAACGCCCTGGTGCATCGGGACTATCTGGTCAGCGCCCCGATCAGGCTCTTCATCTTCGACAATCGAATCGAGATCATCAGCCCCGGCCACCTGCCCGACAACCTGACCGTGGCGAAAATCAGGGCCGGCAATTCCAATATCCGCAATCCGATCCTGGTGTCCTACATTGCCAAGGGGCTCTTGCCCTACCGGGGCTTGGGCTCCGGCATCAAGCGAGCGCTGGAGAACTGGCCCGAGATCGACTTCACCGACGATCGGGACGGCTCCCTGTTCACGGCCACGATTACTCGGAAAGCCGTGATAAGTTCGGAGGAACCGGCCGCTGGTTCGGAGAAAAGTTCGGAGAAAAGTTCGGAGAAGATTCTGGGGCTGTTGAGAGCCGACCCTAAGTTAGCTGCCAGGGCGATTGCCGACGAGCTGGGGATTTCCCCAAGGGCAGTGGAAAAGCAGATTGCCAGACTGCGCGAAGAAGGCCGAATCCAGCGCGTCGGCCCCGACAAGGGTGGGCATTGGGAGGTGGTTGAATGACGTTCACCGAATCTAACACCGTCGAGCAGATGATTCTCAATGCCGTAACAACCGGCAGCGGTGGCGAGCCGCTGGCCTTGCACGAAACCCGGCCCGGCTGGGGATTGTCGCTCGGAGGTGAGTTTCGACCAGCGCGCTGGATGTATGTCCCCGCCACCCAGCTCCCGCGTCAGCCTGGCGACGTGATGGTCGAGCCGTGGGTACGCGAGGCACTCATGCGTCTCAACCCCGAGATCGCCGCCCAGCCCGACCGCGCCGACGAGGTCATCTACAACCTACGCGCCTGCATTCTCTCCGTACAGGCGGACGGCCTGGTCCGGGCCAACGAGAACTTTATGGCCTGGCTACGCGGCGAGAAGACCATGCCCTTCGGCCCGAGCGGCGAGTACGTCCCCATCCGCCTCGTGGACGCCGCCCAGCCGGGGAAGAATCGGCTCACCGTGACCAACCAATGGATTTACCAAGCCGGCCCGGTAGAGAAGCGGTTCGACGTGGTCTTCCTCGTCAACGGTCTGCCGCTGGTCATCGGCGAGGCGAAGACGCCCACGCGCCGCGCGGTGACGTGGTTCGACGGCGCCTTTCAAATCAATCAGATCTATGAGAAGGAAGCCCCGGCCATGTTCGTGGCGAACATCTTCTCCTTCGCCACCGAGGGAAAGCTCTTCCGCTACGGCTCCATCAAGATGCCCATCGAGATATGGGGTCCCTGGCGTGACGAGGAGAACCAAGCCGAAGGCCAGTTACATCATGTGCAGGCCAGCGTGCAGAGCATGCTGCGGCCCGAGGTGGTGCTCGATATCCTGCAAAACTTCACCCTTTTCGCCACGGATAAGAAGCACCGGCGCATCAAGATCATCTGCCGCTACCAGCAATATGAGACGGCGAACAAGATCGTGGCGCGCGTCGTGGCCGGCTACCCCAAGAAGGGCCTCATCTGGCATTTCCAGGGCAGCGGCAAGTCGCTGCTCATGGTCTTCGCCGCCCAGAAGCTCCGGCTGCATCCGAGGCTGGGCAATCCCACGGTCATCATCGTCGTGGACCGCATCGACCTCGACACCCAGATCACCGCCACCTTCAACGCCGCCGACGTGCCCAACATGGTCGGGTGCGCCACGCGGCAGGAACTGCAGACCTTACTCGCGCAGGACGTACGCAAGGTGCTCATCACCACGATTCACAAGTTCGCCGAGGCAGGCGACAAGTTAAACGAGCGCTCCAACATCATCGTGATGGTGGACGAGGCGCACCGCACGCAGGAAGGCGACCTCGGCCGCAAGATGCGCGACGCATTGCCGAATGCGTTCCTCTTTGGCCTCACCGGCACGCCCATCAACCACGCCGACCGGAACACCTTCTGGCCCTTCGGCGCCGACGAGGACGAGAAGGGCTATATGAGCCGGTATTCGTTTCAGGAGTCCATACGGGACAAGGCGACGCTGCCGCTGCATTTCGAGGCACCGGAAGTGCGGCTCCAAATTGACAAGGCGGCAATCGACGAGGCGTTCCAGCGGATCACCGGCGACCTGAGCGAACAGGACCGCGACGACCTCGCCAAACGCGCCGCCAAGATGGCCGTGCTGGTGAAAAACCCGGAGCGCATCCGCGCCGTGGCGGGGTCATGGGGTCAGGTCTTTAATTTTGACATTTCCACGCAACTAATTGTAATTTCAGGTTGAAATGGCAGCTGGATTGCTGGACGCGGGGAAATTAATTCTTGCTGGGGTCAAGGAGAGGGAGAAGCAGGGATGAGGAGTGGCGCGATTGGATTGGTGGCCCCAGCGGGAATCGAACCCGCGTTTCGGCCTTGAGAGGGCCGCGTCCTAGGCCACTAGACGATGGGGCCAGCTTGGCTGGGGAGCGAGGATTCGAACCTCGGTAGGCAGATCCAGAGTCTGCAGTCCTACCACTAGACGACTCCCCAACGGGCGGGGGGAATATGCCACAATTTGGGGAGGAAATCAAGGGCTAATGTGAGATCGGGCCAAGCTCAGCCGCCGCAGCACCTTCTCCCTCCCCAGGATCTCCATGATCTGGAAAAGGGGAGGACTTGCCGTGGTTCCGGTGAGGGCAGCCCGAGTGGCCTGGGCGATTTGGGACAGCTTGAGGCCCTTTTGCTCGGCGAACTGGCGGTAGAGTTCCTCCAGGGACGGGGCAGAGAAATCGGACAGGCCCTGTAGCTGCGAACCGAGCTCGTCCAGGTGGGGTTGCGCAATGGCCGCCAGGGCCTTCTTAGCCTTGTCGTCATAGCCTTCCGGGTCGCGGAAGAAGTAGCGGGAAGTCTGGGCCATCTCCACCAGGGTCCGTGCCCTCTCCCGCAGGGAGTCGATGATCGCCTCCTGCCATCCCTCCTTGCTGGCCCCCAGCTCCTCCTCGCTAATCCCCGCCTGAATCCAGAAGGGCCTCATTTGGCCCACCAGATAGGAGGCGGGCTGGGTTTTGATGTAATGTGCATTGACCCATTCCAATTTCTGGGGATCGAAGATGGCGGGCGTCTTGCCTACTTTTTCCAGAGAGAAGTAGCGGATCATCTCCTCGACCGTGAAAATCTCCTGGTCCCCGTGAGACCAACCCAGACGAACCAGGTAATTCACCAGAGCCTGGGAGAGGTAGCCCATCTCCCGATAGGCGGTGACCGAGGTGGCCCCGTGTCGCTTGCTCAGCCGCGTCCGATCCGGACCCAGGATCATGGGGACATGGGCAAAGCGCGGTAAGGGATAGCCGAAGGCCTGATAGAGTAGGACCTGCCGCGGGGTCTTGGAGAGGTGGTCATCCCCGCGGATGACATGGCTGATCCCCATGGCTGCATCGTCCACCACCGCAGCGAAGTTGTAAATGGGATGGCCATCCTCCCGCAGGATGATGAAATCATCCAGGTTGGAGTTGTCGAAGGAGACCGGTCCGTGGATCAGGTCCTCCACCACCGTGGTGCCCATCTGGGACAGCCGGAAGCGGAGGGCGCCCTCGGAGTGGCAAGAGTCCTGGCAGCGGCCGTCGTATTTCAGGGATTGGCCGGCGGCCAGGGCTGTCTTGCGCCGCTCCTCCAACTCCTCGGGGCGGCAGGTGCAGTAGTAGGCCTTGCCCTGATCGACCAGCCTCTGGGCGTGCTCGGCGTAAAGGTGCATCCGCCCCGCTTGGCGATAGGGGCCTTCGTCCCAATCCATGCCCAGCCACTCCATTCCCTCCAGGATCGCCCCGGCCGATTCCTCCGTGGATCGCTCCAGGTCGGTGTCTTCGATGCGCAGGATGAAGCTGCCCCCGTGGTGGCGGGCGAAGAGCCAGTTGTAGAGGGCAGTCCTGGCCCCTCCCACATGGAGAACACCGGTGGGACTGGGGGCGAAGCGGACCCGCACGGCTGACTCCGGTGTCTCCATCTTTTCTAATTCCTCTCCCAATAGACCCTCACTAATTCATCCCCATGCGAGAACTTGATCTCCAATTGACCTCCGTTGGACTCGCTCACCGCCTTGCCGATCCTCCTCGCCAATTTGGAATCGGTGGTAGTGATGGTCAGGGTTCCCTTCGCTTCCTCCATCTTTATGATGCGCTCCAGCGGGTTTTTCCGCTTGGAGTTCGCCTCCTCATTGTGGATGGTCTGTAAGATCTGCTCTTTGTGGATTTGCAGATAAGCCCCCTTCAGGGTGACGATCCCTGCCGGGTAATCATCCGCGATGCGGCGGCAGGCCTGGCAGAGCACCGATTTGGGCTGTTCCCATCTCTTTACTTCGGCGCGCAGGGCCTCGTCCAGGGACCACTTGCCCTTTTTCCAGACGGCCTGGCACCTCTGGCAGATCGAAGGCTCAGGAAAATGAATGTTGTAGCTGTAGATATCGGTACCAGAGATCGCCTGGTCGCGGCGAAAATAGCTTCCTTTCTCTCCACCCATATCTCCCTCCTTCGCGGATTGCCCATTGCCCTTCCGCTGTATTTCATACTAACCAAATGGTGCCCCCTCCGTCAAGGCCCATTTCTGGACCGCCATTCTTCGGGTTCTGGCTGGTTCTGGCTGGATATGGCTTGACCTGCTCCATCCCACTGGGTTAACATGGGGCGCACTGTGCGAATGAGGCGGAGCGGGGAATGCCGCTTCTGGTCCGGATGAGTGTGAAAGTGAAGGAGGGAATATGGAGGAGATGACCTGGGAGCAGATCCTGAATCGAGCCATCGCCAAGGAGCAGGAGGCCAGCTCCAATTACCAGGCGCTGGCAAAGCGGGTGAGCCATCCGGGGAGCCAGCAGATGCTGGCGGAACTGGTCGAGGAAGAGAAAAGGCATAAGGAGATCCTGGAGGGATGGCGGGGTGGCAAGGTCAAAGGGTGTCCTCTCGCCTCCTTGCCTGACCTAGGCGTGGCCGGGCAACAGCGCGATGTCAAGTTCGACCAGGACTTGACCCCAGAGGAGGCGGTGAGGCTGGCGATCCGGGAGGAGGAGATGGCCTTCGCCTTTTATGAGCAATTGGCCAAGGGCCTGGAGCAGGCCGAGGCCAGGGCCCTGTCGGAATGCCTGGCAGCGGAGGAGCGAAGACACAAATTCCGGCTGGAACGGATGTTGGAAGAAGAGGTCCTTCAGGAGATGTGACCAATGGGGCATAAGAGCCTGGTTTCCATCGTAAAGACCAAGGGGCATGGATATAAGGAGATCGAGCAGGGAATCCGGGAGGCAATCTCCCTGAGCGGGGGCCTGGAGGGGCTCTTCTCCTCCAGGGACCTGGTCCTGATCAAGCCCAACCTGGTGGTGGTGCCTCCCCATCGATTGAATGGGGCGGTGACCCGCTGGGAGGTCTGCAAGGCGGTTGCGGACCTAGTGCGAGAGGCAGGGGGAAAGCCGGTCATCGCGGATTCGGCCGCGGTGGGGGTGGAGACCGAAGAGGTCATCGCGGCGACCGGATACGACAAGCTGAGGGAAAAGGGCTACGAGGTGGTGGACCTGAAGGCCCGGCCCCGGGTCAAGCGGGCCCTCCCCGGGGGTCTGGTGTTGAAAGAGGTGACTACCTTCGACCTGGTGGAGGAGGCGAGGGCCATCATCTCGGTCCCGGTGATGAAGACCCACGATCAGACCGAGATCACCCTGTCCCTCAAAAACCTGAAGGGGCTCATTGACGATCTGGACAAGCGGAGGCTGCACCAGGAGGGGGTCCTGCAGGGCGTGCTGGACCTCTATGAGGCCTTCCGTCCGGCACTGGCGGTGGTGGATGGGACCTTTTGCCAGGAGGGATTGGGGCCAGTGCATGGCCGCACGCTGGAGATAAACCTGATCCTGGCCAGCCGTGATCTGGTGGCGGTGGACGCCATGGCGGGAAGGGTCATGGGCTTTGCCCCGGAGGAGGTGCTGATCACCCGGCACGGGGCGGAGAGGGGACTGGGCCATCTCGACCTCGGGCAGATCGAAATACGGGGAGAGCCCTGGGAAGGGCTGCAGAGGCGCTTCATGAGATCCTCCGAGGATCGGCGGGTGGAGGTGGAGGGTCTGCAGGTGTTACATGCCGAGGGATCCTGCACCGGCTGCCGCAATACGGTGCTCTCCGCCCTCTTCGATATGAGGAAGGCGAATCAGCTGGGATATCTACGGGACCTGATGATCATCACCGGGCCAGGGGTTGAGGCCCCGGCCGGCATCTCGGCCGAGCGGGTCGTTACCGTCGGGGCCTGCGTGCCCAAGGAACAACGGGGCAGCCATTTCGTCAAGGGCTGTCCTCCCAACAATGCCTGGGTGGCAGAGGAGATCCTAATGGTGGAGGGTGAGGCCTGATGCGGGCTCAATTCTGAGGGAGGGAGGAAGGTCCATGAAATATGCGTATCGCAGGATCATCCCCTGCTTGGATACCAAGGAGGGAAGGCTGGTGAAGGGAGTCAACTTCGTCAATCTCAAGGATGTGGGGGATCCGGCGGAGATTGGCGAGGCTTATAGCCGGGCCGGGGCGGACGAGATCGTCCTCCTGGACATCACCGCCACCATCGAGGGACGGAAGACCTTTATGGGGGTGGTGAAGAGGGCGGTCCAGCGCGTCACGGTTCCCTTCACCGTGGGAGGCGGGATCGGAGAGATCAAGGACATTGACGCCCTCCTGGAGGCAGGGGTCTCGGCCGTTTCGATCAACACTGCGGCAGTGAAGAATCCCAGGCTGGTGGAGGAGGCGGCCAAGCGCTTCGGGAGCGATAGGATCGTGGTGGCCATCGACACTGCGGCCAACCCTGGCCTTCCCTCGGGTTTCGAGGTGACGGTGAGCGGCGGAACGGTCAAGACCGGAAAGGATGCAGTGGCCTGGGCCAAAGAGGTGGAGGGTCTGGGCGCCGGCCAGATCCTGCCCACCAGCATGGATACCGACGGGACCCAGGCGGGGTACGATTTGGTGATGAATCGGGCGATTGCCGAGGCGGTGAAGATCCCGGTCATCGCCTCCGGGGGTGCAGGGAGCCTGGAGCATCTCTATGAGGCGATCGTGGAGGGCAAGGCCGATGCCGTGCTGGTGGCCTCGGTCTTCCACTTTGGGAAACACACGATCCGGGAGGCCAAGGAGTATCTCAGAAACAAGGGGATTGCGGTCAAGCTGTAACCCGAGATGAAAGGGAAGGAGGACCGCTTGAGTGTGAAGAGTTCGGAGCCCCTCGTCGTGGG
>JAZDMQ010000128.1:0-2826 GCA_043800755.1 bacterium | reverse complement strand
GGGGAGTTGTCGAAAACCCCGGGAATCGGGGCGATCGCGAGACACACCTGCAGGGGCCTGTCGCACGGTTTATCCAACAGGCCCCGCTCCTTCTTGCAGATGCAGTCGTTGACAAGAAAAGACTGGCCGTTTTCGATCACGGAGGAGACCTTTTCATAGGGCAGGGGCTCTTCCTTCTCCGAGATCTCCTCCTCGATGGGGAGCACCTGCATCAGCTGCGGCGCCGTGGAAAAGAACTGTTTTCCGAAGACCGGCCCGTACTCCTCATTCAGTTCGGCAAACTCCCGATCCATGCGTCCCAGCTGAAATTCATAGATTCCAAAGGCCCAGGGGAGCATCTTGAAATATCTCGTCTTCCCCAGCTTGATCATGAAGAGCTGTCCCGATTTCGCCATGGAGACGAGCCTCTCCTTCAACCCTTCCATCGGGCGCCCCGTGCGCTGGGCGATCTCTTCCACCGTCTCGAAGGTCAGCCTCATGTCGCAGAAAAGCTCGGCCTGCTCCGGGGTAAAGATCTTCTTGAGGAGTTTGATCTCCACGCCGCTTTCCGTCGCCGGGAACCCGTTGGGCAGGGTATCGAGCACCCTGGCCACTTTCCTGTAGATCGCATCGTCCATATGCCTCACCTCCCGGGAAAAGCCCCTTCCGCCACGGGGATAACGTAGAGAAGGATCGCGAAAAAGTGGAAGATACTGCCGGCCAGAACGAAGAGGTGCCACACGGCATGGTGGTACGGCAGCCGGCGCCAGCCGTAGAACGCGAGGCCCAGGGTGTAGGCGAGCCCCCCGGCAATCAGGAGGGAGAGGCCGGCCGGCGTGAGGGCGGCGAGCAGGGGTTTGATGGCGACGACCACAAGGAATCCCATTCCCACATAGAGGCCGACCGAGGCGACCGGCCACCGGCGGAGCAGCGAAACCTGGAAGATCACCCCGATCAGCGCGATTCCCCAAACGACGCCGAACAGGGACCAGCCCCAGGGGCCGCGGAGATTCACCAGCATGAAGGGGGTATAGGTCCCGGCGATGAGGAGAAAAATCGCCGAATGGTCGATGACCCGAAGAAGCGACTTTACCCCTGGGAACGGGATGCTGTGGTAGAGGGTGGACGCCGTGTACAGAATGATCAGCGTGGCCCCGAAGATGCTGCAGCCCACGATGTGCCAGGCGTCTCCGAACAGCGTCGCGAAGGCGGTCAGGATTCCGAGCGCCCCGATCGCGAGGACGACTCCGACCCCGTGGGTAATGCTGTTCGCCAACTCCTCACGGGGGCTGTACTCAGGTATGGGTATATTGAGAGGCATATCTTTTTAAAATAGTCCCTTCTTTTATTTCTCGCCCGCCCCGGTCTTTTTCCACCGGAGAAAACGGTATTGCCGCTTCCGATGTGCGTTTCTACCACCCGGTCCGGGAAAATGAAAGCAAAATCATCGATCCGGAACGGAGGGGCCGTTTAACCGGCTTCCAGGTACTCTTCAAACCCCATCACCCGGTCAATCACCCCGTCGGAGGTGATCTCCACGATTCGGTTCGCCACGGTGGATACCAGCTCGTGATCGCGGGAGGCCAAGAGCAGCACCTCTGGAAAGGCGATGAGCCCGTTGTTCAGGGCGGTAAGCGATTCGAGATCCAGGTGGTTCGTCGGCTCGTCCAGGATCAGGGTGTTGGCGCCGGTGAGCATCATCCGGGAGAGCATGCAGCGGACCTGCTCACCCCCGGAGAGGACGCTGGTCTTCTTCAGCGCCTCGTCCCCCGAGAAGAGCATCCTCCCGAGGAAACCCCTGGCGAAGCTCTCTCCGTCGCAGGGAGGGAACTGGCAGAGCCAGTCGACCAGGTTCAGGTCGCCCCGGAAGTAGGCGCTGTTCTCCTTCGGGAAATAGGCTTGGGTGATCGTCGCCCCCCAGCGGAAACTTCCGCTGTCCGGTTCCATCTCCCCGGCCAGGATCTGGAAGAGGGTCGTCTTGGCCAGGCCGTCGCCGCCGACAAAGGCGATCTTGTCCCCCTTCCTCACGGTGAGGTTCAGGTTGTTCAATACGGATACCCCCTGGATCTCCTTGCCGAGGCCGGTAATCTCCAGGATGGTGTTCCCGCAGGGGCGCTCGGGCTTGAACTGGATGAACGGATACTTCCGCGAGGAAACCGGCATATCCTCGATGGTCAGCTTCTCCAGCAGCTTTTTCCGGGAGGTGGCCTGCTTCGACTTGGAGGCGTTGGCGCTGAACCGCTGGATGAAGGCTTTCAGGTCGTCCGCCTTCTCGGTTGCCTTGCGGTTTTCGTTTTGCTTCTGCTTCAGGATAAGCTGGCTCGCCTGGTACCAGAAGTCGTAGTTGCCCGCGTAAACCCGGATCTTGCCGAAATCGATATCCGCGATGTGGGTGCAGACCTGGTTGAGGAAGTGTCGGTCATGGGAGACGACGATCACCGTGTTTCGGAACCGGCAGAGGAAATCCTCCAGCCAGGCGATGGATCGGAGATCCAGGTGGTTTGTCGGCTCGTCGAGCAAGAGCACATCCGGATTGCCGTAGAGAGCCCGGGCGAGAAGCACGCGCACCTTGTCCCCCCCGTCAAGCTCTTTCATCTTCCTCGGGCAGAGCGATTCGGGGACGCCGAGACCCTTGAGGAGCACCGCCGCCTCGGACTCGGCCTCATACCCGTTCATCTCGGCGAATTCCGCCTCCAGTTCCGCGGAGCGGACCCCGTCATCTTCCGAGAAGTCGGGTTTGGCGTAGATCGCCTCACGCGCGGCCATCACTTCGTAAAGCCTCTTGTGCCCCATGATAACGGTGTCGATGACCGTCTGATCGTCGAAGGCAAACTGGTCCTGACTGAG
>JAZDMQ010000103.1:0-9204 GCA_043800755.1 bacterium | reverse complement strand
GCCTTGATCTGGCGATTCCTTCCTTCGCGGGAGGCATCAATTGAGTGGTAGGAAGGGGGTGCAACCGATGAAGTGGAGGATCTGTTGTGGACTGGTGCTGGCCGCCTGGTCGCTCATGGCAAATCCGGCCTACGCTGCCTCCTCCGACGAGATCCAGGTCTACGACGATGCCATCAATCAACCCGGCGAATTCGGCATAGAGGTGCATTCCAACTTCGTCCTCGAAGGCGAGAAGGAACCGGCTTATCCGGGTGATCTGGCCCCTCACCACCTGCTGCGGGTGACGCCGGAGTTCTCCTACGGCCTGACCAAGACCTTCGAGGCGGGCCTCTACCTGCCCATGGCGCTGGATCGGGAGGGCAAATTCTACCTGGACGGAGCGAAGATACGGCTGAAGTTCATCCCCTCCTTAGAGGGGGAGCGCTTCTTCGCCGGCTTGAACTGGGAGCTGGGGCGGGTCTCCAAGCGCCTGGAGGAGAGCCACTGGAACAGCGAATTGAGGCCGATCCTCGGGTTCCGCTATGCCCCCTGGTCTGTCTCCTTCAACCCGATCTTAGGATGGTCCTTTTCCGGGGGCCATAGCTGGCAATATCCGACCTTGGAGCCCGCGATCAAGGTGCGCTTCGACCTCTGGCAGGGCATCGGGATCGGACTGGAGCACTATGCCGATCTGGGGCAGATCGACCGAATCCTGGCCCTGGATGAGCAGGGGCACACCACCTATGCGGTCATGGATGTAAACCGGGGTTCCTTGGAGCTGAACTTCGGCGTGGGACGAGGCCTCACCAGGAGTGTGGACGACTGGATCATCAAGGCGATCCTCTCGGTGCCCATCCCCCGGTGATCCTCCAGGTCTTTTCGCGGCGAAGATCCTTCGGTGTCTCTATCCCGGCTCCTGGGCTGCCATCTCGCCCGCCAGGTAGCCGGTGGAGAAGGCCGCCTGGAGGTTGTAGCCGCCAGTGGGGCCGTCCAGGTTCAGGATCTCCCCGCAGAAGTAGAGCCCTGAGATGATGCGGGATTCCATGGTCTTGGGATTGACCTCTGTCAGCTCCACGCCGCCCGCGGTCACCACCGCCTCTTCGATGGGACGGGGGCGCAGGATGGTCAGGGGCAGGGCAGAGAGGAGATTCCCGATCCTTTCTCTCTCCTGGGCGGTGAGTTGATGGGCTGGCTTCTCCGGGGCAATCTCGGAGAGCCTGACGATGACGCAGATGAGTCGGCGCGGCAGCAGATCGGTCAGGCAGTGCTTGAACTGGCGGCGGTGGTATTTGGCCAGATCTCGGAGCAGCCTGCGATCCAGCTGTTCCGGGTTCAAGGCAGGCTTCAGATTCAGGCAAAGGGTGAGCTTGCCTCGGGCATGGGATTTGAAGGCCAGGCGGCTCAGCCTCAGGATGATGGGCCCGGAGACCCCGAAGTGGGTGAATAGCATCTCCCCGAACTCCTCCCCGATCTTTTTCCGCTCTTTCTTTCCAGAGAAGAGGGAGGCCTTGACATTGCGCAGGCTCAGGCCCTGCAGCTCTTTGGCCCAGGGCTCCTCCACCTCCAGGGGGACCAGGGAGGGCCGCAGGGGGACGATGGTGTGTCCCAGCCGTTTGGCGATCTTATAGCCATCCCCGGTAGAGCCGGTCAGGGGATAGGAGAGCCCGCCGGTGGCCAGGATGCAGGCATGGGCCAACAGGGCCTCTCCTCCCCCAAGACAGACCCGGGAGACCTTGCCCTTCTGGACCTCCACCCGATCCACGGCCCCATTGAGACGAGTCCTCACCTTTCCCTGCTGGAGATATTGTTTGAGGGCCTTTACCACATCCAGGGCGCGATCGGAGGCAGGAAAGACGCGGCCTCCGCGCTCCACCTCGGCCTTCAGGCCAAATTGCTCCAAAAGGTCCAGGAGGTCGGGGCGGAAGAAATGGGTAAAGGCCCCATAGAGGAACTTCCCTTCCGGTCCAAAGGCGGCAACGAAATCCCGGAGGTCGGCCGTATTGGAGAAGTTGCAGCGACCCTTTCCCGAGAGCAGGATTTTCGACCCGAGTTGGGGCATCTTCTCTATGAGGGTGACCGCCGCCCCACACTCGGCAGCGCGGCCTGCGGCCATCATGCCGGAGGCCCCTCCGCCAATCACCAGGACTTGTCTCGCCATGTCCTCCGCCTGCGGAAAAATGAGAGGTGAGTTGAGTCGCCTGAACGGTCCAATCCCAACAGGTTCATAGCACAAAACCTTCGCCCTGAACAGGGGACAATTGCATAAGGCCAGAAAATAATCATCCGGGCCCCTGAAAATGAAAAAGCCCGCCAGCAATTGACTGACGGGCTTTTGGCGGAAAGGAGTCCATAAGCCGGATTCTGTGCCCCTGTCCGCTTGCGCCGATCAGGGGTGATGACCATTCCTCTACCTCCGCCGTTGCCGGCGGAATCCAGCGGCCTACCCGAGGGCTTGGGCGGGCCACCCTCTCTCCCGCGGCGAAACCCGCGGGGATCGCCCTCCTATTTGGCCTTGCTCCGGGTGGGGTTTACCGTGCCTTTGATGTTGCCATCAAAGCGGTGCGCTCTTACCGCACCTTTTCACCCTTACCTCTCCATCCCGGAAGGGATGAAGATCGGCGGTGTATTTTCTGTGGCACTTTCCTTGGGGTCGCCCCCACTCCGCGTTACGGAGCACCCTGCCCTGTGGAGTCCGGACTTTCCTCCCCGATCCCGTCCATCCAGGGCGAGATCGCAGCGGCCACCTGTCCTCCTTCCACCCAAGATCAATATACTCCTCTCACTGAAAAAAACCTAATCTTTTTACGGGAGGGACTCTCGGGCGAAGATGAGGCGAAAGAGCTCCCTCACCTTGCTCTGGTGAGCCTGCAAATCGAAGAGCAGCTGCCTACCTGCCTCCCCCCCTCCCTGGTCTATATACCCCATGCGCTTGGCCAGGTTGTTGATCTTCTCCGGGGAGGAGGGCAGGGCGTCAATGGGTTGGTCAGAGAGGATGCGCAGGCGATTCTCCACCCGCCTCATGAATAGATAGGAATCCTTCAGGGCCTCTGCCTCAGCGGCAGAAAGGAGGCCGTGGGCCGGGAGCTTCTCCAAGGCCTTGAGGGTGTGAGGGGTTCGCAGGGCCTCGATCTTTTGGCCATGGTGCAGCTGCAGCATCTGCACGATGAACTCGATGTCCGCGATCCCTCCCACCCCCAATTTGACATCCAGGGATTGGGAATGGTAGGCTCCCCGCTCATTGCCCATCCGATCCCGCATCTCGGCCATCTGGCCGATCTCCTCGGGGCTCAGCAACCTTCCATACACGAACTGGTTCACCCTTTCGAGGAAGAGATGACCCAGGTCCTGATCCCCCGCCACTACCCGGGCCTTGACCAGGGCCTGCCTTTCCCAGAGCTCGGCCATGGACTCGAAATGGCGGCTGTAAGAGTCCAGGCTCTGAGCCAGCTCTCCCTTCTGGCCTCCCGGTCGCAGCCGGACATCCACCCGATAGGCCGCCCCCTCTTTGGTGAGGGTGGTCAGGATCCTCAGGGTGCGGTGGGCCAGCCGGCTGTAGTATTCCCCCAGGGTGATGACCTCCGTGGCCGGACTGTTCTCTCGTGCTATCCCCGTGGTCTGCCCCTCCTCACCATAGACGAAAAGGATATCCAGGTCGGAGCCGAAGTTGAACTCGACGCCCCCTAGTTTGCCTAACCCGATCAGGGTCAGGTGGCTCTTGGCCGATGGCCGATCTTCTTCCTTGACCTCGGGGATCCCGTAGCGGGCCTCCGTCTCGGCCGAGGCCATCTGCAGGGCCGCACCGAGGCAGAGGTCGGCGACATCGGTGAGGTCGTGAAAGGTCTCGTCAATATCCGCTTTGCCCAGGATCTCCCGGATGCCGATCCGCAGCTCCTGGGATTTTTTGAAGTGCCGGAGGGCATCCAGCCGGGAGAGGGGGCTGTCGGCCTCGGCCAGGAGGGAGGAGAGCTCGGCCTTCATCTCCGCCCTGGATTTGCGCCGCTCCAGGTTCACCGGGTAGAGGAAGAGGTTCATCAGGTCGGGGTGCAGGATCAGGAGTTGGGCCAGGAATTCGCTGTGTCCGAAGAGCCGGATGAGGACATTCAGCAGCCCTGGGTTCTCGGAGAAAAGGGAGAAGAGGGAGTCCCGGGCCCCCATGGCCCGCACGAATTGCTCGAAGCTATTCAACGCCATATCGGCGTCCGGGGCCGACTTCAAGGCCTCCAGCAGCAAGGGCAAGAGCTGGGGGAGGCGGCGGCTCTCGGAGAGGGCGAATTGCGCCCCCGAGGGGCCTTCCTTCAGCATCAGCAGATTCCGGTAGCCCCGTTCCACATCGGCAACCCCCGCTTCCTTCAGCCTCTGCCTCACCATCGCTCCCCCCTCCGGGTCTTCCAGGAGCAGGGAGAGATCGGAGGACGCAAGGGATACCTCTCTCTCACCTGATGAGGGGACCGAGGTGGCCGCGCCGACCGATGGCCTCTGGTAGAAGAGGCGGTCGTAGATCCATTTCACCGTCCCGGTATGCTCCCGCAGATCGTGGAGGAAGTCCTCGGCTGGGGTGCTCGTCAGTTGGCGGTGATATCCCAGGCGCTTGGCGAGTTTGACCATCTCCTTTTGGGTCTCCGGAAGCCTGTGGGTCCTGATCTGATGAAGGAGCTGGAGGCGGTGCTCCACCCTTCGCAGAAAGGTGTAGGCCTTGACCAGGCCGGAGTATTCCTCGGTGGGCAGGAAGCGCTCCCCGGCCAGGCGGTGTAGGGCCCTCAGGGTGTTCGGCTCCCGGATCCAGGGCCTTTGCCCGCCATGGATCAGTTGGAAGGCCTGGACGATGAACTCGATCTCCCGGATCCCACCTGGCCCCAGCTTGACATCCCTCTCTGACCCGGGATCCAGGGCGATGGAGAGGTTGATCCTCTCCTTCATCGCCTTGATCTCGGAGATGGCCTGATAGTCCAGGTGCTGGCGAAAGATGAAGGGGGTGAGGACCTGCAGGAATTCCTTTCCCAGGGCCTCGTCGCCGGCTACTGGCCTTGCCTTGAGCAGGGCCTGGCGCTCCCAGGTCTGCCCCTGGGTCTCGTAGTAAATCTCATAGCCGCGCAGAGAGAGCGCCAGATCCCCGCTTCTCCCCCGGGGTCGCAGCCGGAGATCCACGCGGAAACAGTGGCCTTCCTCTGAAGGATCTGCTATGGCCTTGTTGATCATCTCTGCCAGGCGGGAGAAATAGAAGCGATTGTCCACCCGGACGATCTCCGGGGAGGAGGGGAGGGTCTCCCCCTCCTCGGAATAGAGGTAGATAATGTCGATATCGGAGCTGAAATTTAGCTCCCCCCCTCCCAACTTGCCCAGCCCCAGGATGGTGAAGGAGGCCTCGCGAGCCAGCCCATCCGAGCCCAGTAATTGGGGCTTGCCGTGCCTGCGCAGAAGATGGGCGTGGGTCGCCTCGAAGGCCTTTTGCAGGGTGACCTCGGCCAGGGAAGAAAGCTGCTGGGTCACATCCACCAGGTCCAGATTGTCGAGGACATCCGCCACCCCAATACGGAGGATCTCCCTGCGGTTGAAGAGGCGGAGCGCGCGAATCTTCTCCTCCAGACCTCCCTTGGCGTCTACTGCAGCGCCGAGTTCCTCCGCCATCTCCTCCTTGAGCTTGGCCCGCCGTAGCTGCCCGGGCTCTAACAGCCAGTAGAGATACTGGGGGTGGTGGAGGAGGATATCAGCGAGGAACTGGCTGTGGGAGAAGATGGCGATGATCAGGTCGAGGACCCGTGGGTTATCCCGCAGCAGGGAATAGAAGAACCTCGGGTCCAAGACCTTATCCGCGTAGGCCTCCAGGTTGTTGAGGGCCATGTCCGGATCCGGGCAATGGGCGAGGGAGTGGAGGAGGAGGGGGCGGATGTGGGAAAAAAGGGGACTGTAGGAAGGGTCCCGCCCCAGCTTGGCCAGGTTGCGCTCGGCCCGCGTCGGGTCTTCGAATCCGACCGCCCGCAATTCATCCTTCGGCTCAGTTGGAGGGAATGGGGCGTTGGAGGATGGATCTGCCATAAAGTCCCCTTTCTCGAGGATTTGGAGCGGGTCTGGCTGGGGCCTGAACCCCCCCTATCCCTCGGCGTCAGCTCAACCCCAGAGCCCCTGTCGGAGCCGATGGAGGCCCTCAGCCTGCATTCGATTGAGATCCGCTTTCGAGAATATACCCAGATCTCCCCTTCCTGACAAGGGAAAATCGGCCTGGGGAGTCACTCGGGAAATTGGCAAAGGCAAGCGAGGGTTGGAGACTTCTGGACTTGGGAGATGACGGTGAAGGTGAAGGGAAGAGAAAAAAAGGCGCCGGCCGGACACTGATGAGCCGGCCAACGCCTTTTTCCGCCCCTTGCCTGTGGGATTATTTCCAGATGAGTGAAACAGAGGCCGCTGCCGCCTTCCCCTCCTTGGGCGCAGGAAATTGCAGCTGCCGGAGCCGCTGCATGAGGCACTGTTCCAGATCCTTATCCTTGAGCCCGCTCTCCTCCTTGACGAGCTTCACCGAAGAGATGCGACCCCGGGCATCGATGGTGAGCTGGAAGGTAAGCTTTCCTTTGAGATTGGGCTGGCGCTTCTGCGCATCCTGGAAGCAGGGATCGAGGAGGCTCAGTTGCTGCTTGAGGGCGCCTTGCACTTGCTCCTCGGAGAGGCCGCCATGCACCGAGATCTTTCCCAGTCGCAGCCGGTCCGTCGGCTTGGAGGCCTCACGCTCGTCTTTGCGTTCTCCCGCGCTCTCCTCCCTGGCCAGAAGCTTATCCGCAGAGACGGAGCCGACCGGGGCGGGGCCCATGGCCGGGGCGAAACCGCGAGATGCCTTTTGCATCATCGTTCCCCCTCCCACGGCAAGGTCAGAGACCCCTTCGGGCAGGGGGAGGGGCTGCTGGACGGTGACGGCCTTTCCATTCACCAGGCGCACCTGGGTGTCGATGGCCACAAAGGAGGTGTAGGCGGTGAGCAGGTTATAGTCCAGTCCCAGGCGGGTGATCTCCTTGACCCGGTTATCGTCCGGCCGCAGGTGATTGTAATCCCCCAGCAGGGCGATGCGATGCCGGGCCCACAGGTAACGGAGGGCGGAGTTAGCGGGAAGGGGCATCACCTTCGCGACCTCGATTCTCTCGAAGTAGGGCCGGCCAGCGGTCAGGCCGCGCAGGGTGATCTCCCCCTGGGGCCGGCCACGCCATTTGCCGAAGAGGATCACCGGCCGCTCCGCCAGCACATCGGGAATGGAGGGCGGCTCCACCTGGTAGACCCCGAACCTGCCGAAGTCCACCTTAATCTGGGTCAGGACCGGCGAGGCAATCAGCCTGCGAAATTCATTCGCCTTGGCCTGCGCCCCGTCCGGCTTGGTGATAATGAAAGGCTCGCCCATGCCGACGCGGGCCATCCCCTCGATCAAGAAGCGGTTCACCGAGGATCCGATCCCGAAGGTGAACAGGTTGGCATCGCCGAGGTGATTTCGGATCAGATCGAAGGCCTCCTCCTCTACCGTCACATAGCCATCGGTGGCAATGACCACCGTGCGCGAAGTCCCCTCGGATCGCGGCAGGGAGAGGGCCCGCTTCAGGGCCGGCAGGAGCTCGGTGCCGCCCCCACCCTGCTGCTGCTCGATCAGCTGCATCGCCTGCTGGATGTTCTCCGGGTTGGCGGGCAGGGATTGCTGGGCCATGAGGGAGGATCCCCCGGCGAAGAGCAGGACATTGAACTGGTCGGTGGGGCGGAGGTTGCCGATCAGGTCCTTGAGCAGCTTCTTGGAGATCTCCAAGGGGAAGCCGTGCATCGAGCCGGAGACATCCACGATGAAGATGTACTCGCGGGACGGGATCTGACTGGCGGTGACCCTTTTCGGGGGCTGCATCATCAGCAGGAAGAAGTTCTCCTTCTCCCCCGTATAAAGGAGCAGTCCGGATTCGATCTTGCCGCCGGCCAGCCGGTATTTCAGGATGTAATCGCGGTTGCCCCCGTAGTTCTCCGAGGGATCGAGCTTGACGGAGGCAGAGGAGGGCCCGTACTGGATATTGACCTTGTGGGAAGGGCAGGTGACCTGCTGGATGGGCAGTCCGGCCGCGAGCTTGACCTGGATGTCAAAGGTATAGGTAGGGGCCTCGCCCTGGTGCAGGTAGGGATTCTGGACCCACATCGTTCGACTGAGGCTCACGAACGTCTCCGAGGGAGGGGCGGTCGCTGCGGGCTGGTTGGAGTAGCGGGGGCCGGCTACGGTGGGGTAGACGAACTCGTAGACGCCGTCGGTCGGGACCAACAGCTCGGTATATCTGAGCTCCACCTTGATGGTATCCCCGGGCAGGATGTTGGCCACATTCATCTGAAAGACATTGGGCCGCCGCTGCTCTAAGAGCGAGGCGCTCTTGCCTTCCTGCTTGGCCTGCTCATACTCGCGGCGGGCCTGCTCCCGCTCCCGGACCTTGGCGATAATGGTCCGCTCCCCGATAGTCATCTTCATCCCATAGACCGCGGCCCGCGTGGAGGCCGGGAAGATGTAGATCGCCTCCAGCGGCTTCTTGCCTTCGTTCTTGTACACCTGGGTGATGACTACATCCGCGATCACCCCCGCCACATTCACGGCCGCCGAGGTCGATTTAAGGGGAAGCGAATCCACCTCGGCGTCGTCGCTCTTCACGAAGAAGTAAGGGGAGAGGGTCTGATCGGCCTCCTCTGGCCCCTGGGCCAGGGCAGGGAGGGTCGCGAGCAGAATGATCGCCGAGATCAACAATGTCAATGCCTTCCTGAGCGCCTTCATTGATTGCCTCCTGTCTGGGGTTGAGATGGCTTGTCTGTCTGCGGCGGGAGGGCGGCTTCTTTGAGCCCTCCTTCCTGTCCGCTGTTGTCTGATTAGACAGGGAGACCTCTACTGAGGTTCCTCAAATCGAAAAATTTTCGCCTGGCCATATTGCAGGCCTCTCTCCTTCCGCTCCGCCGGGGGCTGTCCAGCGCCCCCAGATTTGCATTGCCTTTTGGGGCAATTTATTTTAGAAAGGGCGGAAAGGTGGAAGGAGGGAGGAGCGATCATGAACAAGGAGGCAATTTCCGATAAGGACCAGGCGATGGCGCAGCGCTGCCTGGAGTGTCCGGTGTGCAGCCACGCCCGCCGGAAGCAACGGGGGCTGGCCTTCTGGTTTGTTAAGGGGATCGAGGGTAGCCTCTGCCCCTACTGCAAGGCCTACGAGAGGGTCTATGGCCGCAAGGCCCACGAGCCGATGC
>JAZDMQ010000090.1:0-15539 GCA_043800755.1 bacterium | reverse complement strand
CACAAGCAGAAGACCGGATCGGTGGTCAACTTCCCCGGATCGAAGTTCATCTCCAACGAGGAACTGCTGGAGCTCGATGTGGAGGTCCTCTATCCCTCCGGATTGGAGCTGGTCATCAACGAGAAGAACGCGGGCAACATCAAGGCTCAGATCATCGGAGAGCTGGCCAACGGCCCCACCACCCCCGAGGCGGATAACATCCTCTACAAGAAGGGTATCTTCGTGATCCCTGACTTCCTCTGCAACGCGGGTGGGGTGACCGTCTCCTACTTCGAGTGGGTGCAAAACCTCTCCAATTACTACTGGGAGCTGGAAGAGGTGCATGAACGATTGACCAAGAAAATGACCAAGGCCTTCTATGATGTCCTGGAGATCTCGCAGAAGGAAAAGGTCGATATGCGAACGGCTGCTTTTATACTGGCCATGTCCCGGGTAGTGGAGGCAATGAAGCTTCGGGGATGGGTATAGGCTCATAGGCTTGACCAGGAGTGTTTTGCAGGGAAGCTGGCCCGCCGCCCCGAGAGGCTCGCAGGCCTTCGCCTGATATGGCGAGCCAGCTTCCTCTCCTAAAGAGGTGAGGGAGGAAGTGAGCTCATGAAAGTCAAGGAGATCGTGGTCGTCCCTCATGCCGATGGCCTGTTGGTGGTCTGCTATCCCAACGGAAAGAAGACCCAACAGATCTTACTCAGTAAGGAGCAAGCCCTTTTTCTGGCCCAGGAGCTCAGGAATACCCTCTACAAGATGGGGTATAAGTCCCCGACAGATCCAGTCCCCCATCTCTCTTCCGGGTGATTATCCCGTCGTCGGCAGAGGATGTGGCCCTGACGCAATAGGAGATCATCCGTGCCAGTTGCTGCCTATATTCTCATCGATGTGACCCCAGGCACCAGCGATCGTATCACCAAGGAGCTCCTGAAGATCGCCGGAGTCAAGTCGGCCCACTGGGTTACCGGACCTCACGATATCATTGCCTATGTCGAGACTTCCGACATGAGCATGCTGGGTCGCATTCTATCCTCGCGTATTCACGCGATCCCTGGAATCCTTCGTACCGAGACCGACGTACTGGTGGATTGAGGACCTTTTCTTCGAGATTCTTCCCCACAACCTTCCACCCTTTGGGCGACCTGAGAGGATCCTCCCTTCAGGCCTGCCTCTGGCCTGCCTCGCCAACCCCTTTCCCAACCCTTTCCTTCGTGTTGACGAGATCAATTTTTCCGTGATATATTCCGGGCATCAATCTCCCAAGGGATGAGCGCCTCTTTCCTAATTCTCGGGGAGGACGAAAGGACATGAAACCAGCAAAGGAAAGGTCCGACTTCAGCCATGCCGAAGAGGTATTGGCCCTGGCCATCAGTGCCGAAATGGATGCCCACCAGTTCTATCTCCGGGCAGCGGACCAGGCGAAGGATGGCAAGGTTAGAGCCACCTTCCTCGCCCTGGCCGGAGATGAGGAGGGGCATCGCTTGCAACTGAAGGCGCAGTACCCTCATCTAAATGGAAAAGGGGGGGTCCGCTACCGCCCCGGGACCAGTGTTCTGCATCGATATCTGAAGAAGGACCTGGATGAACTGGAGGCCATCGCCTTGAGCATCAAGGCCGAAAAGGAGGCCATCAACTTCTATCAGGCCTCGAGCGAGAAGGCAGAAGATCTGGGGTTGAAGAAGCTCCTGCTGAGTCTCTCGGAATTCGAAGATGGCCATCGGAGGCTGCTCGAATCTGAATACCAGGCTCGGCTGGGACGCCCCTGGAACGACTTCGAGCTGGCCCTTTGGGTGCGGGAGTAAGGGAAAGGAGGGTCAAATGTCCCTGCAAGGCAAGAAAGTCGCTATCCTGGTGGAGAATAATTATCAGGAATTGGAACTCTGGTATCCCCTGCTGCGGCTGCGCGAGGAAGGAGCAGAAGTCAAGGTCGTGGGACCGGCTGCCAGGGAGACCTATCTCAGCAAACACGGCTATCCCGCCCTGAGCGACCTGACCGTGGAAGAAGTAAGGGTACAGGAGCTTGACGCAATCATCATCCCCGGCGGCTTCGCCCCGGACTTGATGCGGCGAAACCGGTCCATGGTGAAGTTAGTAAAGGATGGCTATGGTCAGGGGAAGGTGGTGGCCGCCATATGCCACGCCGGGTGGATGTTGGTTTCCGCCGACATCCTCAGGGGAAAGAAGGCTACCTGCTTTTATTCCATCAAGGATGATCTGGTGAACGCGGGGGCCCAATTCCTGGATCAGGAGGTGGTGCGCGACGGCGGCCTGATTACCTCCCGCAATCCCATGGATTTGCCGGCCTTTTGCCGAGAAATCATCAAGGCTCTACAGGAGAAATGAGCGTCTCGTTTCCCGGGAATGGCCCCGGGCCAGGGAAACCGGGGAGAACAAAGATCCGGGGTAAGAGAGAGGAGGAAAAAATGAAGGAATTGAGCCGCAGGGATTTCATGAAAGCAGGAGTGGCCACTGCAGCATCCTTAGGCCTAACCGGTGTCCTGGGGAGTTCAAAGAGTTGGGGGGAAGGCTATGGATCAGATGAAGGCGCAGGCGGTAAGCCCATCCAGAGGATCAAGGATCCGGCGAATCTGACCCCAGCAGAGAAGAAACACTCTCCTCTGATCCAGGTGCAAGGGCCGGTGAAGGCGGGAGAGCCCACCAAGGTGACCGTCTCGGTGGGCCGGTTAATGCATCCCATGGAAGCGAAGCACCACATCATGTGGGTCGAGCTCTATGCAGGAGATGAGAAGATCGCTCGACTGGACATAGAACCTGAGGTCTCTCGGCCAGTCGCAACCTTCACCGCAGTCCTTCTTAAGCCAACAACTCTTCGAGCTTTAGAGGAATGCAACCTGCACGGGGTATGGGAGGAAACCCTGGAGGTTCAGGTATCTGGGCCGGCTGGCGGATAAACGCTGAAGACTTGATCAAGCTTGATCTGTGGGGGGTCTGAGCGACCAGGCCCCCTTTTTATTATCCCTGCGGTGGTCCCCACTCCTCCCATCGCCGAGGAGCGAAAGGCTATTTTATGACCGGAAGGCCTTCTTTTTCCCAGGCGACCATCCCCCCCGCGATGTTCCGTAGGTTCCGATAGCCCAGCAACCATAAGGCCATGGTCCCATAAGAGCTTCTCGTTCCTGTCCGGCAGATGACCGCCAAAGGGGCATTCTTGTCCGAGGGAAGCTGATCAAGCTTTTCGGCCAGTTGGCGGAGGGGGAGGTGAATCGCCCCCTCGATGTGTCCGGCCTCAAATTCCGAAGCCTCTCTCACATCCACCACCGCCATGGGCTCCCCGGCATCCAGGGCGGCCTTCAATCCCTTGGGGGAGAGCGTATAGAAGTCCTTGGGGAGAGTGCTCAGGAATTCATCTACCGCAGACGCGACCGGACCGGCTGCCGGAGCCGGGAGGGCCATGGCCAAAAGGGTTAGGTTGATTCCAATGATAAGGCAATAGACAAAGCTTCTTCGCGGCATTTCTCTCTCCTTTCCCAGTCCATCCAACTTCCATTCCTTTCCCGCCAAGAGAGGGCGTGCGCTCCTGGATCGCCAAGCTTCCGGTGGCTTTAGCATACCCGGCTCCCCCACCAAAATCAAGATCATTTTTTCCTCGCTGAAGGCCCTCCCAGGGGAGAAAAAGGGCTTGACAAAGTCCCAGTTGTGTATGATCATGCCTCACAATTTTCTCCCCAAAGGGCATTGGCAAGGTCCGAAGGACAAAAGGAGAAGCGATGGAGGAATTCCGTCGGATCAAGAGACTCCCCCCTTATGTCTTCAACATTGTCAACGAGCTAAAGGTTCAGGCGCGGGCAAGGGGAGAAGACATCATCGATTTCGGGATGGGAAACCCCGACCTGCCTACACCGCCTCACATCGTGGAAAAGTTGATCGAGGCGGTGAAAAATCCGAGAAATCACCGCTATTCAGCCTCTCGCGGCATTGCCAAACTGCGCTCCGCCATCACCGACTGGTATCGCAGGAATTACGGAGTGGATCTCGATCCCGAGACCGAGGCTATCGCCACCATCGGGGCCAAGGAGGGGATCGCCCATCTGGCCCTGGCCCTGTTGGAACCGGGCGATCTGGCCTTGGTGCCGGATCCCAGCTATCCTATCCATCCCTATTCAGTCATCATTGCAGGAGGGAATGTCTGCGCGGCCCCTCTCAACCTGGAGACCAACTTCTTCGATTGCCTCCTGGAATCCTTCCGCCAGAGCTGGCCATTGCCCAAACTGCTCATCCTCAGCTTTCCCCATAATCCCACCACGGCCGTAGTAGAACGGGATTTTTTCGAGAAGGTGGTCGCCCTGGCCCAAGAGCACGACCTGATCGTGATCCATGATTTTGCCTATGCGGACCTGGTCTTCGACGGCTATAAGGCCCCCAGCTTCCTGCAAATCCCAGGGGCCAAGGAAGTGGGGGTGGAGTTCTTCACACTCTCCAAGAGTTACAGCATGCCCGGATGGCGGGTGGGCTTTGCCGTGGGCAACCCGCAGATCATTGCTGCCCTCGCCCGCATCAAGAGCTATCTGGATTATGGGGTTTTTCAACCCATCCAGATCGCCAGCATCATTGCCCTGAATGGTCCACAGGACTGTGTCAAGCAGATCGTGGCCATTTACCAATCGCGGAGAGATTGCCTGGTGGATGGCCTCAATCGCATCGGTTGGAAGATCGCCAAGCCCAAGGGGACCATGTTCGTCTGGGCGAAGATCCCGGACCGCTACCTCGCCCTCGGGTCCCTGGACTTCTCCAAGCTCCTGCTGAGAGAGGCAAAGGTGGCCGTCTCTCCCGGAATCGGCTTCGGACAAAATGGCGACCAATATGTGCGCTTCGCCCTGGTCGAGAATGAGGATCGGACCCGCCAGGCGATTCGTTGCATTCGACGCATCCTCTGACCATACCCCCGCACTCCCCTGCCGCCCCCATCTTCGCACACCCCCGGCATTGAAACTCCTTGGATCGACGAAGCCGGCGAGAGGAGATATCGACAAATGTGGGGTTTGGGCTTGCCATTTTCCAACAAATTCGCTATATTTGATCGGGAGGATATCATGGCCGCCCGGAGCGACAAACCAAAAGACGAATGCGGGGTGATCGGGATCTTCGGCCATCCCGAGGCGTCCAATATCGCCTATCTAGGCCTCTACGCCCTTCAACACCGCGGTCAGGAGAGCGCCGGAATCGTGGTCAGCAACGGCCGTTCTCTGCACATGGAGAAGAGGATGGGCCTGGTGGCAGATGTCTTTTCTGAGGAGCGTCTGCGCCATCTTCAAGGAAAGGCGGCGATCGGCCATGTCCGTTATTCGACCGCCGGCTCCAGCAATCTCGCCAATGCCCAGCCCTTTATGGCCTCATACCATCAAGGCTCTCTGGCCCTGGCCCACAATGGAAATCTGGTAAACTCCACCCCCTTGCGGGCCGAGTTGGAGGCTGCAGGCGCGATCTTCTCCTCCACCTCCGATTCAGAGGTCATGGTACACTTGATCGCCCGATCTTCGGCAGCCTCCCTGCTGGAGGGGACCATCGAGGCATTGCAGCAGGTGAGGGGCGCTTACAGTCTGGTCCTGATGAACGAAGAGGAGTTGTTGGGGATCCGGGACCCCTTCGGTTTCCGCCCCCTCTCCCTGGGGAAGTTCAAGGGGGGCTATGCGTTAGCCTCCGAGACCTGCGCCTTTGATCTCATCGAGGCCGAATTCATCCGGGATGTGGAGCCAGGCGAGATTGTGCAGATCAACAAAGAGGGGGTACATTCCCATTTCCCCTTCTCGCCCGCGAAGAAAAGGCAGTGCATCTTCGAATACATCTATCTCGCCCGTCCTGACAGTTTCCTCTTTGGCCACAGTGTGCACCAGGTGAGGCACCGGCTGGGGTCTCAGTTAGGGAAAGAGGCGCCAGCACAGGCCGATCTCGTAGTGCCGGTGCCCGATTCCGGCGTCTATGCAGCGTTGGGCTATGCCCGCCAGTCCGGGATCCCCTTCGATCATGGTCTCATCCGCAATCATTACATCGGCCGTACCTTCATCGAACCGAAGCAATCAATTCGCCACTTTGGGGTCAAGATCAAGCTCAATGCCGTGCGCCAGGTGCTGGAGGGAAAACGGGTGGTGGTGGTGGACGATTCCATCGTGCGGGGAACCACCAGCCGCAAGATCGTCTCCATGATCAAGGCAGCGGGAGCTCGGGAGGTCCATCTGCGCATTAGCTCCCCCCCGATTATCTCCCCGTGCTACTACGGCATTGACACCCCCACCCGCAAAGAGCTTATCGCCTCCACCCACGATACCGAGGAGATATGCCGCTACCTGAAGGCTGATTCCTTGGCCTATCTCAGCCTGGAGGGAATGATGGAGGCCGTGGGAGAGCAAGACGGATTTTGTTTGGCATGCTTTACTGGGAAATATCCGATCAGTTTCCATGCGCAGGAATTGGCGCAGTTGGCCCTTTTTGAAAATGCTTAGCGAGTGAAGATGGTGGTCGCAGGTCCCCCCCCTTTTTTTTTGAAGAGCCCACCCTGCAAGCCGGGGGCATATTCAATGTAGGGAAAACCAAGAGGAGGAGGCCATGGCGCAAGCAACGGGTCCAGAGGAGCGGGCCGAACGTCTGGCCCGGCTCATCATAGAGGAGATCGTCCTCTACAACAAGGAGAGGATCAGGGAGGGGATCACCAACGATAACCTCTTCGATCTACTGGCGAAAGACATCTCGGCCGGAAGGCGCTATTACGAGGATAACATCAGCCCCGATCTCTCCCCCAACTCTAACTACTTTGACCAGGCCATCGTGGATGTCCTGGTCTTAGGCCAGGGCGCCCATATTTCCTCCAAGATCTGGTAGAAACCAATCGCCTTCTCTCCTGGGGGAGGTCTTGCACTACCCTCCCCTCCTCAAAGGAGCCATCGAGAGATGAATGCCTTTCTCCGTCGCCTCAGCCAAGGCCCGTTGGTCTCCAGTGGGGCCATCGGTACCCTGATCCAGGATCGGGGTTTGCCTCCGGGGGAAATCCCCGAGCTATGGAATATTCGACAACCCGAGCAGGTAGCGGCCATCTATCTTTCCTTTTACGAGGCGGGGGCGGAACTTATTGGCACCAACACCTTCGGGGCCAATCGCGTCAAGCTAAAAAGGTACGGCCTGGAGGAAAAGGCCTATGAATTCAACCAGAGGGGGGCACAGATCGCGCGGCAGGCCCTGCCTGACTCTTGCCTCCTCTTTGGCTCCGCCGGGCCTACGGGCGAGCTCCTGGCTCCCCTGGGTCTCCTGTCCGAAGAAGAGGTCTATGAGACCTTTCGGGAACAATCTCTGGCCCTGGCGGAAGGGGGCGTAGATGTCCTCTGCTTCCGCACCATGTCTGACCTGGAGGAGATAAAGATCGCCATGGCCGCGGCCAGGGAGAACACCGATCTGCCCATTGTGAGCACCATGTCCTTCTCGTTGGGGCAGCGGGGCTACCGCACCATGATGGGAATCGACCCCGAGACCGCGGTCCATGCCCTGCGGCAGGCTGGTGCCCACGCAATCGGAGCCAACTGCGGCCAGGGCATGGAAGAGATGGTCGGGCTCATGCAGGAGCTGAGGGGCTACGACCCAGGGCACCTGGTGGCCCAACCCAATGCCGGGAAGCCTCAATTGATTCAAGGGAAGACCACCTATGCCCAAGATCCCGCTGTCTTTGCCTCCAAGGTGCAGGCCCTTCTGGACATGGGAGTCTGCATCATCGGCGGCTGTTGCGGGGTCGGTCCGGAGCATATCCGGTGCGTGGCGGAGGCGGTGAGAAAGAGAGGCTCGAATTGAAGCTCCATCCCGAAGGCTTCGAGGACTGCGCGCGACGAATTTTCAAGGCTAGGAGTGCCAGGGGGGGCCGGTGAAGCACCGCCTGATCGAACTCTTCCCCATCGGCATCATTCACTCCCCCTTCCGGGAGAAGGAGGGGATGCCTCTCCAGCCTATTCGCTCTCAGGAGGCCGGGGTCCTGGAGGTCTTTCCCGACTACGAGCAGGGACTCCAGGATATCGAAGGCTTCTCTCACCTGATCCTCCTCTATCACTTCCACCAAGAGCCGCAGACCCGAATGTTGGTGAAATCCTATCTCGAGGATAGCATCCACGGCGTCTTCGCCACCCGATCCCCCAAGAGACCAAATCACCTGGGGATCTCCACCGTGGAACTGGTCCAACGGGAGGGTAACCTGCTCCGGGTCTTCGGAATCGATGTCCTGGACCAGACGCCCCTTCTGGATATCAAACCCTATATTCCCCGGATAGACGACCGAGCAGGGGCAAGGTCAGGATGGCTGCAACACCTATGGTAGCCTTGAAGAGATTCATCCTGCTCCATCCCTCCGACAATACCGCGACGGCCCTCGCGGACCTGCAGAAGGGGGAGGTCCTCCATCTCGATCTGGGAGCGGAGGGCCGGGATCTCACCCTGAGGGAGTCGATCCCCTTTGCCCACAAGTTCGCCATACTCCCCATCCCTCAGGGGGGAGAGGTGAAAAAATATGGGGAATTAATTGGCGAGGCGAGCCTGGATATCGAGGCGGGGGAGTATGTGCATGTCCATAATGTGGTGAGCCGGCGGACGCGAGGGCAAGGCCGATGAGAAAAAGGAAGGGTCAACCCACCTTTGTGGGCTACCGGCGGGCCAGCGGGGAGGTGGGAACCCGCAACCTCCTGGGCATCTTCTCCCTGGTGACCTGTGCCAACGAGGCGGCGGTCAACATCGGCCGTCAGGTGCCCGGGGCAGCGATCTTCACCCACCAGAATGGCTGTGGGCAGACCCAGGCCGACCTGGAGGCCGTGACTCGGACCTTGATCCACCTCGGACAAAACCCGAACTTAGGGGCAGTCCTGCTTGTCTCCCTGGGGTGCGAGGGATTGTCCCCGGACCGGATTGGAGAGGCGATCGGACAGGCGAAAAAGCCGGTGGAGATGGTACGCATTCAGCAGCAAGGCGGCTATCTGGGGGCCCTTGCCGAGGCTGGCCTCAAGTCCCAGAAGCTGGCTCAGGCGATCTCCGCCTTCAGGCGAGAGGAGGTGGGAGTGGAGGAATTGGTGCTCGGCTTGAAGTGCGGGGCCTCTGATCCTACCTCAGGTCTGGCCGCCAACCCTCCCCTGGGCAAGGCAGTGGACCGCCTGATCGATCTGGCGGGCAGCGTCATCTTCGGGGAGACCACCGAGGTGGTGGGTGCAGAGCACATCCTGGCCAAAAGGGCAAAGAATGAGGCCGTGGCGAAAAAGCTCCTGGGCCTAATAGACCGTCTGGAGGCCAGGGTGAGGGCCAGTGGCTCCGACATCCGGGGAGGAAATCCCAGCGCGGGAAACATCGCAGGAGGCATTACCACCCTGGAGGAGAAGTCCCTCGGATCCATTGTGAAGAGCGGCTCCTCGGCCATCCAGGATGTTTATGAGTACGGAGAGCGCAAGCAAGGCCGGGGGCTCTTCTTCGTGGATTCCCCAGGGCGAGAGCCAGAGATCCTAACGGCCCTTGCCGCCGCCGGTGCCCAGGTCATCGCCTTTGCCACCGGGCTGGGGGCCCCACAGGGATTCCCCTTCGTCCCGGTCATCAAGATCTGCGCCAACTGGAAGACCGTGCAAAGGCTCCCCGATTTCATCGACCTGGATGTCTCCGGGGTCATCTCGGGAGAGGAATCGCTGGAAGAGGCAGGGGAGCGCATCCTGCAGGAGGTTCTGGAGGTAGCCTCGGGAAAGTGGACCAAGGCAGAAACCCTGGGCTACAATGGGTCCACCAACATCTACACCACCGGACCGATCGTGTGAGAGAATCTCAACCTATCCGAGCTGATCGGAGAAGGGTCCCCCTTTCTCCCAGAGGGCAAGGCGCATTTGAATGAGGTGGCGATCCCGGAGCCGGATGAGCTCTGCCTGCGAGCGCTGCCTCCAGTCGTAGAAACCCTTTCCAGTCTTGATTCCCAGTTCATCCCTCCTCACCATCTCCGAGAGCAGGGCAGGCGGTGTGGTCTCCGAGCTGATCTCTGGGCTCAAATTCCTCAATACCGCCTCCATCAGATTGAGCCCGGCGAGATCTGCCACCTCCAGCAGGCCGATGACCGGCATCCGGATGCCGATGCCTGCCTTCACCGTCAGATCCACATCCTCGGCCTCGGCCACCCCATCCTGAACCAAGGTGATCGCCTCCCGATAGAGTGCCATCAGGAGCCGATTGGCGATGTAACCCGGCACCTCCTTCTTCAGCACCACCGGAACCCATCCGCATCTTCTCATCAGGGCCAGGGTCGCCCGGAGGGTATCCTCGGAGGTCTTCCCGCCCTTCATGACCTCCACCAGGGGGACGAAGTGGGGAGGATTGAGATAGTGGGTGGTGATGATCTTGTCCTGCCGGCGGACCAGGGCCCCCACCTGAGAGAGGGAAAGGGAAGAGGTGTTGGTAGCCAGGATGGTGGCCGGCGGGCAAAGGGCATCCATCTCCGCAAACAGCGCCTGCTTCAGCCTCAGATCTTCGGAGACGGTCTCACAGACGAAGTCCGCCTCCTTCACCGCCGAGGCCAGATTGGGCTCGAGACTTATCCGGCTCATGATCTGGCCGATCTCGTCGGGACCCAGGCGGCCCATCTCCTCCATGAGGCAAAGGTTCCCTTGAATGCGCGCGGGCGCCTCCTGCAAGACCTTCGGCGCACGATCGGTCAAGCTCACCTCGAGGCCGGCCACCGCGAAGCCCTGGGCGATCCCGTGCCCCATGAGGCCCGCTCCAATGACCGCCACCCTTCTAATCCCATCTGCTCTATTCGGTCCCATCGGCTTACCCCTTCGGCCCCCTTGAAGTCTCCCCCTGCAAGCCGGCCAGGCTTCAACTCTGTGGATTGGATGTTTTGGAATTGCGGATCAACCTCTTCGCGCGCCCCATACAGCTCCTAAGATAGGAAAACCGGCCACCCCTGTCAATCCCTATTTCCCGCCTTCCTCTCCCCTTTCCACTTCACGGGTCACCCCTCCTTCGAGACTTGGCCTTCCCTATTGACGCAGCGAAGGGCCAGGGCTAATATGATTCTATGATGGCCCCGATGGATTCACCTCAGTCGATCAAAGAGACGCTGGCCATCCTGCCGGATGGGCCGGGCGTCTATCTGATGCGGGATAGCCAGGGTAGGCCCCTCTATATCGGCAAGGCCCTATCCCTGCGCAAGCGGGTGCCCTCCTACTTCCATGACCCTGCCTCCCTCCCTCCTCGCTTGGTCTCCATGGTCTCGCGCGTCAGGCGCATCGAGTTCATCGTCACGGAAACCGAGCTCGAGGCCTTCATCTTAGAGAGCAATCTCGTCAAGGAGCAGAGGCCGAAATATAACATCGTCCTCCGGGACGACAAGCATTACCCCTTTCTTCGCATCGACCTCCAAGAGCCCTTTCCCCGCCCCACCGTGGCCCGCCGCATCAGAGGGGACGGCGCCCTCTATTTCGGCCCCTATGTCCCGGCCTCAACCATGTGGGATACCCTGGCCCTTATCAACAAGGCCTTCCCGCTACGCAAGTGCAAGACCCTGAGGTCCTCTCCCCGGCCCTGCCTGGAATTCCACATGGGCCGATGCCTCGCGCCCTGCGGTGGGCGGGTCTCGGAAGCGGAATACGGCGAAATCCTGGCCCAGGTCCGGGCGCTGCTGGAGGGGAAGAGAAAGGATCTCCTCCGCCAGCTGAAGGCCCTGATGAAAGAGGCCTCCTCGCACCTCGATTATGAGCGAGCCGCCAGGCTTCGCGACCAAATCTGCTCATTAGAGAAGGCCCTGCAGGAACAGAGGGTGATCTCCTCGGGAAGAGAGAATCTGGATGTGTTCGGGCTGGCCTTCCAGGGAGGGGCGGCCTGTGTCCAGGCCTTTACCTTCCGTGAGGGTAGGCTCCTGGGCAGGGAATCCTTCCTCTTTCGGGGCGTCGGGGAAGGAGAGAGAGAGGCCCTCCTTAGCTCTTTCCTCCAGCAGTTCTACTCCAGTCGCCTGAGCCTCCCCCAGGGCATACTACTCCCCTTTGCCATCCCGGAAGAGGCCCTCTTAGGGGATTGGCTGAAAAAAAAGAAGGGACAGGTCGTCACGGTAACGGTCCCATCCCGGGGGAAGAAGCAGCGGCTGTTGCAGTTGGCCCTGGCCAATGCCCAACAGGCCCTGGAGGGCCTCTCTCCCGTTGCCACCCTGCAGGAGGAGGGGGCCAGAGAACTCCAGGAGGTATTGACCTTCCCCAAGGGGTTTCGCACCATCGAGGCCTACGACATCTCCAACATCTCCGGTAGCCAGGCCGTGGGCTCAATGGTCGTCTGGGAGGAAGGGATCTGGAGAAAGGATCACTACAGGCGTTTCCGGATCAAGAGCGTGGTGGGACCGAACGATTTAGCGATGATGGAGGAGGTGCTTCGCCGTCGCCTGGCCCATCGCCAGGAGCTCCCCCTGCCGGATCTCTTCCTGCTGGATGGGGGACGGGGACAGATCCAAGCAGGCCTGAAAGCCCTGAGGGAGGAGGGCCTTTCCGAGCTTCCCATCATCGCCCTGGCCAAGGCCGAGGAGGACGTTTGGCTGCCGGGAAAGAGGGAGCCGCTCCGCCTCCCTCCCGATTCTCCCGCCTTGCACTTGCTGCAAAGGATCAGGGATGAGGCCCACCGCTTCGCCCTCTCCTATCACCACCTGCTGCGAGGGAAGAGGGGCCTTCATTCCTTGTTGGACGAGATACCGGGGATTGGCAGTAAGAGGAAAAGGGCCTTACTGGAGTACTTTGGTAACTTGAAAACCCTCAAGGGTGCCTCCCTGGAGGAATTACGGACGGTGCCGGGAATCTCGGCTTCGCTGGCAGCCGTCATCCTGAAATCCTTAAGATCCTTTCTTCCCCAGGTCCATCCCAAAGAATCGAAGGGGAAAAAGGACTAAGAGCCCCCGGACCCTCCAGCCCGTACCGGTTCCATTCCCGCCCTTGGCATCCATCATTTGGGCAGTTAACTCGCCTTCCCCTTTTCGCCCCTCCTTCCCAAAATCATACATCGAGCGCCCCTTGCACAGGGACACTTAACGGCCTGCGGCTGAGTTGCGGGGACGTAACCGTTCGGCTTGTGCTGTCCGCACCTGGGCAACTCACCTCATAAATGATTCAAACATCTATGCACCAGAGTCGAAGTTTGTAGCCTGCTTATTCCGTCAGCTTGAGCCGCTGGTTAGGCGGCCGGGTGTCCGTCGGCGGCTGGCACCGAGAAGCGATCACGGATGTCGGATCCAACTCGCGTTGGCCTACCGGATCGAATGTCGATCGGGCACCACAAGGTGCGGGCACGCGCCAGCAACCTCCGGTCGCGGGCCCGCAGGATCTCGGTGTGCCGCTCGAAGGTGTGCGCGGTGGCGGTGCCCACCCAGGTGCGAGCGATGACCCCGTCGCCCAGGCGTGCGCCATGCTTGTAGTCGATTTCGTGGCGGACGACCGCCCATGCAACATCGGCCTGTTGGGCGGCGGTGGCCGCGGCCCGCCAGTGGGCCACGGCGGCCTCCTGGATCCAGCGCAGGTAGACAACGTTGTTGACGTGGCCGAGTTCATCAATGTCCGGTGCCTCGACTGGAATGGCCAATTCGAAACGCTCGGTGGACGGATCGGAATGCACGGCGTGGAAATCCCTCTTCTGTGGAGGAACCGGCCGCCTAACGGAGGCGGATCAGGCGCGAGCTAGAGCGAGTCGCCTGCATCCGTCTTGTTGGGCACTGATACCTCTTTTCTTGTGTACACGACTCTGAAACGGCGAACAGGTGGTTCCTCGTTATCCATGTAGTCTTCGAAAGCCCTCTCTGTCAGGTTGCAGGACTTGAACCCATTCAGGTCTTCACTCGTGAGAGGCCAAGACATCTTGCCTTCGACATCAGTGTGCCCTCTTCCTCTGGCGATAACAAGCAGAGTGCCTCCCGGCTTTATGAAACCCGCAATCTCGGCCACTGCCTTCTGCCGGAGTCCCATTGGCAGAACCTGGAGTGTATACGATTCGAGGACGAAATCGAAAGCGCCTCGCCAGTTCTGGGGCGCCTTGAACAGATCCGCGATCACATAGTGAACCGAAGTCCCAGGGAATCTGCGTTGGCACCAGGCAATGGCTGTCGGAGATATGTCGAAGGCCGTTGTGTCAAATCCCCGACTTGCCAGTTCCTCGGCATCATCACCCAATCCGCAGCCTATCTTGAGGGCTTTCTTCCCACCCCCCATGATCCCGTGGTTGTCAAGCCAAGTCACCAGATGGGAGTTCGGCATCAAATCTGCCCATGGTATGACCGAGGCATCACTGTTGGCTTGGGCATAGAGTTCTTCGAATCACCCAAAGCGTCACCTTTGGACAGATACCGGTTTGCGATTTCTCGTGCCGCCGCTCTGTTGGATTCCTCCATCCTTCTTCTCCTGCCCATCGCTACGGCTCACCGGCGAGCGTTAGGAATAGGATAGAATAGGGGTCAAATCTTGAGGGCCTGTTGCCCAAATCCCTTGAATTCACAGCAAGTTAGGGTATATAATCGCCTCCAAGGAGGCGATCGCCATGATGGGAATCCAAGACCCACCCCAGGGCAAGCTCTACTACACCCACTTTAACCTGGACCAGCGCGTTCGCCCGAATCACCCCTTACGTAGAATCGCCCAGCTCATCGACTTCGACTTCGTCTATCAGGAGGTGGCGGAGAAGTATGGGTTCAATGGCAATGTCTCCCTCCCCCCTCCCGTCATCCTCAAGCTCATGCTGCTATTGGTGCTCTATAATGTCCGCTCGGAGCGAGAGTTGATGGAGACCCTCCCGGAACGATTGGACTGGCTCTGGTTTTTGGGCTATGACCTGGACTCAGAGATCCCCAACCACAGCGTCTTGTCCAAGGCCCGCAAGCGGTGGGGCCAAGAGGTCTTCCGCAGCTTCTTCGAGAGGATCGTCCTCCAATGCGTCCAGGCCGGCCTGGTGGACGGCAAGAAGATCTTCCTGGATGCGAGCCTGGTGGAGGCCGATGCCTCCAATAGCTCCGTCCTGGATAGGAGGAGCCTGAAGAGCCAGCTGCACCAGCGCTATCAAGAGCTGGAGGCCCGCCTGGAAGAGAAGAGCGAGAGCACGGATACTTCCCGAACTTACGAGAAGAAGAATGGCCGTTATATCTCCGCCACCGACCCAGATGCCTCCCTCGTCAACCGCGGCCAGCCCGAGCTCTGCTACCAGGTCCACCGCGCGGTAGATGAGGCACACGAAGTCATCACCGCTACCCAGGCCACCCCCGGCGAGGTCAACGAGGCCCACCTCCTGGTCTCCTTACTGGAACAGCATCGAGAGACCACGGAGATCCCGGCCGAAACGGTGGTAGCCGACAGCAAGTATGGCACCATCGAGAACTTCCTGGCCTGCTCCGACTGGGGAGTGAGGGCCCACTTGCCCGCCTTACGAGAAGCAGCGGTGAAGCGCCAGGCCCGGCGGGGCCTCTTTTCCGAAGAGAGGTTTTCGTATGATCCTCAGAGTGACCACTACCTCTGTCCGGCGGGAAATCTTCTCCAACCCCAAAAGCTCCATCCTAAGAGGCAGAGCCAGGACTACGCCGCGCCGAAAAG
>JAZDMQ010000082.1:0-34770 GCA_043800755.1 bacterium | reverse complement strand
GGGGCCCGTACCATCAAGACCGGGACACAGGCGGAACGGAGGATTCGGTCGGCAACGCTCCCCCAGTACCAGCGGCTGACCCCGGAACGCCCATGGGTGCCAATCACAATCAGGTCCACCTCATTCTTCTTGGCGTACTCGGCAATGGCCTCAGCCCCTTTCCCCAAGAGGACCTCCGATTTCACGCTGATGCCAGAATCCCGCAATTGCTGCGCCCGCTGCTGGAGGTATTTCTCCGCTTCGGACCTCCGCCCCGATTCGAGCCGATCGAGTTCATCCTGAGTGAAAGCTATCCAGGTATCGGGCAACAGCACCAGTGGCTCCACCGCACGCACTAAATGGACATCCCTCACCTTGCAGCCCTGGCTGATCGCCTCCACATGAGGAAGTACGCACTCTGCCAGCTCTGAGCCGTCCAATGGGACCAGAATCTTCTGATACATAGCTCCCCCTTTGCATAAGGTTTTGAAGCCCTTCCCCTCTGCCGCAGGTCGGGGCGATCATGTCCGCTCTTCACTTCAACGGATTCGGGCGATTGCCCCAGATCCCCCAAGACGCCAGAGGACCCCTATTACTTCGCTTCTATCTTGAGCGGTATATTGGGCACGATCACCTGCTCGTTAGCCCGGGGATCCCCAGGCTTCAGATCCTCACTTCGCAGGAAAATGCGGGAATTGCCGTGGCAGCCATTGCAGGTCCGGCTCCGATAGGTCACCCTCTGAATATTATGGGGGGAGGTGTCCTTCCAGTTTGGGATCAGATCGTAATCGGGAAGCGCGTCTTTTAGCCTCGCCGCAAAGGTATCGCGGACGATCGGGTTATGCCGCAATAGGGTATAGCGGTAAGGCCTGTCCGGCCTGAGGCTTTTTCCTATTTTGAACTGCAGCTGGGACCTGGATCCCTTTCCGATGTGGCATTCGTAGCAACCTTTGTAAAGGACGGCGTGGCAGACTTGACACTGGAAATCCCTTCCGTGGACATTGTGGGCTCCGATCGCCGAGGGACCCTGGAATTGGTCCTGGTGGCAGCTGAGGCAGGAGACCTTGGAGATCAAGGGATATCGATCCTGATAAGGGGTCTCGGTCCCGTGAAATTCCTGAGGGTTGTGGCAGTCGAAGCAGTCCATTTTTGCCTTCGCAAAATGGACATCCGGAGGTTGTCCCTCGTGCCTCCCATAGAACTCCGGCGAGACGCGCCCTCCATGGCAACTCCCGCAAGTCTTATCAGGAGGTGGCCTCTTGAAGAATTGATGTCCGGCGAGCAGCCCGCCGCCTCCTGAGGGATGCCGGCTGATGTGGCAGTGGCCGCAGGTCGCGTGGCATCCGACGCAATTTGACTGGTAGATCGGCTCCAGATCGTTCCAGCGAGAGCCCGCCCGGATCTTGAGCACGGTCTCGTATCCCTTGACCGTGGCATGAATGGAGGTTTGGTATCTCTCGGCAATCTGAGCGTGACAAGGGGCGCAGACCTGGTTGGCATTGGCGGAGGGATCCCTAATCAGGTCCCGGTGGGCTTGAGCCTTTTCAGGGGCAGCCGGTTCTCCCCCATGGCAAGCGGGACAGCCCAAGGCGCCATGCCTGGAGGCCACAAAGGCGGGGTCCACCCAGTAGAGCTCCGTCCGATCCCCCACCGGGGGAAGAGTCCCCGCTCAGCTCTCCTCCTCTTCCGCCGGACTCGGCGCAGGAAGGGGGGAGAGAAAGATCTTAAGGAGGGACTTGTCGGTATGGCAGGTCTCGCAGCTATCCTTTGCGGTCAGGCCAACTTGCGGGGGCCAAAGGCAAGAGACCATCAACAGAAAAAGGAAGACACACAACGCTTTGACCACGTCCTTTCTCTCCACCCCGGAAATCATCCCTCTTCACCCCTTTAGATCCGGATCCTCCGTCAGGGGATCCCCCTGATCTCACCGATGATGCACATCATCCGCTCTTCCCTTGGCTTGAATCCGCGGTCTCTCCTTTTTCCCTCCCCTCTTCTTTCATGAAATCCCGCAGCTGTCGGGCCAATTCCTGGAGCCTTCTATTGACTCGATCGTTCACCGTATCCGGTTCGAAGGTCAGGTCCGCCCTCTTCTGTCCTGCCTGCTGCCCAGTCAGGATCTCAATCCCCTCGTCGATGGTCTTGACCGGCCAGATATGGAATTTCCCTTCCCGCGCCGCCTGCACTACCTCCTCCTTCAACATCAGGTTGGAGAGGTTGGATTCGGGAATGATTACCCCCTGGGCTCCAGTGAGGCCCTTGGCCTGACAGATCTGAAAGAATCCCTCAACCTTCTGGTTGACCCCCCCAATCGCCTGCACCTGACCCTTTTGGTTGACCGATCCGGTCACCGCGATTCCTTGGCGGATGGGGAGGCCCGAGAGGGCAGAGAGCAGGGCATAGAGCTCGGTGCTGGAGGCAGAATCCCCCTCCACCTCCTCATAGCTCTGCTCGAAGACCAGCCGAGCCGAGAGGGCCAGGGGTTTATCCTGGGCATAGCGATCTGCGAGGAAGCCTCCGAGGATCATGACCCCTTTGGTGTGAATGCGGCCGCCCAGTTTGGACTCCCTTTCGATATCGATGATCCCCTCTCGCCCCAGGCCAACGCTTACGGTGATGCGATTGGGCCGGCCGAAGGCGAAATCTCCCAGGCTGATGACTGCCAGGCCGTTCACCTGCCCCACCACCTCCCCTTCGGTATCGATGCAGAGGACCCCCTTGGCAATCAGATCGTTGATCCTCTCCTGGATCAGGTTGGAGCGATAGATCCTCTCCTCGATCGCCTTTTCCACCTCGCCCCGCGTAACCAGCGATGATCCCGCTGACGAGGCATAATGATTGGCCTCCCGCATGATATCGGAAATCTCAATGAAACGCGTTGAGAGCTTCTCCTGGTCCTCGGCCAGCCGCGAGCTGTGCTCAATGACCTTGGCCACCGCCCCTGCATCCATATGCCTCAGGCGTTCCCTGCAGCAGAGGGACCAGAGAGAGGCCGCATAGGTCTTAATATTCTCCTCTGTCCAATCCATGCGGGTATCAAAGTCGGCCTTTACCTTGAACAGCTCGTTGAAATCCTCGTCATAGGCGAAGAGGAAGTGATATAAAGCCGGGTTGCCTATGAGGATGACCTTGGTCTCCAGGGGGATGGGTTCCGGGCTCAGGCTCTTGGTGGCAATGAAACCGAGCCTTTCGCCCGCCTCCTCAATGGCGATCTCCCGATTGCGGATGGATCTCTTCAACCCATCCCAGGAGAAGATATTGCGCAACAACTCCTCCACTTGCACCACCAGATAACCCCCATTGGCCCGGTGGAGGGATCCGGCGCGAATCATGGTGAAATCCGTTACCAGGGCTCCAAACTCTGATTCCTTTTCGATACGGCCGAAGAGATTATTGTTGGTAGGATTGAACTCCATGACCACCGGGGCCCCGGTCATCCCCGAATTATCCACCACCACATTCACCTGATATTTCCGGAAGGCAAGCTCCCTCAATCTGGCCATGGGGAGAAGCATCTCGCTGGACCCCTCGCCCCCCCCTCGAAATTGGCCGATGTTCTCCAGGATGTCCTCTTGGACCTCTTTCAGGTAATTCAGAACCTGGGGGAGATCTTCATATCTCTCTTTCAGATCGTTCAGGAGATACCCCACCGCGAAGAGGGCTACCTCTCGATCCAAATTCTGCAGTTCCTCATTGGTCTCCTTCTCCGCGGCCTTGAGCTCCTTCGTGGCGGTCTTGAGCTCCTCTTCCACCACGCTGCGTCTTTTGAGGATCTCCTCTTTCCTCTCCGGGGGCAAGGCCATGAAGTCCTGATCGCTCATGGGATTCCCATCCACCACCGGGATGATCAGCAGACCAACCTGGGAGGACTGGATCTGAAACCCCTTCTCCTGTGCCCTCTCCCCCAGGCGGGTGAACAGCGCCTCTCTCTTTTTGCGCAGCCCGTCCCCGATTCGCTCCCTCCTCATCGTATAGTCTTCCTTCTCGAAGACTCTCGGGATCTCGCGGCGGGCCTCCTCCACCAGTTTGCGCATATCCTCCTGCAGGACCTTCCCCTTGCCAGGAGGCAATTTCATGGCCTTGGGAAAATAGGGGTCCTTGAAATGATGGACATAACACCAATCGGTGGGGACCTCCTTTTGGCGAGCGAGTTCCTCCAAAAAGGCCTTCACCGCAGTCGTCCTTCCGGTGCCTGGCAGGCCGGCCACATAGATATTGAAACCATGCTCCTGAATGGCCAGTCCAAATTGCAGGGCCCTGATCGCACGGGCCTGACCGATGATGCCTTCCACCGGCTTTAGTCCTTCTGTGGTGCGGAATCCGAGAGAGGACGGATCGCAGATCCTCCGGAGCCTTTCTGCCGGAACCTCTGGGTGCATCGCTTCACCTCCTGGAGAGATTGGGTCAAATGGAAAACACCTCTGCCCCTTACGCCGGGATGCCGGCTTGGAAGCTACCCGGGCGAGGGCCGCCAGGAATGCACTCGCCATGGCCTTTCGAATTCCAGGGCCTCCCCGTCTGTAAAATCATATTCATCTTGCCTTCATCCGTCAAGAAAAGAGTGGGCGGATGGCTGAGGAGGGAAGGGGATAGCCTTCCCCCCTGACCGAGACTGATGTCGCGCCCGATGCCGTCAGGAACCGGGGATTTCCTCTCTTGAGGGAATAAATTCCTTGCCAGATGCGGCAGGCAAAGGTAAGATATCTTGGGCCGCCTGGGCTCCCACTTGAGACATCGGAGGCAACGAGGATGACCGAAAAAGCAGACCTGGGGATCTCCCCCGGAGAGGCGAAGGAGATCTTTCAACAGTATGTAAAGGCGGAGAACCTAACAAAGCACTGCCTCGCCAGCGAGGCCATCATGAGGGCTTTGGCCAGAAGGTTGGAAGCGGATGAGTCCCTTTGGGGGACCGCGGGACTCCTCCACGACCTGGACTTTGAGGAGACCAAGGAGGATCCGGCCTCTCACGCCCTGAGGTCCTCCCAGATTCTGAGCGACAAGGGAGTAAACCCCGTCATCATCCAGGCCATCAAGGCCCACAATGCAGAGGCCCTGGGCATCCACAAGGCGCAACCCCTCGACTTTGCCCTGGCCGCCGCCGAAAACCTCACCGGCCTCATTGTAGCGACTGCCCTGGTCTATCCCGACAAGAAGCTGAAGAATGTCAAGGCCTCCTCGGTCATCAAGCGCATGAAGGAGAAGGCCTTTGCCAAGAATGTCAACCGCGAGGCGATCCGGGAAGGTGAGAAGCTCGGATTGTCCCTGGAGGAGTTCGTGGAGATCAGCCTGAGGGCCATGCAGGAAATCAGCGAGATATTGGGGTTATAGGGTCAGCCGATGTATAGGCCGAGTCGACGAAAAAGATCCCTCTCGATCGCATCCTGGGCCCTGGTTTCAGCCTACCTTTCGTTCCTACTTCCTGCAGGGGCGCAGCAGGCATCCCTGGAGACCTCTTGCGATCGAGTCGTGGATGGGTGGACCCTCCATTCTCCCGACTTCGGAGAGATCGGACTCCTGGGAGTCCAGTCTCTCGAGGGAAAGGAAAGAACGGAGCTGGAGGCGAAGATACAGAAGGGCCTGGCCTCCCTGGTGGAGGGAAAGAGGATCAGGCTGGAATTTGATGGACCCACGGAGGATGCCCAGGGAAGACTCCTCGCCTATGTTCAGGTGGGGCAGATCACCTTGAACGGTTGGATGCTGAGAAATGGCTATGCCCGAGCCTCCTCTGCCCTCCTCACCCTCAAGCATTACCAATTCTTTCAAGATCTGCAAAAGGAGGCCAGGGAGAACCAGCGGGGGGTCTGGGGCCTTTCTTCGGCCTCAGCCGCGGGGAATACTCCAGCCCCGGAGAAGAAAAAGATCATCGCCAGCAAGAAGAGCCGATACTATTATCGGCCCGGCCAGCACTATTATGATAAAGTCGACCTTCGGGATCGCATCTATTTCGACAGCGAGGAAGGAGCCCAAAAGGCGGGCTTCCACCCTTACTTGAAGGATTAGCCCAACCATGGGAGGGGACCGCAGAACGGCTGAGAGGCCATGCGAAGGGATAGCCTATGGAGAAATTGATCCTGGCCCTGGATGTAGAGACCGCCGAAGAGGCGGCAAGGTTCGCCGATCTATTGAAGGGAAAGGTGGGCGCTTTCAAGGTCGGATCTCAGCTTTTCACCGCGAATGGGCCGGCGGTGGTGGAAATGATCCACGGCCAGGGCGAAAAGGTCTTCCTGGACCTGAAGTTCCATGACATCCCCAACACCGTAGCCGGTGCGGTCACTGAGGCCTGCAGGTTAGGGGTCTTTATGCTCACCCTCCACGCCTCCGGGGGATCGGAGATGATGGAGGCCGCCGTGGCTGCCGCCCACAAGATGGCCTGCCCTGGCCGACCCCGGCCAATCCTCTTGGCGGTCACGGTGCTCACCAGCCTGAACGAGACGGCCCTGCGGCAAGAGCTGGCCATTGAAAGGCCACTGGGCCAGCAAGTGGTGCATCTGGCGCAGATGGCGAAGAGAGCCGGGCTGGACGGGGTGGTCGCCTCTCCGCAGGAGATCCGCGAGATCAGAGCCGCAACTGGGCCGGGCTTCCTGATCGTCACCCCCGGGGTGCGGCCGACATGGGCTGCGGCTGGGGATCAGAAGCGCATCATGACCCCGAAAGAAGCCATTGAGGCCGGTGCCGATTATATTGTGATCGGGCGCCCCATCCTCGCGGCCCCGGACCCGGCGGCCGCGGCAGAAAAGATCATCGAGGAGATCCTCCTCGCAGGCCACTAACAAAGAGGCAATCCGTCTGCGCCTTGCCCAGATCCAGGCCGTTGCAGACGGCACCCAGGACGACCGGGTAGTGAGGATCCAGACCGACGCCGGCATCGAGGGGATCAAGGGCCAGGGCTTGGGGTTTCCTTGAACTGGGAGACAGTGGAGAGATTCGAGGTCAAGTCCCTGGAGGCAGGGCCCCAATAGAGAAGGCCTGAGAGGGAAATTGCCTGGAGCAAGGCAAGTGGAATTACCTGAGAAGGGGGAACGTCATGGGAATCGCTGGCAATCCTAAGTCCCTGGCCATGGATATCGCCGATGGCTTCGTCGCACTGAGCCCATCCGGGCTCAAAAGATACAGTCCCTCCGACCTCAAGACGATCCACAGCAATCTGAATCTGGTGCTCCGAGAGGTCAGGGGGGAGGTCATCCCGCCTGAGGACCTGATGGCCATCAAGAAGAAGAATTTGCGCATTCAACGGATCAACCAGGCCCTGCTCATGCTTTCCAATTACTGCCGGCAGCAAAAGATCCCCCTATAAGCACTGAGCACGCGGGAAGGATCGCAACGGCAAGCGGACAGAGGGAGGGCACATTCTACGAGAAAGGAAGGGAAGTGATGGATCGTGCGATCAGCCCCAAGGAGATCCTGAAGATCTTCAAGGATTGTGGAGCCTTGTTGGAGGGACATTTCCTCTTGAGCTCCGGCCTGCACAGCTCCCAGTACCTGCAATGCGCCCTGGTCCTGCAATATCCGCCTCATGCTGAGACGCTTTGCAGCCTCTTATCTCGGCCCTTTCAGGGAGAGGGAATCGAGGTGGTCGCCGCCCCGGCCCTGGGAGGAATCATCGTGGCCCACGAGGTGGCGCGCGCCCTCGGGGCTCGATCCGTCTTCACCGAGCGAGTCGAGGGACATATGGCGTTGAGGCGCGGCTTTCAGATCTCGCCGGGAGAGCGTACCTTGGTGGTGGAGGATGTGGTGACTACCGGAGTCTCCACCCGCGAGGTCGTGGGCGTGGTGGAGGAACAGGAGGGGATAGTGGTCGGGGTGGGATGCCTGGTGGACCGAAGCGTTGGGGTTCATTTCGAGGTCAAGCGGCATGCCCTGCTTCAGCTAAAAATCCCCAATTACCTCTCCGAGGCCTGTCCCCTGTGTCAGCAGAGAAAGCCCCTGGTGAAGCCGGGCAGCCGCCAGGCCAGGCCGAGTGGGCAATGAGGATGGACCTCTTCCCGGAAAAGCCCGTCCCTTCTTCCTCCCGGTTTGCGCCCCTGGCCGACCGCATGAGGCCAAAGGATCTGGGGGAATTCATGGGACAGGGACACATCTTGGGAGAAGGAAAGCCATTGCGGCAGGCCATCCTCCAGGATGAGCTCTCCTCCCTCATCCTCTGGGGGCCGCCCGGCTCGGGAAAGACCACCTTGGCCCAGATCATCGCGGCCATGACCGGATCCCATTTCATCCCCTTTTCTGCCGTCACCTCCGGGATCAAGGAGATCAGGGAGGTCATCAAGGCCGCCGAGGAGGAGCAGCGGTACGCGAGTAAGCGCACCATCCTCTTCATCGATGAGATCCACCGCTTCAACAAGGCGCAGCAAGATGCCTTCTTGCCCCATGTAGAGAAGGGGACCATTATCCTCATCGGCGCCACCACCGAGAATCCCTCCTTCGAGGTCATCGCCCCCCTCCTCTCCCGCACCAAGGTCTTCGCCCTGAATCCCTTATCAGAGGAGGATCTGGTCACCATCCTGAAACGGGCCTTGGCCGATGCAGAGCGAGGTCTGGGCGGGATGAAGACGGAAGTCACGGAGGAGGCCCTGCGCTATATGGCGGCCCTTGCCGATGGGGATGCCCGGCGGTCCCTCAACACCCTGGAGATGGCAGTATCGACCACCCGACCCGACCCGGAGGGGGTGCGCCACATCAGTCTGGCCGTGGCAGAAGAGGCTGGCCAGCGGAAGGCACTCCTCTATGATCGAGCCGGCGAGGAGCACTACAACCTGATCTCCGCCCTCCATAAGAGCCTGCGGGACAGCGATCCGGATGCGGCCCTCTACTGGCTGGGGAGGATGCTGGAGGCGGGAGAGGATCCCCTCTATCTCGCCCGGCGCATGGTGCGATTCGCCTCTGAGGACATTGGCAATGCCGATCCCGCCGCCCTGCAGATAGCCGTGGCGGCCAAAGAGGCCTATCACTTCTTGGGATCCCCGGAGGGCGAATTGGCCTTGGCCCAGTGTGCGGTCTATCTGGCCACCGCCCCCAAGAGCAATGCCATCTACGCTGCCTTCCAAGAGGTACAAAAGGATATCCAGGGACAGCCGGCCTTGCCCGTTCCCCTCCACCTGCGCAATGCGCCCACCTCCCTCATGGCCCAATTGGGCTATGCCAAGGGTTACCAGTACGCCCACCACTTCCCCGAGGCCCATGTGGAGCAGGAACATCTGCCGGAGAACCTGCGGGGAAGGATCTACTACCACCCCTCGGATCGGGGCCACGAAGGAAAAATCAAGGAGGTTTTAGAGAGGCGGCGAAGGAGGAAGGAAGATCAGGAGAGGTAGGAGGGGATTCATTTTCCCCTTGCGGAAGAAATGGAGACGTGCTATAGGAGTTAGGTGTCAAAGGCTTTTCACGAAACCTTCCTTGCACCAAAGCACCCTTTGAATGAACAACCGAGCACATTTCTCTTTATGTGATTCGTCTGGTGACTAAAACAAGAAAGGCGGTGATAGCTCAGCGAGATCAGTTCGACCGAGAGAAGGATTGCGGGGGAACGGAGATGGAGTGCACTCAGGGCTGGACTGGATAGGAGGAACGAGGAACCATGGTAAAAACGAGCAGACTATTAGGCATATTGGTCCTCAGCCTGACGATTGGCCTTTTAACCGGCACCGCCTTCGCCGGGACCGCCTATAATTATGGACCCAACGATCAGGTGGGATCTCTCAACGAGATGACCCCGGCCTCGGTGGCGGCGGCGGCGAATCTGGTGAAAAAGGGCAAGATCTACGATCTGGATGCCGGCCGCTTCCGCGGGATGCCCCTGTGGCCCGGCCATCCCCCCTATGAGGTGATCACCTTCCGGACCCCCATGGGACTCGACAATCAGAAGGACCAGGGCTGGCTGCAGACAAACAACGATGTCCACATCGGTTTCATCAGCGAGGTCATGATCGGCACCATGCACACCGGCTGCCACATGGACAGCCTGGCACACATCACCGTGGGCCAGGATCACCACTGGTATAATGGCAAACAAGATCCCGACCTGGGTGACTGGGGTCCCTTGAAGTCCGACATCTCCACCACCCCCCCCGTAGTCACGCGAGGCGTCATGATCGATGTGGCGGGGTACAAGGGCGTGAAGATGCTCCCAGCCGGCTATTGCATCACCGTGGCCGACCTGAAGGGTGCCCTGGCCAAACAGGGCGGTCCGGCCCTCAAGCCCGGAGACACCGTGCTGGTCCGGACGGGTCAGATGGCGGCCTGGGCTGACAAGGCCGAGATGGCCAAGGGCGGCGGCGCGGGGTTGGGAATCGAGGCGATGAAATGGTTGATGGAAAACAATAAGGGGATCCTCTTCGGCGTCGATCAGGCCGCCTTCGAGTGCGACTCACCGGATAAGACCAATCCTCATCCGGTGCATCAGTATATGCTGATCGACAACGGGGTCCACATCATGGAGTTCACCTATCTCGAGGACCTGGCCAAGGATAAGGTCTACGAGTTTATGTTTGTAGCGCTCCCCCTGAAGAACAAGGGCTGCACTGGCTCCATGATCCGTCCCATTGCAGTAAACTGATTGAAGAAGGAAGGATATTTGCAGGACCCTTTGCGGTATGTGCTTCTAACATGCCATTTCAGCCCTGAGAACTAAATGCAGTGAGCTTATCCGTAACCCCCCCATAAAGCCCCCTCGGGTCTGCCGAGGGGGCTTTATTTACTATCTTTACTTGCCAGAGAAGCCGCCCCAGGCCCAAGCTTACCTCTTGATCCCCAACCAACCGGTGGCCCAGCCCTCTCTTGTCTTCACCGCCCCCTCGGGACAGAGTTCCTGGCAGCAGAAGCAGCGGATGCACCTTCGCTCTTCAATCACCAATTTCCCCTTATCTTCCCGAATCGCTTGAGAGGAACAGGCCTGGCTGCAAATATAGCAAAGGGCGCACTGGGCCGCATCGATCCGCGGGCGGGCGGTGAGGGCACCCCGCAGGGCCCGGCGGAGGAGGGGGGGGATCCCCCAGCTCAGGTCCAGGGAGCGGGGAGGCAGAAAGGCGGAGGGGCGCAGGTCCTCCAACGATTCACCTACGATCTGAAACTGGCCGAAATCCTGGGGCAAGAGTCCTCTTCGCTGGGCAGCCTGCAGGACAGGAAAGGAGGGCAAGGGGATCGAAAGCAGCTCGGTAACGGCCCTGTCCAAGCCCACTCCATCCTCGCTGGCCGCCAGAAGATGGATCCAGCGGGGGCTCCCTCCATTGCCTGGCCCATCCCCCTCCATTCCTAAGATCCCATCCAGGATGTTGAGGCGGGGTTTCATCACCAGAAAAAGCTCCACCAGCATCTGGGCAAATAGGGCGCGGTCCACGCCCGCCTGAAGATGCCACTGGGCCTTCCTCTTCCCCGGGATGCAGCCGAACATGTTCTTTACGCTGAGGGTAAGGGTCATCTGGCTGTGGGTCTAGAGCTTCGGCAGATTGATGATGCCATCGGCCTCCAGGGCGGCCTGGGCCACCTCGATCCTCTTAAAGCGTGAATCGGGCAACACCTTAACCTCCCGCGGCTGGTCGAAGTCAATGAGCTCCACCCCAGCCCGCTCTGCCACCTCCTGGATGCCCGCCCTCTCTGCTGCCTTGGCCAGGCTGGCCATGCCCGGGCTATCCCCGATGAGCGGGTATCCTCCTGCCTCTCTCACCAGCTCGATGGCCGCCCTGACCACCGCCGGATGGGTGGTGATCGCCTTCTCCGGGGGGGCCGGGGAGAGCAGGTTGGGCTTCAGCAGGATGCGTTCGCCCGGGCGAACGAAGTGGTCGATACCTCCCAGGAGATCGACCGCCCTCCGCATTGCCCGGTAGACGGCGCGGTCATCGTAGTCTGGTTGATGGATTAAAGAGATGGAAGGGGACATAAGGGACTTGGGGATGAAAGGGGAGTTTAGAGATGAAGCAGCTTGGCCTGCCGGCGGCGAGCTGCCTTCGGGAGCCTTCTTGCCATGCCTTTCTTTTTGTGAGGACGGTCCTCCTCTTCTTCTTGGTCCTTCTTGGCAGAGGGTAAATCACGGGCCATGATCCTCTGCTCAAAATCCTCGGCCCCGATTGCGGTCGCGCCCTGCCGCTCGGCAAAGGAGGCAAGCGCCCGGTCAGAGGTCACGATCACCACGCCCTCCCGACCGGCCGCCGCCAGGCGTTTGATCACCTCGTCCGCCGTCTCCCCTCTGCGGGAATAGACGATGGAGACGCCTTGGGACCACTCCTGCCTCTGCGAGGAGTCGCCCCCTGATCCGGCGTCAAAGACCACCTGAATCTGATGTCTTTTCCTCCGCTGGTACTCAGAAAGCCTCCTCACCAACTCTCTGCGGCCCGCCTCCAGGCCTTGCCGTTCGAGCTGGCTCAGATCGGGGGATTGGCGAATCAGGTTGTAACCATCCACGATGACTCGCATGGCACTGCCCTCTGCGGTGCAATCTTGAGGTATCGTCCGTGGCGGAAGAGGCCCTCCTTGCTCGCAGTCCTTCACCGGATCTGGGAGGTCAGCTTCATGGCGCAGAACTCGCCGCACATGGTGCAGGTGTCCTCTCCTGACGATCTTCTCTCCTTCCGATATCTTCCCGCCTTCTCAGGATCGATGGAGAGTTCGATCTGCCTTTCCCAATGTAAGGCCTTCCTTTCCTTGGCCATCTCCTGATCCCAGGCCCAGGCGCCCGGTATCCCCTTGACCAGGTCGGCCGCATGGCCGGCAATACGGGCAGCGATCACCCCTTCCCTGACCTCCTCTACAGTTGGAAGCCCCAGGTGCTCGGAGGGGGTCACATAGCAAATGTAATCTGCCCCGGCGGCGGCGGCCAAGGCCCCCCCGATGGCTGCGGTGATGTGATCATATCCCGGGGCGATATCGGTCACCAAGGGTCCCAGGACATAGAAGGGGGCGCCCCGGCAGAGCCGCTTTTGAAGCTTGATATTGGCCTCGATCTGGTCCAGAGGGACATGACCTGGGCCCTCTACCATCACCTGAACCCCGGCCGCCCAGGCCCTGTCTACCAACTCCCCCAGGATGATCAGCTCTTGGATCTGGGCACGGTCGGTGGCATCCGCCAGACACCCGGGCCTCAACCCATCCCCCAGGCTCAGGGTCACATCGTGCTCGGACGCGATCCTCAGAAGACGGTCATAATTCAAGTAAAGTGGGTTTTCCCGGTTGTTACGCACCATCCAACAGTTGAGGAATGCGCCGCCCCGGCTCACGATGCCCGTAACCCGACCCTGCTCTTTGAGGCGGTTGATGGTCTCCAGGGTAACCCCGCAATGGACGGTGATAAAATCGACGCCTCCTTTCGCCTGTCGCTCGATCACCTCGAAGAGCTCATCCTCTTGCATCTCGGTGATGCCGCCGTGGTGCTCCATCGCCTCTATGGCCGCCTGGTAGATGGGAACGGTCCCCAGCGGCAGTGGGGTGGCGTTGAGGATGGCGGCACGCGTCTTGTCGGTGTCTCCCCCGGTGGAGAGGTCCATGATCGTGTCCGCCCCTGCCTTGGCCGCCTCCTTGGCTTTCTCCACCTCCTTCTCCATGTCGGGATAATCCAAGGAGGTGCCCACATTGGCATTGACCTTGGTGCGAAGACCGTAGCCAATCCCCATCGGGCGCAGGCCGCGATGGTGGCGATTGGCCGGAATAATGACCGCACCCTCTGCGATGCGCTGGCAAAGAATATCGGGATCGATTCCCTCCTCCTTGGCCACTTCCTCCATTTCCGGCGTGATTCTTCCCTGCAGGGCCTGTTGCATCTGCGTCATGGCACTTCCTCCTGCTGAGGGGACTCGTCCCCTATGCTAATGCTATAGTCTTTCCCCGTGCGATCGCCTTTTTCATTTGTTGGGCAGCCTCTCTTAAGTCCTCTGCTTGCAGGAGGGCGGAGATAACCGCCACCCCTGAAGCCCCTTTCCTGATGACCTCCTCCACATTGCCGAGGTGGATGCCACCGATGGCCACGACCGGGATCCGGAGGGACTGGCTCACTTGGGCGATCGCCTCAAGCCCGATGGGCTGGCCCGCGTCCGCCTTGCTGCCGGTCGGGAAAATACTCCCCAGGCCCACATAGGATGCCCCGATCCTCTCTGCCTCCCGGGCCTCCTTCAGGCATCCCGCCGAAATCCCCAGAATCCTGTCTGGCCCCAGAATCCGACGGGCCTCACGGGCAGGGAGATCTTCCTGCCCCAAGTGCACCCCCTCTGCCTCCGCGGCCAAGGCAATATCCAGGCGGTCGTTGATGATCAAAGGCACTCCCGAAGGCGCGCTGATCTCCTTGATCTCTTGGGCGAGCTCCAAAAACTCGCGGGGCTTCGCCTCCTTGCAGCGGAGCTGGAGCATGGTTACCCCTCCCTTAATCGCCTCTTTGGCCAACTCTGCCAGAGGACGGTTTGGGGTTAACTGGGGATCGAGGATCAGATAAAGGGAATAGTCCGGGCTGCTCAACCCTTTGCCCCTCCGTAGTAGATCCCTTGTCGTTCTGCCAGTCCGAGGGCCTCGAAGACGACCTGCTGGGTCCGCTCCGTCATCTCCAGGGCCTCCATCTCGGAAGGATCGGCCCAACGCGCCTCACTGATATCGGAGGCGGGCTGAATCTCTCCACTCCTCCAATAGCCCAAGAAATCAATCAACACATAATGATAACGAACCCGATGATCTTCCTGGGGGATGATCCGCTCCAGGACCGCCACCACATCCGCCAATTCGATCTCGATGCCGCACTCCTCTCGAACCTCGCGCTGGATGGCCTCCTGCAGGGTCTCCCCCAACTCCACCATGCCCCCTGGGATGCTCCATTTCCCAAACCCCGGCTGCTTGCCCCTTCTTACCAGGAGGACCTTGCCTCCCTTGAGGACAATCCCGCCAACACCCACCAGGGGATGGCCGGCAAATTCCCGCTCCATCGAGAAGTCCCCTTTCGAGAAACAAAAAAGCCGCAGATTCACATATCCCTTGCGGCTTTCGATCTTAGGAAATCCCAAAGCCGCTTCCCTACGCTGGCATTACCCAGGTCAGGTGCTAAGGGTCGGTGGCCGGATGGCCACCTTCTCAGCCAAGGAGCGCCCCTAGCGGCATGCTTTCTTCTATTTTTTATTTTAAGCTTCTGCACTCCGCCTGTCAACACATTTTTCTTTTTTGGCGGGCCATGTTTCGCTATAATGGTCTATCGGGCTATAGGCCGGGGATGAAGCCGGCGGGATCATTTGACCAGACGCATCTAGGGAGAGGCTAAACATGGGAAGGCATACCGCGGTGGCGAAACGGATCGAGGTGCTACGGGACTTGATCCGCCACCACGATTATCGGTACTATGTCCTGAATCAACCGGAGATCTCCGATCAGGAATATGACCGCCTCTTTCGCGAGCTGAAGGACCTGGAGGGGAAGCACCCGGATCTCCTCGCCCCGGATTCCCCCACCCAGAGGGTGGGGGGGCAGGCGGCGGAGGGTTTCTCGGTGGTGGAACACCAGGCGGCCATGCTCAGCCTCGACAACGCCTTCCGCTTGGAGGAGCTCTATGAGTTTGAAGAGAGGCTGAAGAAGGCCCTGCCGGGCGAGGGGTTCGAATATGTGGCGGAGCCCAAGATCGATGGCTTAGGGGTCGCCCTCCTCTACCAAGATGGGCTGTTGGTGAGGGGCTCCACCCGGGGCGATGGCAGGAGGGGCGAAGATGTGACGGCCAATCTCCGCACCATTCGCAGCATCCCCCTGCGCCTCAACCAGGACCTCAACCACATCTCCCAATTGGAGGTACGGGGTGAGGTCTATCTCCGACGCGCCGATTTCGACAGGCTGAATCGAGAGCGGGAGGAGGCAGGGGAGGCGATCTTTGCCAATCCCCGGAATGCCGCTGCCGGCTCCATCCGGCTTCTCGATCCCTCGCTCACCGCCCAGCGACCTTTGAATATCTTCATTTATGGAATCAGCTACCTGGAGCCCCAGGTCTTCTCCTCCCACGCGGAGGCCCTGGGGGCGCTGAAATCCTTGGGCTTCAGGATTAACCCTCAAAATGCGCTCCTGCCCTCCATGGACAAGGTAGTCAACTATTGCCAGGAGATGGAGCGGATCAGGGCAGATCTGGATTACGAAGCCGATGGGGTGGTGGTCAAGGTCAACTCATACGATCAGCAGCGCCGATTGCGCTCCACCTCTCATCACCCGCGATGGGCCTTGGCTTATAAGTTCGCGGCCCACCAGGGGACGACGCGGGTGAAAGAGATCATCGTCGGGGTAGGCCGCACCGGGGCCCTCACCCCGGTCGCCCTTCTGGAGCCGGTGGAGTTGGCCGGTGCCACGGTCAGCCGCGCGACCCTCCACAACGAAGACGAGGTGGCGCGAAAGGATATCCGCGTGGGAGACACCGTCCTGGTCGAGCGGGCAGGCGAGGTCATCCCGCAGGTGGTCCAGGTGGTCAAGGAGAAGAGGGCGCCCGGCAGTCGGCCCTTCTCCATGCCCAAACACTGTCCGATCTGCGGGGCGGCGGCCTTCCGCCCTGAAGGCGAGGCGGTCAGCCGTTGTCCGAACTCGGCCTGTCCGGCTCAGATCAAGGAACGGCTTATCCATTATGGCTCCCGGGCTGCCATGGATATCGATGGATTGGGGGAGAAGATCGTGGACCAACTGGTGGATTCGAGCCTGGTGAGAGATTTCGCCGACCTTTACCACCTGAAGGTCGCGGTCCTCTCCCGTTTAGAGAGGCTGGCCGAAAAATCGGCCACCAACCTGACAGAGGCCATCCAATCCAGCAAAGAACGGGGCCTTTCCCGACTCCTCTTCGGGCTGGGGATCCGCTATGTAGGCGACCATGTGGCCGAGATCCTGGCCGCCCATTACCGAAGCCTCGAGTCCCTGTCCCGGGCGAGCCAAGAGGAGCTGATGGGGGTGCCCGAGATCGGACCGCGGATCGCCGAGTCGGTGGCCAACTTCTTCACCCAGGAGGAAAACCAGAGGGTGATCGAGAGGCTGGGGCAGGCTGGGGTGAGGACGACCGATCTGAGGCCCGGGACGGCGGACCCCAGCCCCCCCAGAGGAAAGATCTTTGTCCTCACCGGCGCCATGGAGGGCTTCAGCCGGGAAGAGGCCAAAGAGGCTATTCTCAAGAAAGGAGGACAGGTAACCTCCTCGGTCAGCCGCCACACGGATTTCCTCGTGGTGGGCAAGGACCCGGGCTCCAAACTGGAGGAGGCGAAGCGCTTGGGCATCAAGACCCTGAATGAAGGGGAGTTTCAAGCCCTGCTGCAGGGCGATCAAAAACCACTCTAATAATGGGAGGAGCCGATTAAGTTGAGCGAGCGAGAGGAGAGAACCCAACAGATCTACGATAGTGGTTACAACTGTGCCGAGTCAGTGTTGAAGTCCTGTCAGGAGCTTTATGGGCTGCCCGGGGCAGAGGTGGTCCCCAAGGTGGCCACCGGTTTTGGGGGTGGGATCGGACGCAAGGGATCGGTCTGCGGGGCCCTGACCGGGGGGATCCTGGCCCTGGGGCTGGCCATGGGGCGGATGGACCCGAAGGATACGGCCGCCCGCGACCAGATCTATGTTCTAGCCCGAGAGCTCTACGAGAGATTCGAACGGGAGTTCGGCACGGTCCTCTGCTTCAACCTCACCCAGTGCGACCTGAGCACCCCGGAGGGGCAGAAGAAGTTCAAGGAAGCAAACCTGCACAAAAACCTTTGCAGCAAGTTCGTGCAGGGGATGGTAAAGTGGGTGGGGGAGGCCCTGGAGGAGCATCGTAAGGCCTGAGCCGTTGATCGAGCCGATTCTCCCGGTCGGAATGCGCTGACCGGGCCCTTCCATTCATCAGGATAAAAAAGAGGCGGGGATGATGACTCATCCCCGCCTCTTTCATTTCCCATTCACTGATCAAGGTAAAGACGCTGCCCCAGCTTCAGGGTGCCCCTACCTCATTCCGATCGTTCAGGGCAGGATGGCGATGGCTCGGCCAGCCTGGCCCGATCCGATGGTCTTGGGGGACAGATAGATGAAGAACCCGCCAGTGTTGGGGAGATCGGCGGTGTTCATCACCATCTCGACATAGATCATCCCCCTGCCCAATCCCAACACATGGGCCTCATACCAGTCCTCACCCCCCATGGAGGGGATGTCGGCCACCATGTTCATCACGCCCTTCTTCGACAAGTAATCAACCAGCTCTGCAGACGGAGAGGGCCAGCCCTCGGCCTTGCCGCCCAGGACATCGGCCACGCAGCGGTTGCCCTCCGGGAACGGCAGGTAGTACTTGTCGTCATACCCGGTGCGCAGCAGCACCACATCGCCCTTCTGCAGCGGTCCATACTTGGCCTCGAAGGCCTTCACTACATCTGCACCGATGGCCGGTCGCTTGCCGGGTCCGGCCGTCCCTTCCATCAGCCCCACATCCACCACCTTCATGGGACCGCAGAATTGCTCGATGGGGACCTTGTCGTTGGTCACGGTGCTGTGGGGGAGCTTACCCCACTTCTTCTCATAATTCGCTGCCCGCTCCTGCATTCCCTTGCCCTGGTACTGGCTGATCTTGAATCCTGGGGGCGGGACGAAGTGCGTCGGGGCATCATAGTGGGTGCCCGGATGCTCATCCAGGGTCTTGAACTCGGACTTCCAGGGACCACCGGGGCCCCAGATGTTCTCTACTACGATGTTGAGCGGGAAATGGCCCGGCCACACACAGGGCCAATTGGGGGACAAGAGGGTGGTCATGTCGATGACCTTGCCCGCCAGGGCGGAGGCGTTGAGGGCCTTGGCCTGGGGGCCGACGATGGCGATGGCGCGGCCGATGTCACCGCTGGCACCCTCGGTCTTCAGGGGCAGGAAGCAGAAGAAGGCGCTCCCATCGGCCGGGACCTTGTCCAGGTTGGCGGCGCACTCCACATAGATCATCTCCCGGCCCAAGCCGGCCCAGTGGGTGAAGATGGCCTTCTTGCCGGTCACATCGCCCATGCTGGCCCCATCGGTCGCCAGCATCCTCACGCCCTTGTCGTAGAGGTAGATCACGCACTCCGGGCTGGGGGTGGGCCAACCTTCAGCCTTGCCGACCAGGGCATCGTAGGCGTAGCCGTTCCCCGCGGGGAACTTCACATACTTCTTGTCCCACTTGGACATGAAGGCGACCACATCCCCGGCCTTGATGGGGCCATACTTGGCCTCGTGCATCTGGATATCCGCCACCTCGATGTTGGGTCCCGCGGGCCATTCGGATTTCGGAATCTTGCCCATGGTATGGGTCACATCCACCACCCGCAGAGGGCCGACCATCTGGGTCACGGGGACCTTATCGTTGCAGATCGGAGTAGTCGCCCGGGGCCCATACTTGGCCTCGTACTGCGCCAACATGTCTTTGGCGAAGGGGGTATAGGTGTCGTTATCGAAGCCTGGAGGCGGGATGAAGTGCTGGGGAGAATCATAGTGGGTTGCAGTGTGGGAATCGATGATGTGGGTCCGGGTCCAGTACGGCCCGCGCCAGCCATCATGTTTGTTATAGTCAGCTACTACATAGGGAACCACCACAAAAGGCCACCAGCCGGGCAGGTCCATGGAAATCGTCAGGGAGAGGTCCACGACCTCGCCCTTCTTCACCGGGGTGTTGAAGGCGGCGAAGCTGGCGACGGAGAAGGCCAGGACGAGGATAGCAGCCATTGCAAAAATCAAGCTCTTACGCATGCGTTTCCTCCCTAATTGAGCGCCAAATTCATCGCATCGTTGAGGACCCCCAAGGGGGTCGTATCTCGATGGCAAACCGTTCACTGCGAGGTTTTACTCGATAGCCATCCCCCCTTTCCAGGTTTTAAAGGTGGGACAACAAATGAAGGTGGGAAGATTTGGAATGCACCCACAATCTATTCGCCGGTGCCCGCTTTGTCAAGACAAAAATTTGCTCTGAATATTTGCTCCGAAGGCTCATCTCTTTTGGGGCGGGGCATCCCTCAGGGAAGCATCTTGAAGCCGGAGTAGCCAAAATAAAGGCCGAATCCAACTAAAAAAAGGCCGCAGAGTCCGACCACCCCCCGGTAGAGACGGTCAGTGATCACCTTTCGGCCCAGCGTCAAGGCCAGCGCCACAAAACTGTACCAGAGCAGGTCAGACAGGATGTGTCCGGTGAAGAAGGAGGCCAGGCCGATCCGGCCCAGTTGGCGGGAGAGGGCGATATAGCCCAGCCCGATGGTCGCCCACCAGATCGTCCAGTAGGGATTGGAGAGGCTGGTGAGGATGCCCGCCATTACGGGATGATCCACGATCTTGCGCCCCCCTGCCCTCGCCTGAAGGGATAAAGAGAGCCCCTTGAGGCTGCGCAAGAGATCGTATCCCAGATAGACGAGAAAGATCCCGCCCACGATGGCGATGGTGCCGATGACCGGGCCCAGGGTGAGGAAGCGGCCCAGGCCGAAGGCCACCGCAGCTACCAGGGAAAGCTCTAAGATCCCGTGGCCCAGCACGATCAGCGGCCCTGCCCAGAATCCCCGGGACGCCACCTGGCTGATGGTCACGGTCAGCACCGGGCCGGGCATCAGCGCCCCGGAGAGGCCGATCAGAAAGGAGGTGAAGAAGATCCCCGCCAAGCTGTCCATGGTTCCCCTATTCTGATAAGGGATTGCCGTAGCGATCGAGCCAGACCAGCTCCTGGAGCTCCCTTCGGGAGGAGGTCTGATCGGTTCGTGCCGGATATCCCAGGGTGAGGACCGTCATTAACTCAAAAGCGGCGGGGACCCCGAGCAACTTTTCTACCTCCTCCGCCTGATTCAGGATCTCCCCCTGCCAGGAGGCCCCCAGGCCCAGGGAGTGACCGGCCAGGAGCATATTCTCCATACAGGCACCGATGGCCTGCAGATCCTTAGCTCGATCGTAGCTGGCCCCAGCATCGAGGAACACGGTAATGACCACCGAGGCCTGGGCGATAATGGAGCCATAGCGGGTGAGCCGGGAGAGGGCCTCCTTGGTCTTTTCCTCTCTGACCACGATAAAGCGCCAGGGTTGGCCATTCTTCCCGGAGGGGGCCCACCTCCCCGCCTCTAAAATCGAGAGCAGTGGCCCCTCTCCGACCTCCCGCGAGGTGTAATGGCGGATGGTGCGACGCCTAAGAATAGCCTCCAGAACAGCGTTAGATTCCATTTCGCCTTTCCTCCTCCAGTTCAGTTCGAAGTCAGGGGCCATGCTACCACGGGCCCCCCCTATTTGCAACCTGCGTTGCCGGCTTGACAGGGCAAGGAGACTATTATATTAGATGGACCCAACGGCTGGCTTGGAGAGGGGACGAGGAATGATCTGGTTCAAGAAGAAACCGGAGACGGTATCCATCAAGGAGAGCAAGCTCAAGGTCCCGGACGGCCTCTGGGTCAAGTGCGACAACTGCAAGGAGATCATTTACAAGCTCGAGGTGGAGCGCAACCTCAAGGTCTGCCCCAAATGCAATTATCACTTCCGCATTGGAGCCAAAGAGCGCCTCGCCCTGATCATCGACGAGGGGAGCTTCAAAGAATATGACGCGCGCCTCCACCCCATTGACCCCTTGAATTTCAGAGATCTGAAATCCTATCGGGAGAGGGTGCGGGAAGCGAAGAAGGCCACCGGGATGAATGAGGCGGTCCTCTGCGGGATGGCCAAGATCGGGGGATTGCCCGTCTCGATCTGTGCTTTTGAATTCTCCTTCCTGGGGGGGAGCATGGCCTCGGTGGTGGGAGAGAAGATCACCCGGGCCATCGAGCGGGCCGTGAAGGAGCGGTCTCCTCTGATCATCATCTCTTGCTCCGGGGGGGCAAGGATGCAGGAGGGAGTTTTCTCCCTCATGCAAATGGCGAAGACCTCTGCCGCCCTGGCCAAGCTGGGCAAGGCAGGGCAGCCCTTCATCTCCATCCTCACGGATCCCACCACTGGGGGAGTCACCGCCAGCTTCGCCATGCTGGGGGATATCATCATCGCCGAACCCAAGGCCCTGATCGGCTTTGCCGGCCCCCGGGTCATCGAACAGACGATTCGCCAGGAGCTCCCCCCCGGGTTTCAGCGGTCAGAATTCCTCTTGGAACATGGCATGATCGATCTCATCGTCGACCGCAAGAGCGTGCGCGATCTCCTCATCAAGCTTCTTGATTTCTTTCGCCCCCAGCCCAAAAAAGAGTCGTGAGTTCCCATCCCGCATATCATCAGAGCCTCTCCTATCTATTCTCCCTGCAGAAATTTGGCGTCAAATTGGGGCTCACCAATATGGAGGCGCTGATGGGTGCACTCGGCAATCCTCACCTCCGATTTCCCTCGGTCCTGATCGGAGGGACCAATGGAAAGGGATCCACTGCCGCCTTCCTGGACTCCATCCTGAGGGAATCCGGCTATCGTGTCGGCCTCTATACCTCTCCCCACCTCCTAGATTTTCGGGAACGAATCCGCCTCAACGGAGGCATTATCACCGAAAATGAGCTCGTGGAGGGAACAGTTCGCCTCCGCTCTCTCATCTCCTCCCTGATGGACCAGGACTCTTCTCCTCCCCTCCGACTTGCCTTCCATCCCACCTTTTTCGAGGTGACCACGGCCCTGGCCTTCGATTGCTTTGCCGCCAGGGAGGTGGAGATGGCGGTGGTCGAGGTGGGGATGGGGGGGAGGTATGATGCCACCAATATCCTCCCTCCCCTCCTCTCCGTCATTACCAATGTGGAGTTGGACCATCAGGAATATCTGGGAAAAAGCCTTTCCCAGATCGCCCTGGAGAAGGCCGGGATCATCAAGGAGGGGGGATGGATCATCTCCGGGGCATCCCATCCCGAGGCCGCAGAGGTGATCCAGCGCACCGCTGCGGAGAGAGGAGCGAGGGTCTGCCGCCTGGGGGAAGAGGTCACCTGGCAGATCCACCGATCCACCTGGGAGGGGCAGCGCATCTCTATCCAAGGGAGGGGTGCCTTTTACCCCCAGATGGAGATTGGGTTGCTGGGCAGGCATCAGGCCGCGAATGCGGCCGCGGCGGTAGCCGCAGCGGAGATCCTGAAGGGCCAAGGTCTCCACATCAAGGAAGAGGACATCGCCCATGGCCTGGCCAAGGCCCACTGGCCGGGAAGGATGCAACTGGTTAGCCGTCGGCCATTCATCCTGATCGATTCTGCCCACAACCCGGCCGGCGCCCAGATCCTCTCCCGGGCGCTGTTGGACTTGGATCGCTATCGGCGGCTATACCTGGTCTTTGGGGTGCTGAGGGACAAGGACTGGAGCAGGATGCTGGAGGTGCTCGGCCCCCTAGCCACCGAGCTTATCCTCACCAAGCCCCCCAGCCAGAGGGCGGCAGATCCTCATTGGGTAAAGGAGGAGCTGGGGAAGAGATTCGAGAGGGTAACCGTGCAGGAGGAGATCGGAGAGGCCATTTCCCTGGCCAAGTCCATGGCCCAGGCGGAAGATCTCATTCTGATCGCCGGCTCCATCTTCACCGCGGCAGAGGCCCTGCGAACCTTGCAGGTGAAGGTCCTTTAGGGTCGCAACCACTCCAGAGAAGGCCTTTTTCTTCTCTACGCCTGATCATCCGCCCTCCTCAATTTTCCTTGGCAACTTCTGCCTGGATGTGTTATTTTTTCGCAGGAGAGAATATGAGGGAGACATACGGGGTCATTCTGGCGGCGGGTGAGGGAAAGAGGATGCGGTCCAAGCATCCCAAGGTGCTCCATTCCCTTTGGGGTAAGCCGATGGTGGAATATGTGCTGGATGTATGCCAGAGGATGGAGCTCACCAAGACCTTTCTGGTCATCGGCCATCAAGCCCAACGGGTGAAAGAAGCCCTGGCCCACCGCAGCCCCTGCTTTGTCTTGCAGAGGCAGCAAAGGGGGACCGGACACGCCCTCATGCAGGTCAGGCCCCACCTGAAGGGATTCTCCGGAGATCTCCTGGTGATCTGCGGGGATGTCCCCTTGATTGCGGAGGAGATCCTGCGCGGCCTGCTGGCTGCCCATCGGGCCGCCAGGGCGGCGGCCACCCTCCTCACCACCCATCTGGAGGATCCGACCGGGTATGGCCGGGTCATCAGGGAGAAGCAGGGCGGCCTGAGACGCATCGTGGAAGAGGCCGATGCCAATGCCCGACAGCAATCCATCCAGGAGGTGAATACCGGGATCTACTGCTTTGCCGCATCCAGCCTTTTCGAGGCCCTCGAAGAGGTCGGATCCTCGAATCGGCAGGGGGAGTATTATCTGCCGGACGCCTTTCCCCTCTTGCAGAAAAAGGGGGGGAGGGTAAAGATCTGCTACACCGCCGATTCGGAAAAGGTCATGGGCATCAATTCAAGAGAGGACTTGGCCCAGGCCCTGCTGGCCTTGAAGAGGGGAAAGCTAACCGAGCTGATGAGAGGAGGGGTGACCATCCTCGATCCAGCGAGCACCTTCATCGATATCCCGGCCCGGATCGGCCGCGACACAGTCATTTATCCTAATAGCTATATCGAGGGTGAGACGGTCATCGGCGAGGATTGTATCCTCTATCCCGGGAGCCGCATTGTGGGATCGAAGATCGGGGATGGGGTGGTCGTTTTAGATCACTGCCTCATCTTGCAGAGCGAGGTGGCAGATGGATCGAAGGTCGGCCCCTTCGCCCACCTGCGGCCCCAGAGCCAAATCGGAAAAGGGGCACGGATAGGGAACTTCGTGGAAATCAAGAAATCAGAGATCGGGGACGGCTCCAAGATCCCCCATCTTTCCTATATTGGGGACGCAACCATTGGGGAGCGGGTGAATATCGGAGCGGGGAGCATTACCTGCAACTACGACGGGTACGAAAAGCACCGGACCCGGATTGAGGATGGGGTCTTTGCCGGCTCCAACAGCCTGTTTGTTGCCCCAGTCCAGGTAGGCGAAGGGGCTATCATCGCCGCTGGCTCCGTCATCACCGAGGATGTCCCCCCTCACTCCCTGGCAGTGGCGCGGTCCCTCCAGACGAACAAGGAGGGCTGGGCCCAAGGATGGCACAAAAGAAAGGCCAGGGCCAAGCCGAAGCCCCAAGGGCAATGAGAGTCGAGGGACCTGCTGGGCCGGCTTGATGGCCACAAGAGCCGGACAGGCCAGATTTGGAGGCAAACTATGTGTGGGATTGTGGGCTACATCGGACAGCAGAAGGTCCTTCCCATCCTTCTGGATGGGTTAAAGCGTATGGAGTATCGGGGATACGATTCCGCCGGGGTGGCGGTGATCCAGGACGGGAAGATGGTGATCTACCGGTGCGTGGGGAAGGTCAAGGAACTGGAAAAGGCACTCTGGGGAAAGAACCTCGACGGACACATCGGGGTCGGGCATACCCGTTGGGCCACCCACGGCCGACCGAGCGAGGAGAATGCCCATCCCCACACCGACTGCAGCGGAGAGATCGTCGTGGTCCATAATGGGATCATCGAAAATTACCTCCCCATCAAGAAAGAACTCCAGGCCCAAGGACACCGTTTCAAATCCGAGACCGATACCGAGGTGATCGCTCACCTGATCGAGAGCTACCTGGATGGTGATCTGGAGAGTGCGGTCCGCATGGCCCTTCAAAAAATCAGAGGGGCTTATGCGATTGGGGTGCTCTGGAGAAAAGACCCGAGCCGCATCGTGGGAGCCCGCTGTGGCAGCCCTCTCATCGTCGGGTTGGGGGAGGGGGAGTTTTTCCTGGCCTCCGACATCCCTGCCGTCCTCAGCCATACCCGGAATGTCCTGTTCCTCGAGGACGAGGAGATGGCCGTGCTCAGCCAGGAAGGGGTGAACGTCACCAACCTCAGTGGGGAGGAGGTCTCCCCGAGCGTGCAGAAGATCCTCTGGGATCCGGTCATGGCGGAAAAAGGGGGGTACAAGCACTATATGCTCAAGGAGATCTACGAGCAGCCCCGATCCTTCCGGGACACCATCCGGGGGCGCTTCTCCCAGGAGACGGGGGAGATCTTCTTCGAGGAGATGGAAACCATCTCCGAGCTCACCCGCAAGGCAAGGAAGGTGCACCTGGTCGCCTGCGGCACCTCCTGGCATGCGGCCCTGGTGGGGAAATTCATGATTGAGGCCTGCTCTCGTATCCCGGTGGAGGTGGATTACGGCTCCGAGTTCCGCTATCGAAATCCCATCCTCGATGAGGGGAGTTTGGTGGTCGCAATTAGCCAATCGGGCGAGACCATGGACACCTTAGCCTCCCTCAAGGAAGCCAAACGGGCAAAGGCCTCGATCATCTCCATATGCAATGTGGTGGGCGCCTCCATCCCCCGCGAAAGCCATTGTTCCATCTTCACCCATGCCGGCCCGGAGATCGGGGTCGCTTCCACCAAGGCCTTCACCTCCCAGCTCGCGGTTCTCTATCTGCTGGCCCTTTACTTGGGCCGCCAGCGAAAGGTCATCGACGAAGATCGAGCCAAGGTCATGCTCGGCGACCTGATCAAGCTGCCACAGCTCTTGGAGTCGTTGCTGCGCGAGGGCGAGGAGCTGGAAAGACTGAGCCATCAATTCTACACCAGGAATCACTTCCTCTATCTGGGCAGGGGGATCAACTATCCCGTCGCCCTGGAGGGGGCGCTCAAGCTGAAGGAGATCTCTTATATCCACGCCGAGGGCTATCCTGCCGGAGAGATGAAACACGGCCCCATTGCCCTGATTGACGAGGAGATGCCCGTGGTGGTACTGGCCCCCCGGGATGGAGTCTACGAGAAGATCTTGGGGAATATCGAAGAGGTAAAAACCAGGGATGGCATCGTCATTGCCTTCGGCAATGAAGGGGACGAGGATCTCCGGAGGAAGGTCGATCATCTATTTACCATTCCCTGCACTGTCCCCCTGCTTACGCCGGTGGTGCTGACCATTCCGCTTCAGCTCTTGGCCTATTACATCGCGGTGCGGAAAGGCTGCGATGTGGACCAGCCGCGAAACCTGGCGAAAAGTGTGACCGTCGAATAGGGATCGATGGGGCCTTGAGAGTGTCAAATTGGTGATTTTCGTCTAATCGGCCTACTGCTTGCAATTACAGACATCCCCCTTTATTCTCAGGACAATACCTCGTTCTATTCTTTCCGGTATCTTCCTATCCTTTCCAGTTTCTTCGGATATTTTCGGTCAAGTTTTGGTCACGGTTTGAATCCTCTGTCCAGGGGGATCCCTGGCCTAAGACCTGATGCGAATTCATCGCTTGACTTGCCCAACTCGTGGGCGTATAAACCCATCGTAGTTGCTTAATTTTACCCTTCTACCCTTTCCCTGCGTTACAACAGGAGAGAACTGGACCTTATCAGGAAGCCATATAAGACCTCAGCACGTCCGTTTGAGAGGCCCGGAGTTGCGTCAAACCTGCGGCTACCCGAAAACATCCCTGGCGTCTTATGCCGACAATACTCCAGTTGAGGGTTCTTGTACGGAAATCATATAATCCATAGATGGCGCGGACGCTCCACGCCATCGGGCGCGATGTGGCCTCAAGGAACACTATCGCAAGACAACCATCATGGATGTTCTCGGACCTGTTACTTTCCTGACCGATCTCACAGGCAAGATCCTCGGTAGTCGCTCCGACCGAGGCTAGGTGTGAAAATTCTGTCCTTTCGCCCCGATGTCCAGGAAAGGCGCCTGGTGTTCCGTACGAGCGTGCTGAACTACGGACGAATAACCGCGTCGGACTGCCAGGGGTACTGGACGATCTTCGACCCCAGCCTTTGTGAGTTTTCGAGTGGACGAGGAGTGTTCTGGTCGCCCGCCAACGACGACTATGACTTCCGGAACCGTCAGCTCACATCAGCGACCCTTGAATTTAACGAGAGGCGGTTTTGTTGGGCGGAACTCGATGTCACGAATGCAGCCGTCGTAGGAACGAGTATTCATCTGTTCCCTTACATCTGTCCTGAGGGCCTGTACACCTTCGCTCTAATCGTGGAGTACGGTCAGTATAAGTCGTTTGACTTCGTTGGCATCGAGGTCCCCAAGCGTATCCCAAGCTCCGTTTCGGAGTTCGACGCCATTCAGCAGGTAGGTGTGCAGTGGAGCTCTCGGCGTGGACCGAAAGGACTTTGGCGAACGTGGCGCATTCGGAACTCTGTGGCAAACACTGACTACCACAACTGCGTCCGCCCGACGTGACGGACGTTGGCGCACATCTCAAAAATTGTGGCTTCTCTTGATGGGGAGAACAATGAACAAAGCCAACATTCCAACCTATGACGCGATCATGAATCCCGTCCTCGATGTAATGAAGGACTTGGGAGGGTCAGGCACAATCGAGGAGATCAACAGCAAGGTTACAGAGATTATGGGGCTTTCCGATGAACACCTGGAAGTCATACATGATTCCTCTCGAGGCGGCCAAACGGAATTCGAGTATCGGATAGCATGGACACGAACATATTTGAAGCGCTATGGCTTGTTAGAGAATTCAGGCAGAGGCGTATGGGCGCTCACTCCCAATGGCCGTTCTATCAGTCAAATTGATGAAAGAGAAGTGGTAAGGGTCGTTCGCGACCAATTGAAGAAAGAACGGCTCGAAGTTGAAAGTGGACTCGGAGAGGCAGAGACAATAACAACATGGCAAGAGGAACTTCTTGACACTTTAGTCAAAATGGAGGCTTCTGGTTTTGAACGGTTGATTCAACGGTTTCTCCGCGAGTCCGGCTTTATCCAAGTCGAAATTACAGGTAGAAGTGGAGATGGAGGAATTGACGGGCGGGGAATCATGCGACTTGGTGGATTACTCAGTTTTCACGTTATCTTTCAGTGTAAAAAATGGCAAGGCGCAGTTGGTGCAAGCCAAATCCGCGACTTTCGCGGCGCGATGGTTGGCCGCGCAGATAAAGGATTATTTGTCACCACGGGCACTTTCACCAAAGATGCCGCAAGAGAAGCGATTCGAGATGGCGCGCCCGCTATTGACCTTGTTGATGGTGACCAATTGGTTCAAAAACTCAAAGAGTTATCGCTCGGTGTAAAGACAGACAAAGTTGAAGTTGAAAAGGTCACGGTTGACAAAAATTGGTTTTCGAGCATTTGACAGCGTGCGCCTAACAACGGCTGTAGCGGACAGCGGGTTTGCCGCTGAGGCTATGCGCCGCGAGCCAGCCGAGTTGAGCAATGGCGAAGGAGTCTTGCCATCACGCCGCTGCCGCTAAGCCATGCCGATGGCGTGCACACTCCACGGTTGCGCCCCTTGCGAGCCTTCGGCTCGGCCGCTACGCGCGGGGTGCGGATAGATCGCGCTCCGTTAGCCTTTGAAGAGAGATGAAACAAATAGACAACAAATGGCCAGCCGGTCGTATCCTTCATCTGGGGGGAGGATGTCGAGCAATTAACGATCATGACCCGGTCGTTCGTTTTCTCCCCAACACCATAGAAGGGATACCATGGCAGATTGAAACAAGTGCTTATGGGGCAATTTACGGCATCCTTGAGTCTCTCGGCTTTCGGATCATTGGGGTTGATTTCTATTCGCACGCCCTTGAGGTCGAGGGCACCGTGCCTCCAAATTGGCGATCCTATTGTCGTACAAGAAATACCTCTTGGCCTACTGAGGAGACTGCCCGAAAATGGAGGAATATAGGCAACGCAGGTTTCAAGAGAAAAGACGGCTTGCTGTGGGACACAGCAAGCCGAATTGGGCACCAACTTAGAGTGTGCGACTGGAGGCTGAGAGAAGTATCAGAAGCATACACCACTCAGCTTCTGGCAAAGCTTAAGCGTAACGATTTCAAAATAGGCACCAGGTTCGAAGACGGCTTCACCCGGTTAACGTACCTGTCTCTGCAATCGTTCTTGGTTGACGCCTGCATTCTGCGGGACTACTTAGCCGAGTTTGCGGCGGAGTATATATATAAGCCCATGGTCAGTTTGGGAAATCTGAGAATTACGGCTATGGGAGCGCTAAAAAAGAAAGTCCTAAACAAGATTTTGGACCCCGACGACCTGACCGTAGAATTGCAGGTGGCAGCAAGTGACAACGGTTGGCTAACGCTTCTAGGGAACTACAGAGACCTGGTAGTCCATTCAGCACCTTTGGCCCTGGCCAAGGCGGAACTATTCTCCTTGTGCGATCAACTGAGCATCGCTGAAGGCGCTCATGTGCCAATCCTCCGTTGCCCCATTCCTGAAAGCCCGGCCAAAATCCGGTCAGCGCGTTCTACTTGCGATCACTTCAGCGATTTTGAGAATCAGTTTAACTCGTTTGTAAAGGCAGCCACTGGAGACATCTCAGTGGTAGAGGGCATGGATTACGCAACTGCGGTGCTGGGCAAACTCGCAAACTTGGCCGGCGAGATAGCAGCAAGATCTCCTGTCGCTCCTGAAATGATGGTTTTCGATAGTTCAAATATCCTCGGAGGCATCAAGGTCGAGACCAACCGCTAACAACGGCTTGAACTGAATGCGCTGAGAAATGCGCCTCAGTTAAGCCCGACATTTGGTAGCTACAAGGCAACGGGAATGAATCCTAAGACCCTTTTCAAAAACTACCTCCAAGCGATTGCGGTCGTGGCCCTGAGAGGGGATGCGCGGGAAGAGAGCTTCTACTCCACCCTGAGCGGGCTCCTCGGAGAGGTGGCGCAGGCGACCGGCAGGAGCAAGGTCCACGTGACCACGCTTCCCAAGAGCACCGAGGCCGGGAATCCCGATTTCCGCGTGTGGAACGGAACGGATCGCATCATTGGCTACATCGAGGCCAAGCCGCCCACGGAAGAGCGACTGGATCAGATCGAGGACTCCGAGCAACTGCGGCGCTACCGTTCGACGTTTCCCAACCTCATTCTGACTAACTTCTTGGAGTTTCGTCTCTATCTCAACGGCGAGAGGACCGAATCGGTTCTGGCGGCGCGCCCGTTTACGCTGAACCGCCTCCAGACTGCTCCGCCCATCGAGAAACCGGCTGAACTCTGGGCTTTGCTCGACCGCTTTCTCGGTTTTTCCCTTCCCAAGACTTTCACGGCGCAGACCCTGGCCGTCGAGCTGGCCAAGCGCACCCGCTTCCTCCGTAACATCGTGGCCCAACAGCTTGCCGAGGAGCGCGACGTCCCCGGCCCCCTCACCGGCTTCTACGAGGCCTTCCGGCAATACCTCATCGGTGATCTTATGCCGGAGGACTTCGCCGACCTCTACGCCCAAACCATCGCCTACGGCCTATTTGCCGCACGGGTGCGCACCGGCGATGGCTTCAACCGCCGCGCCGCTTTCGACAGCATCCCCCACACCATCGGCGTGCTGCGCGACCTCTTCCGCTTCATCTCCCTGGAAGATCTGCCCGCCCAACTGGAATGGACCGTAGACGACATCTCCGAGGTCCTGGCCGTGGCGGACGCGCCGGGAATCCTCGACACCTACTACAAGCAGGGCAAGGGCAGCGACCCCATTGTCCATTTCTACGAGACCTTCTTGGCCCAGTATGACCCGGAGGAGCGCGAGCGCCGCGGCGTCTATTACACTCCGGAGCCCGTCGTCTCGTACATCGTCCGGTCCCTGCACAACCTCCTCAAGACCGAGTTCGGCAAGCCGGACGGCCTGGCCTCGGAGGGCGTGACGCTCCTTGACCCCGCCGCCGGCACCATGACCTTCGTCGCCCGCGCCGCGCAGGAAGCCGTCCGCGAGTTCGAGGCCAAGTACGGCTCCGGCGCGCGGGAGGACTTCATCCGGCGGCACATCCTGAAGAACTTCTATGCGTTCGAGCTGATGATGGCCCCCTATGCGGTCGGTCACCTCAAGATGGGTTTCTTTCTGGAGGAACTCGGCCACCGCCTGGCCAACGATGAGCGGGTCCGCTTTTACCTCACCAACACCCTCGACATGAAAGAGCTGGACCAGAGCCGCCTTCCGGGTTTCTCCTCCCTTGCCGAAGAATCGCATCTCGCCGGCGAGGTCAAGAAGCAGACGCCCATCCTCGTCATCCTCGGCAATCCGCCGTACTCAGGCATCTCGTCCAACATGGGCGAATGGATTACGGGCTTGATTGAGGATTACAAGTACATTGACGGAAAGCACTTTGGCGAAAAGAAACACTGGCTCCAGGACGACTACGTCAAGTTCCTGCGCTTCGCCCAGTGGAAGATCGAGCAGGCCGGCTGCGGCGTCATCGGGATGATCACCAACCACGGGTACCTCGACAATCCCACCTTTCGCGGCATGCGCCACAGCCTCATGGAGACTTTCGACGTGATCCATGTCCTGGACCTCCACGGCAATTCTCTCAAACGGGAGACCTGCCCTGACGGTAGCAAGGACGAGAACGTCTTCGACATCCGCCAAGGCGTCGCCATCGCCTTCTTCATCAGGCGCGGTGAAGCACAGGGTTGCCGCACTGTTCGCCGTGCCGAAGTTTGGGGCACGCGGAAATCAAAATACGCCTGGCTCGGAGAACATGACATCGCCAACACGGATTGGCAGGAGGTGCAGCCCAAGTCACCGTTCTTTCTCTTTGTGCCGCAGGACGAAGCTCTGGTCGCTTCCTACAATGGCTTCATTCCTGTTACTGAGGTCTTTCCCATCAACAGTGTGGGAATCGTGACCGCTCGCGATAGCCTGACGATCCACGGGTCGCCGGAGGAGGTGTGGCAGAGGGTAACGGTCTTCTCCCGAATGGACCCGGAGCTTGCCCGAGAGGCCTTCAAATTAGGCAAGGACGTACAATCCTGGAAGGTTGCCTGGGCACAGAAAGACATACGTGATTCAGGCCCCAATCGGGACAGAGTCCTGCCCATTCTGTACCGACCGTTCGATGTCCGCCACACCTACTACACGGGACAGTCAAACGGTTTTCACGCCAGACCTCTGTTAAAAGTCATGCGCCACATGCTGGCGGGGGAGAACGTGGCCCTGATGACCTGCCGACAACTGGCAGGGCAGCCATGGGTTCATGCAATGGTCAGTAACTGGATTACAAATGATTGCATGGTCTCTAACCGCACACGGGAACGTGGTTACCTTTTCCCCCTCTACCTCTACCCTGACACGGACCGTAGCGAGCTGTTCTCCCGGCATGGGCCGACCGAGCGGCGGCCGAACCTGAATCCGAAGGTAGTGTCGGCGCTGGCGGAGGCATATGGCCGTGACCTGTCTGCCGTGCCGGGCACGGCGCAGGCAGGGCCGACGCCGGAGGAAATCTTCCACTATGTTTACGCGGTGCTCTATGCGCCCACTTACCGCGAGCGATACGCTGGATCCCTACGCCTGGACTTTCCGCGGATCCCGTTCAGTGCTAACCACAAAGTCTTTGAAAAGCTGGCTGCACTGGGCGCGCGGCTGGTGACATTGCACCTGCTGAAATCTCCCGACCTCGACCCACCGGCCGCACGCTTCGAAGGCCAGGGCGATGGTCGCGTGGCGAAGTCCAAGAGCCAGGGCCTCCGCTATGACGCCGAAGTGCAGCGGGTCTATATCAACCAAACCCAGTATTTCGCGCCTGTGCCTGCCGCAGTATGGGAATACCAAGTGGGCGGATACCAAGTCTGCAAGAAGTGGCTCAAGGATCGCAGGGAGCGGCGGCTGGAGCTGGACGACATTCGCACTTACTGCCGCATCGTCACAGCGCTCCAGCGGACCATTGCCATTCAGGGGGAAATCGATGCGATCTATTCGACCGCGGAGGCGACGACGATCTGCATACAAGATGAAATCCAACCTGAACGACCAACGAGCCGCTCCAGGCGAACCGGCAAGTCAAGCGCCTGATCCAGTACGTAGCCTGCTCAAAGAGCGATGATCCTGGCATGAAAAGAGCAATCCTTCTTTCCATCTTGCTTGCCGTTCTCTGGTGCGCCCTATCCTGCGCGGCCGAGGATCTACGGACCTACGACCGGGACTGGGATCTCCAGGGCTATGTGAAGGATGGCCGGATCTATGACCAGAACTGGCAGCCCCAGGGCCATATAAGGGGGGATCGAGCCTATGATGAGGACTGGCGCCTCCGGTACCGGATCGAGGGGCAGCGGATCTACGATCGACACGGGGAGCCCGAGGGATACATCAGGGATGGGAAGATCTACGATCGGGAGTGGAGGCGAAGGGGCCAGATCAAAGAGGGTAGATGAGGCAGGATAGATGGAGCCTCCATAAGGAGTGGCGAGGGTTATCAAATCTTTATTCTTGAATTCCAAAGCTCTTGTGTTTCCAGGTTGACGGCAAGGCGCTTAACGCAGGCAGAAGAGTTTCGGCTCGATGTCGGTGTGAAAAGAGAAAGGAGTGGCATTCTATGCCACTCCTCATTTTTTGGTGCCCCAGCGGGAATCGAACCCGGGTGTCGGCCTTGAGGATCAGGAGTGGAGGGGATTTTCCTCCCTTGCCAGCTACTCCATCTGACAGGGAGGCCTTTCTACCTTCAGATGGGAGAGCTTCTCCGGGGTCAAGGCGGTCTTTATCTTCCAGCCACCATGCGCGTAGCTGTCCTTCTTTTTGATTAGAAGCCACTCCTTTGCGGCCCCGCGGCCTTTCATCTTCAGCAGGGAAAAGCCGCCCTTCAATATTTTCCCCCACAGCATAAAAGAGAGGTTTCCCTTCTCCCATTGCTCCTGAGTATCTTTGCCCTGTAGCATTCGGTATTCCCCTTCATCCCAGATGGCCACTGCCCCTGCCCCATACTCCCCTTCCGGAATGATCCCCTCCCATCTCCCGTATTTTAGGGAGTGATCGGGGACTTGGATGACCAAGCGCCTCTCCGCCGGATTGAGGGATGGGCCCTTGGGGACGGCCCAGGATTTGAGGACCCCACTCATCTCCAGGCGAAAGTCGAAGTGATGGTGGCTGGATTGGTGTTCATGCACCACAAACCGCATGACCCATCCCTTAGACCTCAGGCATGTAGCTCGATGACATCCCCATCCTGCACCACATAATCGCGCTCCACCCGCTGTCCATCGTATTTTCCCGGGCCCCAGATGCGGGCATACTT